>NZ_NEIZ01000048.1:0-1227 GCF_002113645.1 Pseudomonas sp. B35(2017) | reverse complement strand
GGTCTTGAAGGTGCTGCGGGTCTTGTTCGCGGGCAGGTCGTAGGGGACGACGTTTTCCTTGTGGTACAGGCAGCCGGTGACCAGCGGCTGGTCGGGGTCGCCTTCAAGGAAGGTGACCAGCACCTCCATGCCCACGCGGGGGATGGCGATGCCGCCGTAGGCCGCGCCGGCCCAGCCGCTGGCCACGCGCAGCCAGCAGGTGGTCTTGTCGTCGGCCTGGCCGTCGCGGTCCCAGTGGAACTGCACCTTGATCCGCCCGTACTGATCGCAGTGGATCTCCTCGCCGGCAGGGCCGGTGACGACGGCGGTCTGGCTGCCGAGCACGCGGGGCTTGGGGTGTTCCAGGGCCGGGCGGTAGTGGGCGTCCCACGGGGTGGCGAGGAAGGTGTTGCGGTAGCCCTGGTGGAAGTCGTCCTTGCCGTCGGTGACGTCGCTGGTGACGTTCTCGCCCAGGACCTGCGGTTGCTTGCCCTCGTGGATGACTTCCAGCAGCAGCCACAGGTCGTTCCACTCGGCGCGCGGGTGCTCGGCCAGGGTGAGGAAGTGGCCGCAGGCCAGGGTCGGCTCGTCGCCCTTGCCCTCGGCCAGGGCGTAGTCGCTGCGGTGGCGTTCCAGGGCGCGGGTGGCCAGCTGCTTGCCGCGCTCGCGGGCAGTGAAGCGGCCGGGGTAGTCGTAGTCCTCGAGGTCCGGCATGAAGGCCGACTTGACGGCGGCCTCGGGCAGGATCTTGGGCTTCTCGAAGTCGTAGTCGCGGCGGGCGACGCGGCTGGTGCGGGTCTCCAGGCGCAGGTTGAAGCGCTTGATGACCGGCTTGTCGGCGGCCATGCCGGAGTCCTGCTGGTAGCTGACCGGCTTGAGCTTGCGGAACACGGTCTGGTCGTCGCCGAACACCAGCTTGTGGCCGCTGGCGCTGTGCTGAAAATGGAAGTGGATGCCTTCCTCCTCGCACAGGCGCTGGATGAAGTGCAGGTCGGACTCGTCGTACTGCACGCAGTAGTCGCGCTCGGGGTACTCGGCGCCGAGCTGGAAGCTGTAGGCGTCGGCGAGGATGCCGCGATCCTCCAGCACCCGGGCGATGATCTTGGGCACGGTGAGCTGCTGGAAGATCTGCTGGTCGTGGTTGTGGCGCAGGTAGGCCAGCTGCGGCACCAGGCTCAGGCTGTAGCGGGTGAGGGTGCGGCCGGAGTCGCCTTGCTCGATGCGGTACACCAGGCCGTGGATCTTGCC
>NZ_NEIZ01000047.1:0-1267 GCF_002113645.1 Pseudomonas sp. B35(2017) | reverse complement strand
GATGGTGACTTCGACTTTGCCGGCGTCCTTGTAGACGTCGTCGGCAGGCGCCGGAACGGTCACGGTGCCGGACGTCTTGCCGGCCTCGATGGTGATGGTGGCGCCGTTGCTCAGGGTCACGGTCACCGGAGTGCCCGCCGGATTGGTCAGGGTGGCGGTATAGACGATCGAGCCGCCCTCGGCCACGGTTCCGGTGGCGCTCAGGGACAGGTGGGTGGTGTCGACGGTGTCGGTCACGGTGGTGCTGACCGGGGTCTTGTCGCCCACGAGGTTCTCGAAGTTGCCGCCGCTGACGTCGGTGATCGCGTTGGTCAACGGTGCGTGACCGTTCAACGCGTCGTTCGGCGCGGTGGTGGTCACGGTGCCGGTGGTCTTGCCGACTTCAATCGTGATGCTCTGACCGTTGGCCAGGGTCACGGTGACAGGCGAACCGGTCACTGGTGCGCCCACGGTGGCTGTGTAGGTGACGGTGCCGCCCTCAGCCGCCGACTCGGTCGCCGTCAGTTTCACGGTGGTGGTGTCGATGGTGTCGGTGACTTCGGTGACGGCCGGAACGGTGCTCGGCACGAGGTTTTCGAAGTTGCCGCCGGTGGCGTCCTTGATCGTGACCTCAACCTTGCCGGCGTCCTTGTAGACGTCGTCGGCAGGGGCCGGAACGGTCACGGTGCCGGTGGTTTTGCCGGCCTCAATGGTAATGGTCGCACCGTTGCTCAACGTCACAGTGACCGGCGTGCCGGCCGGGTTGGTCAGGGTCGCGGTATAGACGATCGAACCGCCCTCGGCCACGGAACCGGTGGCGCTCAGGGACAGGTGGGTGGTGTCGACGGTGTCGGTCACGGTGGTGCTGACCGGGGTCTTGTCGCCCACGAGGTTCTCGAAGTTGCCGCCGCTGACGTCGGTGATCGCGTTGGTCAGCGGTGCGTGGCCGTTCAACGCATCGTTCGGCGCGGTGGTGGTCACGGTGCCGGTGGTCTTGCCGACTTCAATCGTGATGCTCTGACCGTTGGCCAGGGTCACGGTGACAGGCGAACCGGTCACTGGTGCGCCCACGGTGGCTGTGTAGGTGACGGTGCCGCCCTCAGCCGTCGACTCGGTCGCCGTCAGTTTCACGGTGGTGGTGTCGACGGTGTCGGTGACTTCGGTCACGGCCGGAACGGTGCTCGGCACCAGGTTTTCGAAGTTGCCGCCGGTGGCGTCCTTGATCGTGACCTCAACCTTGCCGGCGTCCTTGTAGACGTCGTCGGCAGGGGCCGGAACGGTCACGGTG
>NZ_NEIZ01000046.1:0-1371 GCF_002113645.1 Pseudomonas sp. B35(2017) | reverse complement strand
CCCACCTCCAGCGGCTCGACTTGTGCCTGGGCGGTGAAGTACGCCACCAGGCGCACTTGGCCGGGCTCGTCCTCCCGGGCCAGCAGCACCGCCTCCTGGATGCCCGGCAGGTGGTTGAGGCAGTTCTCGATCTCGCCCAACTCGATGCGCACGCCGCGGATCTTCACCTGGTCGTCGTTGCGGCCCAGGTACTCGATGGAGCCGTCCTCGCGCCAGCGCGCCAGGTCGCCGGTGCGGTACATGCGGCCGGGGTTGAACGGGTCTTGCAGGAAGCGTTCTTCGGTCAGCTCCGGCCGGTTCAGGTAGCCCCGGGCGACGCCGGCGCCGCCGACGTACAGCTCGCCGGCCACGCCGATCGGCACCGGGCGCTGCTGTTCGTCGAGCAGGTACACCGTGGCGTTGGCCACCGGGCGGCCGATGTGCAACGTCTGCCCCGCCTCGATCAGGCCCGAAGTCGCGACCACCGTGGCCTCGGTCGGGCCGTAGTTGTTGATGACGTCGAAGGTCTGGCTGCGGCCGAACTGGCGCAGGCGGTCGCCGCCGATCAGCAGCGTGCGCAGGGTCGGGTGTTCCAGGTTCTGGCCGAAGGCGTACTCGGCCACCGGGGTCGGCAGGAAGCTGACGTCCAGCGGCTGCTCGCGCCACCAGCCGAGCAGCGCGTCGATGTCCTCGGTGCCGTCGTGGATCGGCGCCAGGTGCAGGGTCGCGCCCGCGCACAGCGCCGGCCAGACCTCCCAGGCCATGGCGTCGAAGCCGAAGCCGGCCAGACTCGAAGTGTGGCGCCCGGCGCACAGGTCGAACGCCGCGCAGTGCCAGTCGATCAGGTTGCCCAGGGTCTTGTGCTCGACCATCACGCCTTTCGGCAGGCCGGTGGAGCCGGAGGTGTAGATCACATAGGCCAGGTGCCCGGGGGTGAGGCCTGGGATCTGCGGGTTGCCGGCGTCATGGCTTGGCCATTGCGCCAGATCGAGGTCGAGCACCGGCACCTCCAGCGCCGGCAGGCGTCCACGCAAACCGCTCTGGGTCAGCACGGCCACCGGGGCGCTGTCGCTGAGCAGGTACTCCAGGCGCTCGGCCGGGTGCGCCGGATCCACCGGCACGTAGCCGGCGCCGGCCTTGAGGATCGCCACCAGGCCGACCAAGGTGTCGAGGCCACGGCGGGCGACGATGGCCACGCGGTCGTCGGGGCGCACGCCCAGCCCGGTCAGGTGCCGGGCCAGGGCGTTGGCCCGACGGTTGAGGTCGGCGTAGGTCAGCTGCTCGCCGAGGAACGCGGCGGCCACGGCGTCGGGCCGTTGCGCGGCCTGGGCCTCGAAGCGTTGCTGGGTGGTGAGGCCTTGCGGGTAGTCGGCGGCGGTGGCGTTGAAGCCG
>NZ_NEIZ01000045.1:0-1837 GCF_002113645.1 Pseudomonas sp. B35(2017) | reverse complement strand
CTGCTGTCGCCCTTGAGCAACAGCAGCGCGGCGCCCAGCCGGTTGACCAGCACGTTCCATTGGCTGGCGGTGTCCCGGGCCATGCCGGCGATGTCGTCGAGGATGTCGCTGCCCAGCGGCGCCAGTGCCTGATGGGTGGCGCTGAGGTTGTCGGCGGACAGCGCCGCCAGCAGTTCGCTCAGGCGCGAGGCGTTGTTGACGGCGGCTTCCAGCGACGGCGTCCAGGCGTTGAACAGTTGCCGCAGGGCGCCGCCGTCGGCCGAGCGCACATGGTCGGCGTACTGCTCGGCCCCCTGGGCGCGGATGCATTGGGCGCTCAGGCAGCCGGCGGCCAGTTCGCTCAGCCAGCGGCGCGTCGGCAGGTCGTCGTAGTCTACGAACCAGGTGCCGCTGGCCGAGCGTTTGAGGTACACGCCACGGTCGGCGAACAGCACCGTGTGGCGCTGCTCCAGCTGCCGGAAATGCGCGGCGGCGGTGTCGCTGAACCAGGTGTCCATCGCATCGAGGTCGATGCAGTCGCCGACCTTGGCGCTGAAGGCATGGTTGTCGCGGTTGGCGCTTTTCTGCGCCCGGTACTCGCGGACAACGGCCTGGATCTCGTGGTGCAGGTCGGCCGGGATGAAGCCGCGCACAGGGGCCAGGATCTCGGCGATCCGGGCATCGCGGGCCGCCGTTTCTGCCGGGCCCGGCTGCCCGCCGTACTGACGGGCGCGGGTCTCGGACTTCAGTTCCTCGTCCAGCCGATGCTGGCTGTCGAGGATGACCTGCCCCTGTTCGGGCGTGAGCCGGATGTCGCGGTCCTTGTAGCGGTAACTGAGGTCGCCGGCCAGTTCGGCGCCATCCTCGGTGATCAGGCTGCGCACGAAGCCGCCGATGCTCAGGCGCAGGCTGTTCTCGCCCAGCCACTGTTCGTGATCGGCTTCCAATCGCTCCTGTTCGTGGTTGATGTCGCGCAAGACGCCCAGGTCGTCGTCCAGGCAGGCGAACACCGCGTACAGCCCCTCGGCTTGGGTCTTGGCATTGTCCAGCCAGTCGCGGGTGCCCTGCCCGTCCCATGGTTCGGCGCTCCACTCGCCCGGCGGCTGGTCGCTGGCGCCGGGGTGTTGCGCGATGACACGCTCGCGCTCACGGGCGCGGTGCATGGCATCGGTGTAGGCCTTGATGTTGGCCCGGGTCGGATCCTTCAGCAGCGTCGCGCCGAGGGCGTCGGTGTCCTCGGCGTTGTCCTTGCGGTCGGCCTTCATCGAGCGGGCGTAGGTGCCGGGGATGAGTTCGGCCATGACCGCCTCGCCCTTGTCCAGCGGCGGGCAATGCGGCGCCTGCAGTTCGTCGGCCACGGTGCGCAAGGCGATCTGGCGCATGTGCTGGCGGCGCTTGGAGTCGCTGTCGCCCAGCGCCCGGCAGTGTTCGGCGTTCAACGGAAATTCGCTGTACAGCATCCAGGCGTCGTGGATTTTCGCCAATGACAGGCCGGCCGACGGCCCGTCGGCCACCGGGCCGGGGGCAGCATCCAGCGCCTGCTCCTGCAACAGCCCCTGCGACGAGACGGCAAAACGCCTGAGCGGCCCCTGATGCTGCCAGAGGTACACGAACCCTTCCCGCAGGCGACGGGCCGCCATCGGGCGGCTCCCGGGGGTGACGCCGGGCATGACGCAGGCGTTTTCGGCCTGCTCGTGCGCCAGCGCATAACGCACCGGCACGACGAACAGCTCGGCCTGGCTCGCCGGGCACGGCATCACCGGGCTGTTGATGTCCACATGGGGCTGGGCTCTGGCCGCACGCTCGGCCTGAGCAGCCTGGTCAACCATGGCCAGTTTTTCGGCGCTCATGGGGCGAG
>NZ_NEIZ01000044.1:0-2237 GCF_002113645.1 Pseudomonas sp. B35(2017) | reverse complement strand
GGGTTGGGGGTGGGTTTGAACATGCTTGCATCTCCAGAGTCATGGAGCCGCCTCGATTCGCTGCGATACGAGAGGGTGGCAGCTATACGCGGGTCGCAGACCGGGACTCTAGAACCGGCAGGCCCGAAGGCCTCCCACGTACAGCCGCCATGACAGGCATGGAGGAGATTGTGCGTCCAGAGATCGACGGGCTGCGAGACCCGATCACTGATTCGTCAGTGACCGCCAAACGATAGAACCCGCCCCCCAGGCGCACAAGCCGGCGGATTCTGGCGTAGTTGTAGGCAATGGCGCAAGGCGATGTGGGTGTATGGAAACTGTGATCAACATGTTTAAACATGTCTCGCTGCAGATTAGTCAATGCAATAATCTAGAAGAGGAAATGAGGACGGATAAACACATCCATCCTCATCTCTTCGTTAACTTCAGAACTGAAAAAAATCAAAAAAACAACGCATAAATGAATCCGTCCCCATTTTCAATATGGCTGACTAACTCCATCTTAGATTGTCTAGATCTACTCCTCCGCGAATATCTTTTATGACGATTTTGCTAAGGCCGGCCTGGTCGGTATGGCTGCCAGGTCTGAATGAACTTCCAGATGGCGATAGGGTGATTTCTTTGACAGCACCATCAAGGTTGAAAAAACTTATTGTTGCTGCGTTGTAGCAGATGTACTCATAGTTAAAATTCTTAATTATGCCGTCAAATGTCAGTTCTACTGTGGCGTAGTATGTTACTGACATGTATTTGGGAGATTCCTTCCATAGAATAACGCCATAATATAAGGGGTTCGGAACGGACTTCACATAGAAAGTCAATCCGCTTTGGCACCGTTTCGACTGCCCCGCGGCGAACGTTCCATGTGGTTCTGTTTCCCAATTTTCTGAACCTGAAACCCAACGCACAACTTTAAAGGTTCTGGAATCAGAAACAGGCTCGGTTCCATAGCGCGCCTTGGCCGTAAAACTGTGCGCCGCCACGCTCAGGCCCGACGCTGTCAGTGTCCACACACCCGAGGTCGCATTCGCCGTGACCTCGCCCTTGGACACATTGCCATCGAACACCTCGACCTTCTGCCCTTTCGCTGCTGCGCCGGTGAGCGTGACGCTGGTCTCAAGAGTCATACCGTCGTGCGGAATGTCCACACCCTTCGGATCTTTCACCGAGGTGATGGTCGGCGCTGTCGCCGCCGTCACGGTCAGGGTTCTGGCCGCCGACACCGGACTGGCGCCGTACAAGGCTTTCGCCGTGAATCTGTGTGCCGCGACGCTCAACCCCGATACCGTCAGCGTCCATACGCCCGATGTCGCATTCGCGGTCACTTGGCCCTTGGACACGGTGCCATCGAACACCTCGACCTTCAGGCCTTTGGCCGCCGTGCCGGTGAGCGTGACGCTGGTTGCGACCGTGATGCCGCCGTTTGCGATCTCGACGCCCTTGGGGTCCTTCACCGAAGTGATCGTCGGCGCGACCGAGGTCACTACCGTCAGCAGCCGCACATTCGAATAGGTCGCCGTGCTGTGGTACAGCGACTTGGCATACAGCCGCCGCCCGCCCACGGGAACGGTGATGCTGAGTTCCCACGCACCCGTCGTTGCGTGAGCCGTCACCGTGCCCTTGGACACCGCCGTCGAGCCGTTGCCGTCGAAGATCTCCACCTTCTGCCCTTTGCTGGCCGTGCCCCGCAGCTTCAGCGTGGTGCTCACGGTGCTGGTGCCTTCCGGAACCTCCACGTTGTTGGCGTCCAGCACATTGCTCAGCGTCGGCTTGATGAGCGCCACCACCGTGAAGCTGCGCGGCGTCGATACCAGACCGTCGCCGTACATTGCCTTGGCGGTGAAGGTGTGCACCGCCGCGCTCAGCCCGCTCACGGTCAATGTCCAGCGGCCGGTCGCGGCATCGGCGGTGGCTTGGCCTTTGGATGTGACGCCATCCAGCACATCGACTTTCTGGCCCTTGCTGGCGGTGCCACTCAGCACTACCGAGGTTTCGACGATGAGGCTGCCGTCTGGAACCTCCACGCCGCTGGGCGAGCCCTTGACGGAGTCGAGCGTCGGCGGGTCGAGCGATATCGGTTGGCCGATCACGAACGTCAACGGATTGGAATAGCTCACCTTGCCCGTCTCGGCCCGCTTGATGCTGTAGCTCGCCGTCAGCGTCTCCCCGCGCCGGGCCTCGAAGTGCTGCTGCACGAACGCGGCGCTGAGGGTGAAGACGACGTCCTTGCCGGCGCT
>NZ_NEIZ01000043.1:0-2300 GCF_002113645.1 Pseudomonas sp. B35(2017) | reverse complement strand
AGGTTGGGGGTGGGTTTGAACATGGCATGCGCTCCGTGATTGATTGAGCCGCCACAACCCATCGCTAAACAAGTAAAGGTGGCGGCTGTACGCAGGTTAGCGATCCGGGTCACAGAAACCCCGGGTAGACCCGAAGGTCTCCCGCGCACAGCCACCATTACGCAAATGCAGGCAGTTGACTGCATATGAGACAGGGCATTGTTGCGTCTGTGGGGAGTCGGATCGCTAAACCCGATCACTGATTCGTCAGTGACCGGCAAACAATAAAACCAGCCCCTAAGGCACACAAGCCAGCGGATTCTGGCGTAGCTGTAGGCAATGGCGCAAGGTGGCGTGGGGTGGTGGAAGTGGTTTTAAACGGAAGTAAACGAAGTGGCTGAAAAATGAAGTGCATAGCCATTTCGATTGAAATGGGGACGTATAAATAAATCCGTCCCCATTTTTTCAGCATAGACATGGCAAAAGTTACTGCTGCTGCGGAGCTTGCAAGGGTTTTAAGCGCACGGCTCATTCAGAGTTTACGGAGTGGGTAGCAATCCCCACATTTGTGCTGTGTTGTTACCGGAAGTGCAAGCAGAAGCCTCCGAGCGCCACAGAAATTGGGGGTACATTATCGGTGCGAATTCATAGCACCACCCATCAAACACAACCAAAGGGCCGAGCGCTACTCCGTCTCTATATGTTATGTGCGTGGGGAAGTAACGCTCATAAGGTGGTTGGTATCGTTTGGCAAAGCTCAATGCATGTGCTTGTGTGATGCGAACCCAACCGAGTGAAGCCCAAAGGGTTGCCGTGTTACCAGCCAGCGTCGTGTCACGCGTCACAAGGCGATACACATTCGAAACTGTAACGCTGTATTCACGAGTCTGACCCGATGCGTCCCGCACGCTAATGACCGTGCGACCATTTTGGAGCCCTTCTACCTTGCCAGTATTACTCACCTTTGCAATTGCGGGATTCGCCGAGCTGTAGGTGTAGGGCGGAATCCCCGTCTTCGGCGTGCGAGTGGAAGTATTTCCCGGGAAATCGTACGCAGGATTGACCTCCCAGCCCGTAGGCGTAACTAGCGCGAACCCATTCAATGTCATAGGCGATGGGTCGATGGACATCGGACTTGTCACCGTCAGCAGCCGCACATTCGAATAAGTCGCCGTACTGTGATACAGCGACTTGGCGTACAGCCGCCGCGCCCCCACCGGCACGCTGATCTTGAGCTCCCAG
The DNA here is from genome assembly GCF_002113645.1 of Pseudomonas sp. B35(2017). NCBI lineage: Bacteria > Pseudomonadati > Pseudomonadota > Gammaproteobacteria > Pseudomonadales > Pseudomonadaceae > Pseudomonas > Pseudomonas sp. B35(2017). The sequence goes on along the minus strand of NZ_NEIZ01000043.1, from coordinate 1,079 downwards.
CGCCCGGTTGTGGCGTCAGCGGTGGCCTTGCCCTTGGACACAGCCGTCGAGCCGTTGCCGTCGTAGACCTCGACCTGCAAGCCTTTGCTGGCGGTGCCCTTGAGGGTCAGCGTGGTGCTGACGGTGTAGGTGCCTTCCGGCACCTCGACGTTGTTGGCGTCCAGCACGTTGGTCAGCGTCGGCACCACCAACGGCACCGCCTTCACCGTATACACCCGATCCGCAAACACCACCGCATTGGCCGCCACGTTGCTCTTGTCCAGCGCTGCCTTGAACTTCAGGGTCAACTGGCTGCCGTCGGCCAGCGCCTTGAAGTAGCTGTTGGCCACGCTCCGGTTCCAGTATTTCTGCTGGAACCACGTGGCGTTGACGTAGGAAGCGCCGCCGTTCCACACCGTCAGGTCATGCGCCGCGCCGTCGGCCTTGCGCCCGAGCAGGCTCATCCACACCTGCTGGCCCGTGGCGATCAGCGCCCAGTCCTGTGCGCGGATCGTCACGTCCTTGCTGCCCAGCGCCGCCAGGTCCAGCACGTTGCCCGCGTCGGCGTCGGTGATGACCGGCGAGTTCAGCGCCGTCGCCGGCAAGGTGCCGACCTTCAGGCTCAGCGGCGGCGAGTCGAACACCTTGCCGCCGCGCTCGATCCTGTAGGTCACGGTGACGGTCTTGCCCAGGGCGAAGGCCAGCACCGTGGGCGGCAGGGCGATGCTGTAGCCGCTCTGGCTGATCGGTTTGGCCTCGGTGGTGTGGGAACCTTCGGCGTGGCTGCCCGGCGCGCCCTGCCAGGTGACGCTGAGGAGGTCGGCGGGCTGCAGGCCTTCGGCGGGGATGACGGCGGTCAGCGCGTCCTTGGCCTTCACCGGCTGCAGGGTCTGGCCGTCGGCCTCGGCCTGCTGGATGCGCGGCGGCTGCAGCTGCAGCGCCACGCCGATCACGAACGTCAGCGGATTGGAATAGCTCACCTTGCCCGTCTCGGCCCGCCGGATGCTGTAGCTCGCCGTCAGCGTCTCCCCGCGCCGGGCCTCGAAGTGCTGCTGCACGAACGCGGCGCTGAGGGTGAAGACGACGTCCTTGCCGGCGCT
>NZ_NEIZ01000042.1:0-2531 GCF_002113645.1 Pseudomonas sp. B35(2017) | reverse complement strand
GTCTTGTCGGCGACCAGGTTCTCGTAGTTGCCGCCGGACACGTCGGTGATCGCGTTGGTCAGCGGCGCGTGTCCGTTGAGCGCGTCGTTAGGCGCAGTGATGGTCACGGTGCCGGTGGTCTTGCCGACTTCGATCGTGATGGTCTGGCCGTTGGACAGGGTCACGGTGACCGGCGAACCGGTTACAGGAGCGCCTACTGTCGCGGTATAGGTGACGGTGCCGCCCTCGGCCACCGAAGTGTCCGCCGTCAGTTTCACGGTCGAAGTATCGATGGTGTCGGTGACGTCGGTCACGGCCGGCGTGGTGCTCGGCACCAGGTTCTCGAAGTTGCCGCCGGTGGCGTCCTTGATGGTCACTTCGACTTTGCCGGCGTCCTTGTAGACGTCGTCGGCCGGCGCAGGGACGGTCACGGTGCCGGAAGTTTTGCCGGCTTCGATGGTGATGGTGGCGCCGTTGCTCAGGGTCACGGTCACCGGGGTGCCGGCCGGATTGGTCAGGGTCGCGGTGTACACGATCGAACCGCCTTCAGCCACGGTGCCCGTTGCGCTCAGCGTCAGGTTGGTGGTGTCCACGGTATCGGTGACGGTAGTCGAAACCGGCGTCTTGTCGGCGACCAGGTTTTCGTAGTTGCCGCCGGATACGTCGGTGATTGCGTTGGTCAACGGAGCGTGGCCGTTCACCGCATCGTTCGGCGCGGTGGTGGTCACGGTGCCGGTGGTCTTGCCGACTTCGATGGTGATCGACTGGCCGTTGGCCAGGGTCACGGTGACAGGCGAACCGGTCACTGGCGCACCGACGGTAGCGGTGTAGGTGACGGTGCCGCCTTCGGCCGCCGACTCGGTCGCCGTCAGCTTCACGGTGGTGGTGTCGATGGTGTCCGTGACGCTGGTCACGGCCGGCGTGGTGCTCGGCACCAGGTTCTCGAAATTGCCGCCGGTGGCGTTGGTGATCGTCGCCTGAACGGTACCGGCATCCTTGTAGACGTCGTCGGCCGGCGCAGGGACGGTCACGGTGCCGGAAGTCTTGCCGGCCTCGATGGTGATGGTGGCGCCGTTGCTCAGGGTCACGGTCACCGGAGTGCCGGCCGGGTTGGTCAGCGTGGCGGTATAGATGATCGAGCCGCCCTCGGCCACGGTTCCGGTGGCGCTCAGGGACAGGTGGGTGGTGTCGACAGTGTCGGTCACGGTGGTGCTGACCGGGGTCTTGTCGGCCACGAGGTTTTCGTAGTTGCCGCCGCTGACATCGGTGATCGCGTTGGTCAGCGGCGCATGGCCGTTCAACGCGTCGTTCGGCGCAGTGGTGGTCACGGTGCCGGTGGTCTTGCCGACTTCGATGGTGATCGATTGGCCGTTCGCCAGGGTCACGGTGACCGGAGAACCCGTCACAGGCGCGCCCACGGTAGCGGTGTAGGTGACGGTGCCGCCTTCAGCCGCCGACTCGGTGGCAGTCAGCTTCACGGTGGTGGTGTCGATGGTGTCGGTGACGTTGGTCACCGCCGGGACGGTGCTCGGCACCAGGCTCTCGAAGTTGCCGCCGGACGCATCCTTGATGGTGACTTCGACTTTGCCGGCGTCCTTGTAGACGTCGTCGGCAGGCGCCGGAACGGTCACGGTGCCGGACGTCTTGCCGGCCTCGATGGTGATGGTCGCGCCGTTGGACAGGGTCACGGTCACCGGGGTGCCGGCGGCATTGGTCAGGGTCGCGGTGTAGACGATCGAGCCGCCTTCGGCCACCGAGTCGGTGGCGCTCAGGTTCAGGTGGGTGGTGTCGGTGGTGTCCGAGACCGCCGTGTCGGCGGACTTGCCGTCCACGTCCAGTTTTTCGTAGTTGCCGCCGCTCGCGCCGTTGATGGTCACGCTCAGGGAACTGCCGCCGGCCAGCGGGCTGTTCGGCGCCACGAAGTTCACGGTGCCGGTGGTCTCGCCGACGGCGATGGTGATGGTCTGGCCGTTGGACAGCGTCACGACCAGGGGCGAGCCGGTGACCGGTGCGGTCACGGTCGCGGTGTAGACCACGGTCTCGCCTTCGGCGACGTTCGCCGTGGCGGTCAGCGACACGGTGGAGGTGTCGATGGTGTCGTTGACGGTGGTCACCGCCGGCGTGCCGCTGGTGACCAGGTTCTCGAAGTCGCCGCCGGTCGTGCCCTTGATGGTCGCCTCAACGGTGCCCGCGTCTTTGTAGACATCGTCGGCCGGTGCCGGAACGGTCACGGTGCCGGAGGTCTTGCCGGCCTCGATGGTGATGGTCGCGCCGTTGCTCAGCGTCACGGTCATCGGCGTGCCGGCGGCGTTGGTCAAGGTGGCGGTATAGGTGATCTGGCCGCCTTCGTTCACCGTGCCGGTGGCGCTGAGCGTCAGGTTGGTGGTGTCGACAGTGTCGGTCACGGTGGTGCTGACCGGGGTCTTGTCACCCACCAGGTTCTCGTAGTTGCCGCCGCTGACGTCGGTGATCGCGTTGGTCAACGGTGCGTGACCGTTCAACGCGTCGTTCGGCGCGGTGGTGGTCACGGTGCCGGTGGTCTTGCCGACTTC
>NZ_NEIZ01000041.1:0-2929 GCF_002113645.1 Pseudomonas sp. B35(2017) | reverse complement strand
TGACTGACCGATGAATGCTGGGTGGCGGCGGCGGTCACGGTTTCCCAGGGGACGATCCAGTATTCGCCGTTGTCGCGGGGCACGCAGACTTCGCGGCGCTGGCGGTTGAAGCGGACGGGCAAGGGAACTTTGCGGAAGAGGCCCTGGATCAACCAAAAAATCGGGAGGGCCATGACGCAAGCGCCGAAGATCAAAACATCGCGACTGAACTCAGGGTCGAAATTCCGAGTAAAGAATGACATGGCAAGAACCACCATTACTCCCGGCCACATCACCATCACCGCCGAGCCAATGCTGTAGTTGCCGATGTCAATAAAGACATCGCTCTTGCGCCAGATGGTATTGAGCACGTCACAGGGCTTCTTCCCCGTAGGGATCGGCAACGGCGCCAGATAGTCATTGCGCGAAAACATCCCTTTCTTCGTGGTGCCGGCCGCTGGCGTGCTCATGCCGGCGCCTCGGATTGAGCCGCCAATTCCGCTTCGCGCTGGGCGATGGCGGCTGCAAGCGCCGGGGAGCGTTGGGCCCATTGCTCGGGCGGCAGGGGTTTTGACCATTCGAGGATGTCGGGGTGGGACAGGTCGGGGGGGGGATTCAGTTTCCAGCGCTCCAGCACATCGATCAGCAATGTGTTGAATATGAAAATTCCGCAGAACCCTTCCCACAGAGCGGTTACAAACCAACCTCTCAATTTCGCAGCCTTGATCAGATCGTCCAGATAGGTCGCCCAGATTCCCTTTGACCAATCGAAACGAGCGGTTTGATCCTCAACGGCTTCCGGCCCGACCTCCATGTAACTGCGCATGCACTCCCACAACGCCATCGCCGTGGTGCCGCCGCCGCAAGGGAAGCCCAGCGAAAAATGCCTGTTGTCCTCGCTGGCGGTCGGGTCGGGGTTTTCGAAGCCGATGACCAATAAACCCATCGTGGCCCTGCCGCCCTGACTGACCGATGAATGCTGGCTGGCGGCGGCGGTCACGGTTTCCCAGGGGACGATCCAGTATTCGCCGTTGTCGCGGGGCACGCAGACTTCGCGGCGCTGGCGGTTGAAGCGGACGGGCAAGGGGACTTCGCGGAGGAGGCCTTGAATGAGGAACAGTGCTGGAATACCGGTGATGATCCCTCCACCAACTAGAGCAAACATACTGAGATCTGGTGCGATGTTCCGAAATCCATAGGCCATGGCCAAAAACAACATCACCATCGGCCAAAGCACCATCACCGCCGAGCCAATGCTGTAGTTGCCTATGTCAATAAAGACATCGTTCTTGCGCCAGATGGTATTGAGCACGTCACAGGGCTTTCTACCGGTAGGGATCGGCAACGGCGCCAGATAGTCATTGCGCGAAAACATCCCTTTCTTCGTGGTGCCGGCCGTTGGCGTGCTCATCGTTTGTCCTTGGGTTGCAGGTAAATGGCGCCGGGGTGACCGTCCCCGAGCGGGTAGTTCGGCACGCGATCCAGCTCGGGGGTCGGGTCGCCCCGCAGCGCGACGACGCCGGTGTCGTTGTTCAGGGTAAACGCCAGCCCCCGCTCCCCGCCGATGAACGTGCGGGCACCGAGCATCCCGGTGAGGGGCGTGCGGTAACGCAAGCGGAACGACACCGTGCTCGGCGGGGAACCGAGCACATTCGCCAGTTCCTTGAACGGCCCGCTGAGGCGCAGCCCCTGGCCTTCCTTGACCGGTATCCACCCGCACTGGCTGCCGGACAGCCAGTGCGGTGCCAGGTCTCGCCAGGGCCGTGGCGCCTTGTAGCCGTTGGCCGGGCTGTTCTTGATCAGGTGCCTGTAGCCCTGGGTGTCGATGGGATCGCCGATCATGCTCAGCTCCAGGTAGGCACTGCCGGGTTCGGCGCCCGGCAGGTCGATGGTCAGCGCGTCAACGGCGCTGACGTGTTTCAGGCCGGCAAAGCTGTCGTCACGGGCCGGCCTTGCGCTGCTCTTCATGCTGACCCGGGGGGTGTAGAGGATCAGGTACAGGCGGTCGAGCTCGTCCTGCTGGGCTTTCGGCGCGATCGGCGCCAAATCGCCCGCCCGCGCCTTGGACCAGCAGCAGGTGCTCAGGAAATACTGCAGCGGCGTTTTCTCGAAGATCCAGGCCGTCAGGTACAGCACGCCCAATGCGGCGATGACCCAGTTCAGCGGGCCCATGCACAGCGTGTAGCGCAGGATGGCGACGTCCACGGTTATTGACCCGGCCAAGGCTCTCATGGTGTAAGAAGCGCCCAATAATGCTTGGGTGCCAAAGGCCGCTATTTGTCCTCCGACCGCGGCCTGGCGTATCTGCAGCCATGAATCGACTTGGTTTTGGGCGTTTTCAATCTGCATTTGCAAAGACTTGAACTCTGCTCCCGCTGCCACAAATGACAACCCACCAATCACCCCACCAAACAACGTAAGCACTGGAGCCGCAGATAAACGAATGAAGAATCTATCCCTCCCCAACCCCACCCTAACCTGACTATCCACCACCGCCACCAACGCCGCCGCCCCATACAGGCTCGCCGAAAGCGTTTCACGTTTCCGCCGGCCTTCCATCCCCTCCAGCACCGCAGCCTCGCGCAAGTAGTTCTGCACATTCACCACGTTCACCAGCAACGCCGCCAACGGCACCACACCGCCGCTGTTGACCACCGCCGGCGAGTTCAGGATCCGCTCTCCCCGCCCGGCCCCGATCGCCTTGCCGGTCTTGCGCACCCATTCATCCAGGGCTTCGGCCCTTTGCCCGAACAGTTTCCACACCTGTCGCGCGCCCTCGTTCACGCGCTGCAAGCGGCTTTCGCCGCCCAGCCTCGCGGCGATGAAAAGGCTCATCCACGACGCACTGAAGCTGCTGTCGCCCTTGAGCAACAGCAGCGCGGCGCCCAGCCGGTTGACCAGCACGTTCCATTGGCTGGCGGTGTCCCGGGCCATGCCGGCGATGTCGTCG
>NZ_NEIZ01000040.1:0-3006 GCF_002113645.1 Pseudomonas sp. B35(2017) | reverse complement strand
CCCAGCCCCTTGAGGATCGGGTGGATGTGCCGGCCGTCCCAGAAGCGGAAGAACACCTCGGTCCCGTCCGGCATCTTCACTTGGGTGAGGCTGCGCAGGTGCTCGAAGACTTCGTCCGGTTCGCTGCGGGAGACGGCCAGCCAGCCCCAGTCGAGGGCGTCGGTGGCGGCGATCCAGGGCAGGAACGGGGAGTCGGGCTTGAGTTCGGTGACGTAGGGCATCACCGGTTTCCAGCTGGCGTAGGGGGTGTCGTTCCAGATCGGCACGAGCTGGGTGGCGGGTTCGCTCATGTACAGGGTCTTCAGGCCGTCGGCGTCGCTGGCGGCGCTGATGACCAGGTACAGGCGTTCGCCGCTCTGCAGGGGCTGGCGGGCCAGCCAGTCGCGGGGTGTCAGTCGGTCAGAGGGCACAGGCACCTGCCTTGCATTTTTCGCATTCTTCGCAGAACGGCGCGTTGCGCTTGAGGGTGTTGACCTGCGCCGGGGTGAGCACGGCGCCGGCCTTGTCGGCGTCGGCCTGTTTCAGCGCGCCGGGCATCAGCGGGGCGGCGCCGGTGCCGCTGCCCGGGCCGCCGCCGGAGTTGACGTTGATCGCCGGGCCGCTCAGGGTCACGCCGCCGCCGTCGATCTTGATGAAGCTGCCGCCGCCGACCAGGGTGAGCTCGCTGCCGGCCTCGAGCACGACCTTCAGGCCGCTGCTCAGGTGGATCTCCTGGCCGGCGTCGATGAACTGGCCGGTGCCGATCTTGATGTGCTGGTTGACGCCCACGGTCAGGTGGTCGTCGGCCCGGGCCTCGACCTTGCGGTCCTGGTAGACGGTGTGGTGCTCCTCGGCCTTGAACTCGCTGTAGCTGTTCTTCTCGACGGTGTCGTGGCGCTCGTTGCCGACGCGGATCTTCTGGTCGTGCTCGACGTTCTCGTCCCAGTCGCGCTGGGCGTGCAGGAAGATCTGCTCCTGGCCCTTCTTGTCCTCGATGCGCAGCTCGTTGAAGCCGCCCCCGCCCAGGGAGCTCAGGGTCTTGAAGGTGCTGCGGGTCTTGTTGGCCGGCAGGGCGTAGGGGACGGTGTTCTCCTTGTGGTACAGGCAGCCGCTGACCAAGGGCTGGTCGGGGTCGCCCTCAAGGAAGGTGACCAGCACCTCCATGCCGATGCGCGGGATGGCGATGCCGCCGTACTGGGCCCCGGCCCAGGCCGAGGAGACGCGCAGCCAGCAGGTGGTCTTGTCGTCGGCCTGGCCTTCGCGGTCCCAGTGGAACTGCACCTTGACGCGGCCGTACGGGTCGCAGTGGATCTCCTCGCCCTTGGGCCCTGTGACCACGGCGCTCTGGCTGCCGAGGATGCGCGGCTTGGGGTGGCGCAGGGGCGGGCGGTTGGGCACGTCCCACGGGGTGGCCTGGAAGCGGTTGCGGTAGCCCTGGTGGAAGTCGTCCTTGAGCGCCGTGGTGTCGCTGGTCACCGACTCCTCCAGCACCTGCGGCTGCTTGCCTTCGTGGAGGATCTCGGTGAGCAGCCAGAGGTCGTTCCACTGCGCCTTGGGGTGCGCCGTCAGGGCCAGGAAGTGGCCGCTGACCAGGCGCGGCTGGTCGCTCTTGCCCTCGGCGAGGCGGAAGTCGCTGCGGTGGCGCTCAAGGGCGCGCTTGGCCAGGTGCTTGCCGCGCTCGCGGTCGATGAAGCGGCCCGGGTAGTCGTAGTCCTCGAGGTCGGGCAGGGCGTCGCCGCGGTTCTCGCTCTCGAGGGTCAGGCGCGGCTTCTCGAAGTCGTAGTCGCGGCGGGTGGTGCGGCTGGTGCGGGTTTCCAGGCGCAGGTCGAAGCGCTTGACCACCGGGTCGCTGGCGACCATGCCGGAGTCTTGCTGGTAGGCCACGGGCGCCAGTTTCGGGAACACCGTCTGGTCGTCGCCGAACACCAGCTTGTGGGCCGTGGCGCTGTGCTGGAAGTGGAAGTGGATGCCTTCCTCCTCGCACAGGCGCTGGATGAAGTGCAGGTCCGACTCGTCGTACTGCACGCAGTAGGTCCGCTCGGGATAGACCGAGCCGGTCTTGAATGCGTAGGCGTTGGCCTGGATGCCGTGTTCCTCCAGCACCTGGCCGATGATCTTCGGCACGCTGAGGTTCTGGAAGATGCGCTGGTTGACCCGGTGCGCGAGGTACGCCAGCTGCGGGCGCAGGGTCACGGAGTAGCGGGTCAGGCGCTTGCCGGAGTCGCCTTGCGCGGCGCGGTAGATCAGGCCGTGGATGCCGCTGCCGTCGGGCGACAGCTGCAGGAAGGCCGGTTTGTGCAGCAGGGTCTCGAGGTCCAGCGACGGCTGCTCACTGACCAGTTCCACCTGGAAGGCGAACGGCTCGCTGACGGCTTCGCGGCCTTGCAGGGCGAACACCTGGAAGTCGGCGGACAGGCCTTCGATGGTCAGGGCAAAATGTGTTTCGTTGGCCGGCGCGAACATCCCTTGTTCCTCGTGCTGCAGCGGCGTGCGCCGGTCTTCGCCAAGCGGTCCTGCGCACGCGAAATTCTGGAGGTGCGTAAACAACATCGACCAGCAGGGCTGGTCGATGCGTGTAACGGTCAGCCGTGATTAAACGACTGGAGCACGCCAGTCATCGGAACCCGAAGTACCGGATACTTCGTGGGTCCAGGTGATCTTGCGGTAGGTGAACTGCACTTCTTCCAGGTGGGTGAAGTGCGAGTTGCCTGGATCCTGGCAGTTGTGCATCTTGTTGTTGATGGCGACGATGATCGCGTCTTCCAGTTTGGTGGTGTAGTAGTGCTCTTGGGTGCCTTGGGCCGAAGTGCGGTACCACTGGATGACGATTTCGCTCATGCGCTCGCCGGAGGTCAGGGCCGCCTGCAGCAGAGGCGAAGCCTTGTCGTAGACCTTGGTGATGATCACTGGCTTGTGGACGCGCTGGCCGGTTGGCTGGCCGGACTGCGGGTCACGCGGGATGATCACGTCGTGGCTGAACGCCTGAACCATGACCTGGTCTTCGTGACCTTCCTGGTAGGTGTTGCC
>NZ_NEIZ01000004.1:0-483229 GCF_002113645.1 Pseudomonas sp. B35(2017) | reverse complement strand
CCTGATCCCATCCCGAACTCAGAAGTGAAACGATGCATCGCCGATGGTAGTGTGGGGTTTCCCCATGTGAGAGTAGGTCATCGTCAAGATTAAATTCCGGAACCCCAACTGCGAAAGCGGTTGGGGTTTTGTTTTGCCCGCAGGAAAGTTTCTGGACGCATCCAGCCGTCGCACCGGCACCACCGTTGAAGGAATTCCTTCTGAAGTGACCCGGCAGTTTTTGGTATGGTGCAGCTCGTTTTTTAACGGACTGATGTCACGCCCATGGATCGGCGCTCATTTTGTCAAAGAGTGGCTGCAGAAATGCCCGAACCCATTCCGATCAAGGATCACGAGAAAGAGACGCGCCTGGTCAACAAACGGCTGATCGCCTGCGCGTTGTTTGTCTTTGCGATCAGTTGCGCACTGGTGGTGCGCCTGTACATCCTGCAGGTGGTGGAGTTCGACTACCACTCGACCATCTCGGAAAACAACCGCGTACACGTCTTGCCGATCCCGCCGACCCGCGGCCTGATCTATGACCGCAACGGCGTACTGCTGGCCGACAACCGCCCCAGCTACAACTTGACCATCACCCGGGAACGCGCCACCAACGTCAGCCAGGAACTGGACGAGGTCATCGAGCTCCTGCACCTCCCCGCCGAAGACCGCACGGTGTTCGACAAGGCCATGAAGCAGTCACGCCACCCGTTCACGCCGGTGACGTTGTTCTACGAGCTGACAGAGGAACAGATCGCCGTACTGGCGGTGAACGAGTTCCGCTTGCCGGGCCTGGATGTCGAACCGCAGTTCGTCCGTCACTACCCGCTGGGTGCGCACTTTGCCCATTCCATCGGCTATGTCGGTCGAATCAACGAAAAAGAATCCAAGACCCTCGATTCCGTGGAATACCGCGGCACCCAGTCCATCGGTAAGACCGGCATCGAGCGCTTCTACGAGGCGCAGCTGCATGGCCACGTCGGTTATGAGGAAGTCGAGACCAACGCCCAAGGCCGTGTCCTGCGTGTGCTCAAGCATACCGATCCGGTGCCGGGCAAGAACATCGTCCTGAGTCTGGACGTCAAGCTCCAGGAAGCGGCCGAAGCGGCTTTGGGGGATCGGCGCGGTTCGGTGGTGGCGCTGGATCCGGCCACCGGTGAGGTGCTGGCCATGGTCAGCAACCCCAGCTTCGACCCGAACCTGTTCGTGACGGGCATCAGCTCCAAAGAGTACTCGGCGCTGCGCGACTCCATCGACCGGCCGCTGTTCAACCGCGTGCTGCGGGGCCTCTATGCGCCGGGCTCGACCATCAAGCCGGAAGTGGCCATCGCCGGGCTCGATGCTGGCATCGTGACGCCGCAGACCCGGGTCTTCGATCCCGGTTACTACCAACTGCCTGACTACGATCACAAGTACCGCAACTGGAACCACAGCGGCGACGGCTGGGTGGACATGGATGCCGCGATCATGCGCTCCAACGACACTTACTTCTATGACCTGGCGCACAAGCTCGGCATCGACCGCCTGCACGATTACATGGCGATGTTCGGCCTTGGCGAGAAGGTCTCGCTGGACATGTTCGAGGAGTCGCCGGGCCTGATGCCTTCCCAGGCCTGGAAGCGCGCCACCCGCCGTCAGGCCTGGTTCCCGGGTGAGACGGTGATTCTCGGCATCGGCCAGGGCTACATGCAGGTCACGCCGTTGCAACTGGCCCAGGCCACGGCGCTGATCGCCAACAAAGGCGTGTGGAACCGCCCGCGCCTGGCCAAGACGGTCGACGGTGTCGCGCCGGTGGACGAACACCCGATGCCGAACATCCGGCTCAAGGATCCGCGTGACTGGGAACAGGTCAACCACGGCATGCAGATGGTGATGCACGATGCCCGCGGCATCGCCCGTGCGGCGGCGGCCGGCGCGCAGTACCGCATCGCCGGCAAGAGCGGCACGGCGCAGGTGGTGGCGATCAAGCAGGGCGAGCGCTACAACCGCGAGAAGACTTTGGAACGTCACCGCGACAACGCCTTGTTCGTCGGCTTCGCCCCGGCGGAGCATCCGCAGATCGTGATCTCAGTGATGATCGAGAACGGAGAGGCGGGCGGTCGGGTCGCAGGTCCCGTGGTGCGGCAGATCATGGATGCCTGGCTGCTCGATCAGGACGGCCACCTCAAGCCGCAGTACGCCGCGCCGACCAAGCCCCAGGGCGATCCTCACGTCTGAGCCGGCAAAGGCTTACAGCACAGGCTCACGCAGGCTGAGCATGTGCTGGAAGCTGTCGAGGAACACGGTCTCGGCCTGGGTCATCTTCTGCTCGCGGTTCCACAGTAGCTGTATATCGAAATCCACCACCCCCTCTTCCGGCGGCAAACGCCAGAGCAGACCTTGCTCGACGTCCCGTCGCACCAGGTGAACCGGCAGGCAACCAATGCCGAACCCTGCGCAGATCAAGCGGTAAATCTCTTCGAAACTGGTGGATGAGGCAACGATCTTGCCGGTGAAGCCCTGCTGGTCACGGAACAGTGTCAGGGGTGAAAGGTTGCCGCCGAGCTGGTCGCTGGTGAAGCTGACGAAGTGTTCCGCCGCAAGCTGCTGAAGGGTCAGATTCTCTTGTCCGAAAAGTCGATGCCGTTGCCCGCAAAAGTACGCGTAACGCTCGCGGAACAGCACCCGCTGCTCAAGCCGCGGTTGCGGCAAGCGACACAGGCCGACGCCCACCGTGGCGGTTTTCTGCAGCAGGGAACTGATGATGTCCGAGCTGCCCATCACTTCGACTTCCAGCTCGATTTTCGGGTGGGTTTCATGGAAATCGGCGAGGAAGTCATCGTAATGCCGCGCCTGCACACCACTGACGGTGAGGATGCGGATCTTGCCGACCACGTCGTCGTGGCGATTCTCCACCACCGTCCCCAACCGTGAAATGTCGCCGTAGATGTCGGCGGCGATGCGCAGGACTTCTTCCCCGGTTTCCGTCAGGTCGAACCGCCGACCGCTGCGGGCGATCAACACGCAATCCAATTGCTCTTCGAGCCGTTTAAGCGCCTGGCTGACCGCCGACTGGGTGATGTGCAGCCGGGCGGCGGCGCGGCTCATGCTGCCTTCCTGGCCGATCACCAGATAGGTGCGCAACAGGTTCCAGTCGAGGCGGTCGTTGAGAAAGCGGCGGCCCGCCCAAGGGGTGGAAGTCGAGGTCATGCACGCTCCATGTAGTAGCAAGGCTAATAGTAAGGATAAGTTTTTGAAAATTGACTAATCCTTTCACGGAAGCGATAAAGCCCACAAGCGCCACAGAGCGCCACCGCCAGCCGCTTCGACACCTGCCCAAAACTATAAATACACAGGGTTCTTGCATGCACACCACCGCTCAGCCGCGCCGTGCCGCCGCCGCTGCCTTCATCGGCACGACCATCGAGTTCTACGATTTCTACATCTACGCCACGGCCGCCGCCCTGGTGCTCGGACAGGTGTTTTTCCCCAGCGGCGATCCGGTGACCAGCACGCTCGCCGCGTTCGGCAGCTTCGCCGTCGGCTTCATCGCCCGCCCCATGGCCGGCATGGTGTTCGGCCATCTGGGCGACCGCCTCGGACGCAAGAAAATGCTGCTGGTGACCATGGCCCTGATGGGGTTGGCGACCACCGGCATCGGCCTGTTGCCCAGCTATGCCAGCGTCGGCATCTGGGCGCCCGCGGGCCTGATCGTGCTTCGCCTCATCCAGGGCATTTCCGTCGGCGGCGAGTGGGGCGGGGCGGTGCTGATGGCCAGCGAGCATGCGCCGGCCGGGCGCAAGACGTTCTATGCCTCGTTCGCGCAACTGGGCAGCCCCGCCGGGTTGCTGCTGGCGTTGATCGCATTCCGCCTGGTGACGTCGCTGGAGCCTGAGGACTTTCTGGCCTGGGGCTGGCGTCTGCCGTTCCTGGCCAGCGGCGTGCTGATGACGGTCGGGCTGATGATCCGCTCCGGCGTGCACGAGTCGCCGGAGTTCGCCAAAGCCAAGGCCAGCCACCAGACCGCCCGGCACCCGGTGAAGGATGTGATCCGTCAGTGCTGGCGGCAGATCCTGTTCGCGGCCGCCGCCGTCACCATCGGTTCGGCCGGGTTCTTCTTCACCAACACCTTCATGATCACGTACGTCACCCAGTATCAGGGCATCCCAAGGGCGACGATCCTCGATTGCCTGTTTCTGGTGACGGTCATTCAGTTGCTGTCGCAGCCGCTGTCCGCGCTGTTGGCCGAGCGCATCGGCGAGGGCCGCTTCCTGACGCTGGTCGCGTTGCTGTGCATGGTCACGCCGTACCCGATGTTCCTGCTGGTCGGCACCCAGGACATCGTGTTGATGACGCTCGGCATCGCCGTGGCGGTAGTGATCCTGTCGGCGCTGTACGCGGTGGTCGCCGGGTACATGACCCGGGCGTTCCCGGTGCATCTGCGCTATTCGGGGATTTCCATCGCCTATCAGTTGAGCTGCGCCGTCGCCGGCGGCACCACGCCGCTGATCGGCACGCTGCTGGCCAGCAAGTTCTCCGGGCAGTGGCTGCCGCTGGCGGTGTTCTTCACGCTGCTGTCGGCCCTGTCCCTGATCGGCGTTTGCGGCCTCGCCCGGCTGCGCGCCAATCCCGCCGTCCTTCCTTCCAACCAAGAGGTGTATTCGTGAGTGCTTTTATGAGTAGAACGGCCCAAACCGACCCGGTCGAATGGCAGGCGCGCTGCGAACTGGCCGCGCTGTATCGCCTGATCGCGCACTTTCGCATGACCGACCTGATCGACACCCACATCACCCTGCGCATTCCGGGGCCGGAGCATCATTTCCTGATCAACCGCTACGGGGTGATCTTCGACCGCATGCGCGCCTCTGACCTGGTGCGCATCGACCAGGACGGCCGCATCGTCGACCCCGCGTACGCCGGGCACCGGGTCAACGCCGCCGGTTTCGTCATCCATTCGGCGATCCACATGGCGCGCCCGGACCTGAACTGCGTGATCCACACCCACACCGCCGCCGGCATGGCGGTGGCGGCGCAGAAGCACGGGTTGTTGCCGATCAGCCAGCACGCGCTGAAGTTCTACGGAAAACTGGCTTACCACACCTACGAAGGCATCGCGCTGTCGCTGGACGAGCGCGAGCGACTGATCGCCGATCTCGGCCCGCACCGGGCGATGATCCTGCGCAACCACGGGTTGCTGGTGGGCGGTTCCGGCGTGGCCCAGGCGTTTCAGGAAATCCACTTCCTGGAGCGCGCCTGCCAGGCTCAGGTGCAGGCACTGGCCGGTGGTTCCGAGCTGCACTTCCCGTCGCCTGAGGTCTGTGCCCACACCGCCGAGCAGTTCGACCGTGACGAGCAGGACAACATCATCGACCTGGCCTGGCAGGCCGCGTTGACCCTGATCGAGTCCCAGCGCGAGTCCTACACATCGTGAGCGCCGACATGAACACCGTCGCGCTGTTGTCCCGCGACACGCTGCTGCTCGCGCAATTGCAGGACGCCTTCGCCCGGCGTGCGCCGCACTTGGCGGCGGTGCTGGCCGAAGATCCACAGGCGATCCGGGCTCAGGTGGCGGCGTGCTGGTTTCCGTTGCCGGGCAGCCTGGGCGCGTTGCCGAACCTGCAGGTGATCCATTCGGTGGCCGCCGGTATCGATCACCTGGCGCACGACCCGTCCTGCCCGGACTTGCCGGTGTGCCGGGTGGTCGATCCCGGCCACCGCCAAGGCATGACCGAATACGTGCGTTGGGCGGTGATCCACTATCACCGGGGGTTCGACCGGGCGCTCGGCCATCAGGCGAACCGACATTGGGAGCGGCCGCCGCAACGCCCGGCGAGCCGGTTCAGGGTCGGGGTGATGGGGCTCGGCTCGCTCGGCAGCGCGATTGCGCAGGATCTGGCCGGCGCCGGTTACGACGTGCGCGGCTGGGCCCGCAGGGCCAAGGCGTTGCCCGGCGTGCAGACGTTCGCCGGTTCAACGGCCTTCGACCCGTTCCTCGAAGGGGTGGAGTTGCTGGTCAACCTGCTGCCGCTGACGGCCGAGACCCGGGGCATCCTCAACCGTCGCACGTTCGGGCGCTTGGCCGACGGCGCCGCGCTGGTCAACGTCGGGCGCGGCGCGCACCTGAATGCCGACGACCTGCAACAGGCGTTGGCCGACGGAAAACTGCGCGGCGCGCTGCTCGACGTGTTCGAACGGGAACCGCTGCCCGCCGACCACCTGCTGTGGACGACCCCCGGCGTCACCGTCACGCCGCACATGGCGTCGGCGGCGTCCCACGATTGCATCGCCGAGCAGATCGCCGAGAACGTCCGGCGCCTGAACGCCGGCGAGCCGCTGCTGAACAGTGCGGACCGCCTGCTGGGTTACTGATCGGCCAGGCACGCCTGCAAGCGTTCGATGAACAGCGTTTCGGCGCGGCTCATGCGTTGCTCGCGGTTCCACAGCATGTGGATGTCGACATCGGCGATCCCTTCGTGGGGCGGCAGGCGCCAGAGCAATCCGGCCTCGACGTCCGCCGCCACCACGTGTTCGGGCAGGCAGCCGATGCCGAATCCGGCGATCACCAGTCGCCGGACTTCCTCCAGGCTCGGCGAGGACGCGACGATGCGCCCGCTGAAGCCCTGTTGATCGCGGAAAATGGTCAGCGGCGAGAGCATCCCGCCGATCTGGTCGCTGGTGAAACTGACGAAGTTCTCGCGCTGCAGATCGCTCTGGCTGACGTCCTGCCGTCGGAACAACGGGTGGTGCTTGCCGCAGAAAAACGCGTAGCGCTGGCGCAGGAACAGGCGCTGTTCCAGGCGCGGCTGCGCACGCCGGTTGAGGCTCAGGCCCAAGGTCGCGGTCTTCTCTTGCAGGGCGCTGACGATGTCCGAGCTGCGCATCACCTCCACCTCCAGGTCCACGCGGGGGAATTGGCGGTGGAAGTCGGCGAGAAAATCGTCGAAACGCTCGGAAAAGATCCGGCTGATGATCAACAGCCGCACCTTGCCGATCACTTCGTCCGCCGGCTCGCCCAGCAGGCTGCTGACCTGGGACACCTGTCCGTAGATTTCGCCGGCCAGCGCCAAGAGCTGTTCGCCGACCTCGGTGAGGGCGAAGCGCGGGCCGCGCCGGGCGATCAGTTGGCGGCCCAGTTGTTCTTCCAGGCGCTTGAGGGCCTGGCTCACCGCCGGTTGGGTCAGGTGCAGGCGCGCGGCGGCGCGGCTGATGCTCAGTTCCTGGCCGATCACGCGGAAGGTGCGCAGCAGGTTCCAGTCGAGGCGGTCGTTGAGCAGGCGTTGCAGGTCGCGTTCGGCCATGGCGGCCCTCGATTATAAGGTGGCGTAATAATCGGAATAATAAATAGAAAATTGACTGATCATAGCCCCGGAACGATAAATCACTCCACGACAGGCGCCAGCAGAGCGCCGCGATTTGCCGTTCAACTCCTGCCAGAAAAATAACCAAAGGAGCCCGACCCATGAAGCCCCACGCTTCGAACCAGCCGCGCCGTGCGGCGGCCGCCGCCTTCATCGGCACGATGATCGAGTGGTACGACTTTTACATTTACGCCACGGCCGCCGCGCTGGTGTTCGGCGCCTTGTTCTTCCCCTCCGGCGATCCGCTGTTCAGCACCATGGCCGCCTTCGGCACCTTCGCGGTGGGCTTCTTCGCCCGGCCCTTGGGCGGGATCGTTTTCGGCCACATCGGCGACCGCATCGGGCGCAAGAAATCGCTGGTCATCACGCTGCTGATGATGGGCGTGGTCACCGTGTGCATCGGCCTGCTGCCGACCTATGCGCAGATCGGCGCGACCGCGCCGGTGCTGCTGATCCTGCTGCGGGTCGTCCAGGGCATCGCCGTCGGCGGCGAGTGGGGCGGGGCGGTGCTGATGGCCGGCGAGCATGCGCCGAAAGGCCGGCGCAATTTCTTCGCGTCGTTTGCGCAGTTGGGCAGTCCGGCAGGTCTGATTCTGTCGCTGCTGGCGTTCGGCGCCGTGACCCGACTGCCGGAAGAGGACCTGATGAGCTGGGGCTGGCGGGTGCCGTTCCTGGCCAGCGCATTGTTGCTGGTGGTCGGTCTGGCCATTCGCCTGGGGGTGAACGAATCGCCGGAGTTCCTCGCCGGCCGCGAGCAGGCCCGGCAGCAGGCCCGCAAGGAACAGGCACCCGTGATGGAAGTGCTGCGCACCGCGTGGCGGCCGCTGCTGCTGTGCATCGGCGCCAACACCCTGGGCATCGCCGGGGTGTATTTCACCAACACCTTCATGATCGCCTACACCACCCAGCAATTGGCGCTGCCGCGCTCGCTGATCCTGGAGTGCCTGTTCTTCGTCGCGATCATCCAGTTCTGCATCCAGCCGCTGGCGGCGTGGATGGCCGAGAAAATCGGCGCGACGCGGTTCCTGTGCCTGGTGTCGCTGCTGGCGATGGCGTCGCCGTACCCGATGTTCGTGTTGGTCAGCTCGGCCCAGGCGCCTTTGATCATCCTCGGCATCGCCCTGGCGGTGGTGTGCATGGCCTCGTTCTATGCGGTGATCGCCGGTTACGTCAGCGGCATGTTCGAGACCCGCGTGCGCTACACCGCGATCTCGCTGGCCTATCAGGTCTGCGGCGCGGTGGCCGGCGGCCTGACGCCGCTGATCGGCACGATGCTGGCGCACCGGTTCACCGGCCAGTGGTGGCCGATGGCGGTGTTCTACAGCCTGATCGCCGCCGTTTCGCTGGTCTGCGTGCTGTCGCTGGCGCGCCGTCACGCCCTTGCCCACCGCGCGGAAACGGTCCGCGCCTGATGACTGTTCTGGAGAGTTTCATGCTGAAGATCAACGGTGAACGCCTGTGGGCGAGCCTGATGGCCATGGCCGAAATCGGTGCGACGGCCCGGGGCGGCAGTTGCCGGTTGGCGCTGAGCGACGAAGACAAGGCCGGTCGCGAACTGTTCGCCCATTGGTGCCGCGAGGCCGGCATGACCGTGAGCGTCGATGCCATCGGCAACCTGTTCGCCCGCCGCCCCGGCACCGACCCGGACGCCGCGCCTGTGATGATGGGCAGCCACCTCGACACCCAGCCCGAAGGCGGACGCTTCGACGGCGTCTATGGGGTGCTCGCCGGGCTGGAAGTGGTGCGCCGCCTCAATGACCTGAACATCAGCACCCGCAAGCCGCTGGAGGTGGCGGTGTGGACCAACGAGGAGGGCGCCCGGTTCACCCCGGCGATGTTCGGTTCGGCGGTGTTCACCGGCCTCATGGATCTGGACGCCGCGCTGGCCGTGCGCGACGCCGACGGCATCAGCGTCGCCCAGGCCCTGCAGCGCACCGGTTATGCCGGGAACCGTCCGTTGGGCGGCCAGGTCGACGCCTATTTCGAGGCGCACATCGAGCAGGGCCCGATCCTTGAGGACAACGCCAAGAGCATCGGCGTGGTGACGGGCGGCCAGGCGATCCGTTGGCTCGACGTGCGGGTCGAAGGCATGGCCGCCCATGCCGGCACCACGCCGATGGCGCTGCGCAAGGATGCCTTGTACGGCGTGGCGCGGATGATCCAGGCCATCGAAGGGCTGGCGGCGGATTTCGCGCCCGAGGGCCTGACCACGGTGGGCGAACTGTCCATCAGCAAGTCGTCGCGCAACACCATTCCGGGCCTGGTGAACTTCACCGTCGATCTGCGTCATCACCGCGACGATGCCATCGCGGCGATGGAAGCGCAGGTGCGCGCACGCTTGCAGGCGATCGCCGACGGACGGGGCCTGACCCTCACCGTCACGCCGCACTGGATCAGCCCGGCCACGCCGTTCGACGCCGGGTGCGTGGCGGCGGTGCAGGAGGCCGTCGATGCGCTGGGCTACGCTCAGCAACCGATCGTCAGCGGCGCCGGTCATGACGCGATCCACCTGGCCCGGCATTGCCCGACGGCGATGGTGTTCATCCCGTGCGTCGGCGGCCTGAGCCACAACGAGGCCGAAGACGTGCTGCCCGACGACGTGCGCCAGGGCACCGATGTGTTGCTCAACGCCGTGCTGGCCCGTGCCGGGCGGGCTGACTGAGTAGCGCCCTGACCGACGCCTTCGCGGGCAAGCCCGCTCCCACAGGAACCGCGTACAAAACTGTGGGAGCCAGCCTGCTGGCGATAGGGCCCGATCAGACACCCCTCATTTCGATGACACACCGCTATCGCCAGCAGGCTGGCCCCCACAAGGGATCGCAGCCGACTGCATGCCTTAAGCGGACAGACAGGAATTTCACCCCATGCGCAGTTTTTTCCACCCCGAACAATTGCTCCACCATCCTCGCAGCTACTACTCACGCGGGCAGATGCGCACGCCCCAGGAAGTCCCCGAGCGCGCGCAGCGGCTGGTCCAGGCCGCCCACGGTCTGGGCTTTGCCGTCGAGCCACCGGCCGATGCCGGCCTCGCGCCGTTGCTGGCGGTGCACGGCGCGCCCTATCTGGCCTTCCTGCAGGAAGCCCATGCGCGCTGGAAAGAGATCCCCGAAGACTGGGGCGACGAAGTGATGTCGAACATCTTCGTGCGTGAGCCCAACGCCTTGCGCGGCGTCCTCGCCCAAGCCGCGCGCTACCTGGCCGACGGCAGTTGCCCGGTCGGCGAACAGACGTGGCGCTCGGCCTACTGGTCGGCGCAGTGCGCGGTGGCCGGTGCCCAGGCGCTGATCGATGGCGAACCGGCGGCCTACGCCCTGTGCCGTCCGCCGGGGCACCATGCCCGTGCCGAAGCGGCGGGGGGCTTCTGCTACGTGAACAACGCGGCGGTGGCGGCGCAGGTGCTGCGCGGCGCCTTCGGCAAGGTCGCGGTGCTCGACACCGACATGCACCACGGCCAGGGCATCCAGGAAATCTTCTACGACCGCGATGACGTGCTTTACGTCTCGGTGCACGGCGACCCGACCAACTTCTACCCGGGCGTGGCCGGGTTCGCCGACGAGCGCGGCACCGGTGCGGGGGAGGGCTTCAACCTCAACCTGCCGATGGCCCACGGGGCGAGCGAGGCGGACTTCCTCGCTCAACTGGATATTGCGCTGGCGGCGGTGCGCGGGTTCGGGGCGCAGGTGCTGGTGCTGTCGCTGGGGTTCGACATCTATGAGCTCGACCCCCAGAGCAAGGTGGCGGTGACCCGTGAAGGGTTCGCCGCGCTGGGCGAGCGCATCCGCAGCCTGGGCTTGCCGTGCCTGATCGTGCAGGAGGGCGGGTATCACCTGGAGAGCCTGGAGGACAATGCGCGGGCGTTCTTTGTGAATGCCCAGGTGTGGCAGCGCTGAGTTTGTCGTTGCCTCACCGACGTCATCGCCAGCAGGCTGGCGATGGCGTCAGTGAGGACGCCACAGGACAAACCACCTGCTCTCTCTGCGGACTTGGGTTAAACCCGGAGTGTTCATTCAATGCCGCAGCCCAGGCGCCATAAGGCTATTGCCATCGTCCTGACGTTAACGTAAACATTGGCGTCAGGACGCTTGAAAAAGCGCAAAGCGGACCGCTCCGGAGCGCTTGATGACTCTAATAAAAAACACCGGCCCCAAGCCCCACCCCGAAGCCCGCCTGGCCCGGGAACGCCTGCACCTGGAGGGGCAAGTCCCCGACGGCGTGCTGCGTGCCGAGATCGACGCCTCGTGGCGGCGCAGCCTGAGCCACGGCGTGCACTTCAACGCCAAGCATGAGCTGGCGCTGGCCTCCGGCGCGAGCCTGGAGGTGCTGCTGGCGGGCAACCGTTTGCTGATCGACGCCGCGACGCCGGCCATCGACTACCTGGCCGAGCGCCAAGGCAAGGAAGGCCTGATCATCCTCGCCAACGCCGACGCCACCATCCTGGCGGTCGAAGGGCGCGCCGACCGGCTCAAGGGCAGCGGCCTGCAGGACATCACCCTCGGCGCCTGCTGGAGCGAAGCGGCGCGCGGCACCAACGCTCTGGGCACGGCGCTGGTGGAGGCCCGGCCGACCCTGATCGACTGCGGCGAGCATTACCTGGACCGCCTCACCGATTTCTCCTGCACCTCGGTGCCGATCCGCTGTCCTCAAGGCGACATCCTCGGCGTCCTCGACCTGACCCGCGAAGGCCCGCTCGGCCGCGTGCACGACAGCACCGCGCTGCTGAGCCTGGCGGTCAGCCAGATCGAGAGCCGGGTGTTCCGCAACAGCTTTCCCGATCAGATCGTGCTGGCGTTCCACAGCCGTCGGCAGTACCTCGAATCGCCGTGGCAAGGGTTGCTGGCGGTCAGTCTCGGCGGGCAGATCCTGGCGGTCAGCGCCCAGGCCTGCCAATTGCTGGGGGCCGAGCGCGGGGCGCTGGTGGGGCGGCGCTGCGAAGAGTTTCTCGGCGTCGATGGCGTGCAACTGCTGAGCCGCCTGCAACAGGGCGGGGTCGGCAGCGTGCAGACCGCCAAGGGCGAATTCTTCTACAGAACCCTGCGTGCCCCGGCCCGTTCGGTCAACCTCGGCGGCCCGCCGCGCAGCGTGGCGAAAGCCGCCAAGCCGCAACCGGACCTGGACGCCCTGTCCGGCGGCAACGCCCGCTACGCCCGCGCCCTGCGCATGGCCCGCCAAGGCCTGGCCAATGAATTGCCGGTGCTGTTGCTGGGCGAAACCGGCACCGGCAAGGAAGTGGTCGCCCGTGCCCTGCACATGGCCGGCAGCCGTTGCGACAAGCCGTTCGTCGCGGTCAATTGCGCGGCCATCCCCGAGGGGCTGATCGAATCGGAACTGTTCGGCTACCGCGAAGGCGCGTTCACCGGTTCGCGCCGGGGCGGCATGGTCGGGCGCCTGCAGCAGGCCCACGGCGGCACGCTGTTCCTCGACGAGATCGGCGACATGCCGCTGGCCTTGCAGGCGCGGCTGCTGAGGGTGCTGCAGGACCGCAAGGTGGCGCCGCTCGGCGCCGGAGAAGAACAGGACATCGACGTGGCGCTGATCTGCGCCACCCACCGTGACCTCAAGCGCCAGGTCGAGGACAAGCAGTTTCGCGAAGACCTGTTCTACCGGGTCAACGGCATCAGCGTGAAGCTGCCGGCCCTGCGCGAGCGCGATGATTTCAGCGCGCTGGTCGCCCGCCTGCTGGGCAAGCTCGATGCGCCGCACGCGGTGCTGCACGATGAGCTGGCCCGGCTGTTCGCCGCCTATCACTGGCCCGGCAACATCCGCCAACTGGAAATGGTGTTGCGCACCGCTTTGGCCATGCGCGAACCGGGCGAGACCGTGCTGACCCTCGATCATCTGCCCGACAGCCTGCTGGACGAACTGACGGACATCGACAAGCCCCAGGCCGGCAGCCTGCGCGAGAATGAGCTGGACCTGATCCGCCAATCCCTCGACACCCATCAGGGCAATGTCTCGGCCGCCGCCGACGCCTTGGGCATCAGCCGCGCGACCCTGTACCGCAAACTCAAGCAGTTGCGCCCGTGATGCAGCGCCTGATCGTGCGCCTGATCGACAGCCGGAACCCTGCGGCACTGCAGGCGGCGCTGCGCTGGCTGTACGGTTTCGTGCGGCCGCAGCGCTGGGCGATTGCCGGCCTGCTGGCCCTGTCGGTGTGCGCGTCGCTGCTGGTGCTGGTGCAGCCATGGCTGGTCAAGCTGCTGATCGACGACGGCCTGCTGGCGCGCGACTTCCCGGTGCTGGTGCTGATCGCGGTGCTGATGATCGTCGCCGGGCTGCTCGGCACGGCGCTGTCGGGGATCAACCGCTACCTGCACACGCGGTTGTCCGGGCGGATCCTGTTCGCCCTGCGCGACGACCTCTACCGGCATTTGCAGACCCTGTCGCCGGGCTTCTACGGCCAGCGGCGCATCGGCGACCTGATGTCGCGGCTGGACGGCGACGTCGCGGAGATCCAGCGCTTTGCCGTGGACTCGCTGTTCTCGGCGGTGTCGAGCGTGATCGGGCTGGTGGCGGCCATTGCCATGCTGCTGACGCTGTCGTGGAAGCTCTCGCTGCTGGCGCTGGTGCTGATTCCGCTCGACGTCGTGTGGCTGCGCTGGATGCGGCGCAAGGTCGAGCGCGATGTGCGGCATTTGCGCGAGCGTTCGGCGGACATGTCGTCGTTCATGGTCGAGACCTTGCCGGTGATGAAGTTCATCCAGTCCGCCGGCCAGCAGCAACGCGAGGCGCGGCGCCTGGAAACCCTGGGGCAGGGCTACATGGATCAGCTGCTGCGCCTGCAGGTCACGGAGTTCTTCACCCAAGCGGTGCCGGGGACGCTGACCTCGCTGTCCCGGGCCTGCGCGTTCCTGATCGGCGGCTATTGGGTGGTGCAGGGCACCTGGCAATTGGGCGCGCTGATCGCGTTTTCCACCTATCTGGGCATGGCCGTCGGGCCGGTGCAGAGCCTGCTGGGGCTGTACGTGGCGATTCAGCGCATGACCGTCAGCCTCGGCCGGGTCATGGAGCTGCGCGGCGAAGCGCCGACCGTGCGTTCGCCGGACGCGCCGCAACCGCTGCCGGCCTCGGGCGAACTGCGTTTCGAGCAGGTGCACTTCAGCCACCCTGGGCGGACGGGCACTTTGCGCGGGATCGAGGCGACGATTCCTGCCGGGGTGAAGGTGGCCTTGAGCGGCGCGTCCGGTGTCGGCAAATCCACGCTGATCGATCTGTTGCAGCGCCACCACGATCCGCAGTCCGGGCGGGTGCTGCTCGGTGGGGTGGATCTGCGTGAACTGGACCTGTTCGCGTTGCGTCGGCGCATCGCCGTGGTCAGTCAGGACATTGTGCTGTTTCGCGGCAGCCTGGCGGACAACCTGGCCTACGCAGTGCCGGATGCCGGCCGCGAGGCGGTGGCCGAGGTGGCGCGGCTGGCGCAGCTCGACAGCCTGGTGGACACGTTGCCCGAAGGCCTCGACAGCCCGTTGGGCGAGCGCGGCCAGCAATTGTCCGGCGGCCAGAAACAACGGATCGCCATCGCCCGGGCACTGTTGCAGGATCCACAGATCCTGGTGCTCGACGAGGCCACCTCGGCGGTGGATGAAGCCACCGAGCGCGAGGTGATCGAGGCCATCGACCGCCTGTTTGCCGGCCGTACGCGGATCCTGATCAGCCATCGGCCTTCGACGCTGGCGGATGCCGACCTGCGCTTCGAGCTGACCGACGGCGTCCTGGTGTGCAAGACCTGCCTTGAGAACGGTGCGGCATGATGCCTGAGTTGCGGATCGGTGTGGTGGACAGCGGGCACTCGGCGCCGCAGCAGGACCGGGTGCTGGTCGGGCAGCGTTTTGTGCTGGCGGACGAGGGGCTGACGCAATCGGCGCTGCAGGGTGATCCCCTGGGCCACGGCACCGCCGTGTTCGACGCCATCAGCCGCCGCGCTCCGGAAGCGCGGATGTGCGTGGCGCAAGTGTTCGACCGGCGTGGCGTCACCAGCGCCTTGCAGATTGCCGCAGCGATCGACTGGCTGGTGGCGCAGGACGTGCGTCTGATCAACCTGAGCCTCGGCCTGCGCCAGGACCGCAGCCTGTTGCGTGAAGCCTGTGCGGCGGCGGTGGCGCGTGGGGTGCTGGTGTGCGCGTCGAGTCCGGCCCAGGGCGCGGCGGTATTCCCGGCCAGCTATCCGCAGGTGCTGCGGGTGACCGGCGACGCCCGCTGCACGGACGGACAATGGTCGTGGCTCGACAGCGCGCAGGCGGATTTCGCCGCGTGCGTGCACGGCACGCATCCGGGGCAGTCCGGCGCCAGCCTCGGGTGTGCGGCGTTGAGCGGGCACATCGGCGCCTTCCTGTCGGCCCATCCCGAGGCGAGCAACGGCCAGGTGCTTGATTGGCTGCGGGCCAACGCCTGCTATCGCGGCCCTGAGCGGCGGCTCGGCCCATGACCGCACGGATCGTGATTCTCGGTGCGGGGCCGGCCGGTGCGGCGGTGGCGCTGGGGCTGCGGCGCTTGGGCCACGCGGTGACGCTGGTCAGCGAATGGCGGCGCTTCGCGGCGCTGGAAGGCGTGTCGCAGCGGGTGCTGGAGGCCTTGCGCGGCGCGGGCCTGAATCGGGCGCTGGCGGAGGCGACGTTGCCGTCGCAACGGCAGGTGATCTGGAACGGTCAGCGGCATGCACAGAACATCGAATGGCTGTTGGATCGCCCGGCCTTCGACCGGGGGTTGCGCGAAGACTTGCGCCTGGCCGGTGTCGAGGTGGTCGAAGGTCGGGTGCTGAGCGTGCAGTCTTCGGCGGATGGCCAGCGGGTCGAACTGGACGGCGGTCAGGCGCTGGCGGCGGATTTTCTGGTGGAGGCCCGCGGACGCCAGGCGCCGGCGTCCGGCAAGGGCGTGCGCGGGCCGGAGACGGTCAGCCTGCTCAATCGCTGGCAAGGGACGCCGGGCGTGACCGCCAGCGCCGTGGAAAGCCTGGAGGACGGTTGGGCCTGGATGGCGCGCCGGGCCGACGGCCAGTGTTATTGGCAGTGGACGGTGGACGTGAACAGCGCGCAATTGCCGGCCAAGGCGCAATTGCTGGAGCACTGCCGCGAGCGTCGGCGCAGGTCGCAGATGGCACGGACGTTCTTCGCTGACGACGCCGAGACCGACCTGCAGCTGCATGCCCGCAGCAGCACGGCGATCCTGGCGCCGCAGGTGTGCGGCGAGCGTTGGATCCGCGTCGGCGATGCGGCGATGGCGGTGGATCCGTTGTCCGGCAACGGGATTTTCCAGTCGCTGTCGTCGGCCTTGCAGGCACCGGCGGTGATCAACACGCTGCTGCGCAAGCCGGAACGGGCGGCGCTGGCGCAGCGCTTTCACCGGCAGCGGGTGGAGCAGTTGTTCCTGCGCTTCGCGCGCATCGGCCGGGATTTCTATGCCGATGAGCGACGCTGGGCGGACCGGCCGTTCTGGCAGGCGCGGCAGCAGTGGCCGGATGCTGAGGAGGCTCACGCGGCGGCGGACTTCACCGCGCTGCGGATCGAGCGGATGCCGGTGTTGCGCGACGGGTTTGTCGATGAGGCCGAGGTGGTGGTCACGCCGGATCAGCCGTTGGGGATCTGGCATGTGCACGGCGTCGAAGTGGCGCCGCTGATGCGACGGCTGCGCACCGAGCCGGCGCAGCAGGTGCTGGCCGACTTGACGGCGGAGCAGGGGCGGGCGGTGCGCGGCTGGCTGCTGGCCCAAGGGTTCAAGCCTTGAGCCGTGTGTCGGCAGGCCGGGCCTCTTCGCGGGCTTCTGCGGTGAACTCCGATCCTTCAGCTACCTGAGATCCCCGTGGGAGCCAGCAGGCTGGCTCCCACGGGGTTGTTACAGCTTGATCAACACCGACTTCAGCTCGGTGTAATGCTCGATCGCCGCGTAGCCCATTTCCCGCCCGACCCCGGACATCTTGTAGCCGCCGAACGGCAGCGCCGGATCCAGCGCGCTGTGGCAGTTGACCCACACCGAACCTGACTTGATCCGCGGAATCATCCGGTGCACCGCCGCCAGGTCGTTCGACCAGATGCTGGCGCCCAGGCCGTAGGGGCTGTCGTTGGCCATGCGCAGTGCGTCGGCTTCGTCATCGAACGGTATCGCCACCAGCACCGGGCCGAAGATTTCCTCCTGCACCAGCGGGTGCTTCTGATCGACGCCGACGATCACCGTCGGCTTGACGAAGAACCCCGGCCCGAACTGCTCGCCGCCGCAGGCGATGGTCGCGCCGCTGTCCCGGCCGGTTTCGATGTAGCGGTAGACCCGCTCCTGCTGGCGGGCGGAAATCAGCGGGCCCATCTCCACGCTCGGGTCGAGGCCGTTGCCCAGTTTCATGGCGTTGGCGATGTCGCTGATGTCGGCCACCACGTTGTCGAAATGCTTGCGCTGCACATACAGGCGCGACCCTGCGCAGCAGACCTGGCCCTGGTTGAAGAAGATCGCGCTGGCTGCGCCGGCGGCTGCGGTCTTGAGGTCGGCGTCGGCCATGACGATGGTCGGCGACTTGCCGCCCAGCTCCAGGGTGACGCGGGTCATCGAGTCCATGGCGATCTTGCCGATCTGCTTGCCCACGGCGGTGGAGCCGGTGAAGGTCAGCTTGTCCACCAGTGGGTTGTGGGTCAGGGCTGCGCCTGCGGTGATGCCGGTGCCGGTGACCACGTTGAACACGCCTTCCGGGTATCCGGCCTCCATCACCAGCTCCGCCAGTTTCAGGGCGGTCAGCGGGGTTTCGTCGGCGGGTTTGAGCACCACGGTGCAGCCGGTGGCCAGGGCCGGGCCGAGTTTCCAGCAGGCCAGCAGCAGCGGGAAGTTCCAGGCGACGATGGCGCCGACCACGCCCACCGCTTCGCGGCGGATGAAGCTGTGGAACTGGTCGCCGGGCATCAACGGCAGCGACACGTCGACGCTGGTGCCTTCGATCTTGGTCGCCCAACCGGCCATGTAGCGCAGGAAGTCGATGGCCAACTGCACATCCATCACCTGCGCGACCGCCGCGCTCTTGCCGTTGTTCAGGCATTCCAGCTGGGCCAGCAGTTCGGCGTCGCGCTGCATCAGGTCGGCGAGTTTCCACAAAAGGTTCTGCCGCTCCCGGGGGCGGGTGCGGCTCCAGGCCGAATCGTCGAAGGCCTGCCGGGCGGCCAGCACGGCACGGTCGACGTCTTCCGGCGTGGCCCGGGGCACCACGCACAGCACCTCGCCGGTGGCCGGGTTGTGCAGGGGCATGGTCTGGCCGTCGGCGGCTTCGGTCCAGTCGCCGCCGATCAGCATGCGCGGCGGACGCTGGATGAAGGCCGAGGTGGCGGGAAGCAGATACGGCAGGGGCATGGCGAGAACCTCTTGTTGTTCGATGGGATCGGGAGGGGGGCTTTCGCAATAGCCGTCGCAATGGCCGTGCCAAGGGCTGAAAGCGGGCGTGGCTGTGCGCTGGCGCGGAGCAGGACGGGCGAGAAGGAGGGGATTTGTCGCAAAACGCGACAGTCGGTGAGATGCCGGATACGGGGCGCCGCCGTTCAGGCTGGGCCGGAACCCGCTGGGCATGATCGGTCGAGGGCGCGATTGTGTGTCCGAGTGTTGAATCCGGCTGGTGGATTCAAGGGGCCGACGCTACCTTTCGTCTCCATGAACGTTTCGCAGGCGGCATGGGGGGCGGATTCCCGATTGCCGTCATGCGGTGAACCCTGCCACGGAGTTGGCGGGAGAATGTCTGGCAAGGATGTCGATGAACAACAAAACCATTCGATGGATGACCAACCTGCTGTTGTGCATCGGTACGGGATTCATGGTGACGGGGGCCGCGGCTTTGTTGATCGGCGACGTGGTCGAGGCTGAAGAGGTTCGTACGGGGGCCTCGATGGCTGTCGTCAGCTTCTTTGTGATCGTTGCGTCCTATGTGGTCGCGGTACTTGAGGAGGATTTATGACGGTTCTGATCTTGTCCTTGTGGTCGCTTGGCATTCTTTTGCTGATCGCCTTTGCGGTCTACAGGGATCTGCGTATGTCCCCACCGGCCAACCGGAGGCAGCGCCAAAGAGACAGGAAGCAGGCAAGCGGGGCGGTTCCGGCAGAGCAAGGGCTCGCCTGTCGCGAGCCGGGCGCACGGTACGAGGTGCATCCAGACAAGCCTGTTCGCTAGCGCCTGGTAAGGATCGAACGCGCCCGGAACGGGTGAAGGCCGATTCCGGGCAGGCACAACGAAGGACAATCAGGTGCCAGAGGGCTCTTGGCGGAATATTCAGCAGGCGACTTGGCGGGAGATCTCTTGGTAGGTGTCGCTGTCGGCGGCGATCAGCAGGCGGCGCCGGTCCTTGAGGGTCGCCAGGAACGTCACCTCAGTCTCGTGGCCGGCGAGCATGAACCCGGCGATGGCGCCGATGGGGCCCAGCAGCATGGCCCCGGCCACGCCGTAGCCGATGGCGTCCTTGAAGTTGCTGATCGACTCCTCGTTGGCGACTTCGAGGGTCTTGATCGATGAGAGCGGCAGGGTAAGGCCCGGCCATGGGTGCAACGTTGTCCTGAGCGTAAGGCTTCCGTCCCGGTACACGCCGTCACCTTGCAGAAAATCCCCCGCCAGGACCGTGATGTTTGCCATGACGCATCTCCCTGTCAGCACTGGGTGAACAACCATTTCGCGCCGGGACGGGGGGTACGTCAATCGCCGGGCGATGAACTGCCCTGTGACCGGTTGCCGCTGATCGGGCGCGCACGTACGGCCTGCCAGCCGGACGTCCGCGCCGTCAGCGGCGGTTATTGGGCGAAGACTTTGTGTCCGCCCTTCCAGGTTTCCCTCACGGTGATTTCACGGATCTTGCTGGCCGGGACTTTTTCGTCGAGCGGATCGTCATCCAGGATCACGAAATCGGCGAAATGCCCGTCCTTCAGCGAGCCGGCCCACTGGTCGGCATGGCACTGCCAGGCCGCGTCGTAGGTGATGGCTTTCAGTGCCTGCTGCCGGGTCAGGCACTGGCCTTCGTTGAGCACCGGCTGGCGGGCGGCATCCGTGACGAACTTGCCGTTCTCACGCTTGCCTTCCATTTTGCGGGTGACGGCCTGTTCCATGGAGCGCAGCGGGCCCAGCGGCGTGACGGTGCAGTCGCTGTGCAGCGAGATGCGCAGGCCCCGGTCCAGGGCGTCCTGGCACAGGTCGAGCATGCGCGTGGCCTTGTCTTCGAAAATGGCGTTCTCGAACGCGTAGCCCCAGTAGCCGACGTGGCCGATCAGGAAGCTTGGGGAAATGCCCACGCTCTGCAACTGATCCAGGGTGCGCGGGGTGAGCAGCGAGCAGTGTTCGATGCGGTGACGCTTGTCCAGGCCGCTCTTGCCCTTCAGCGCGGTCTTGTAGGCCTGCAGCGTGAACTCGATGGCCCGGTCGCCGTTGGCGTGGATCATCAGCGGCCAGCCGGTGGCCACGGCGTTGTTGAGGGTGGTCTGGTAGGCGTCGGGGAGAGCTTCAGGGGTCGTGTTGTCCGGGCCTGGGTCGCAGAAGTTGAAGTTGCCCACCGGCCGGTCGGTTTTGCAGCAGTACGGTGTGGCCTGATAGCCGGTCAGCCCCTGGTTGGAGCCATCCGACACCAGCTTCACCGAGCCCTGGTAGAAGTGCCGGGCGGCTTCCTTGGTCACCGGCTTGTACGGTGGGATGTGGCTGAAGTCCACGCCGTTGCAGGAGGCCGCATAGCCGATGCGCAGGTTGCGCGGGTGGGTCAGGCCGTAGGCTTCCAGGATCAGTTTGGAGGTCGGGTCCACCATCGCGTCATACAGCAGCGTGATGCCGCGGCTGGACGCCGTATGGAAGTAGTCCTTCATGTACTTGAAGATGTTCACCACGTCCAGCGCCTGCACCAGCGGGATCGACAGGAGGGCGGGCGTGATGCCGGCCTCTTCCTGCAGGTTGCCCTTGGTCACCGACAGGAAATTCTCAAAGGTCTTGTAGGTGTCGCGCAGCGCCTGGCTGGCCTTGTCCTGATGGTGATACACCACGTCGCAGGCGGCGGTGTTGAGGTAGACGGTGTGCATGGAGGCGCTGATCAGCAGCAGCGGCCGGTCGGACACGATGCTGTCCAGGTTGCCGGTGGTGTCGGCGTCCTTGGCGAAATCGGCCTTGCAGTAGAACGCGGTGAGCGTGTTCAGCACGCCCGGCTGCCCGGATTCGGTGAACGGCATCAGCGCGGGGTCGACCATGCGCCCCAGGAACCAGCGCGATCGATCGGCGAAATCCGCTGTGCCGAGCCTGTCCTGGATCCTTGCCTTGAGCCAGGCCCAGTCATAGGGATCTTTGAGCTTCTGGGTTTTCTCCTCGATCGGCCCCAGATCCTCCCAGCCTTCCATGACGCAGGACTGCACGATGTGCGCGTGCGGTTCGATGAGGCCCGGCAGCAGGGTCTTGCCGCCCAGCGAGCGGGTCTGGTAACGGATGCCCCGGGCTTTCATGCGGGCCTCCACCTCGGCCAAGCTGCCCGAGGCGACCACGTCGCCGCCGTGGATGCCCAGCGCTTCGACCCGTTGGGTCATGTTGCCGTCAATCAAGGGGTAGATGGTGCCGCCGGTGAAGACCAGCGATTCGCCGCCGGGCTCCGGCAGCAGCCCGGCGGCCTTGCCGGCGAAGGCCTTGAGGTCGACGGTGTGCTTGAGTGCGTTCCATACCGGGTTTTCGCAGCCGCAATGGGTGCAGCCGTGACCCTTTCCATGTGATCCCATGATCCATTCCTCAGGTTTTCGGTGGTGTGAGGCGTGACGCACTGGCTGTGCGAACAGCAAGCGTAGCAGGCACTTTGATATCGGGGTGTCAGTCGTCGGTCGCGGCGCCGCAGACGTGGCCGTTGTGCTTGTCTCACACTGCAACAGCTGTCGCGAAATGGGACGCGCGGGCCCGTCGCCGGCAGGGTACGGACGCTGCGGTGTGCACGTAACTGCTTGATCGCAAAGCCTGTCCGCAAGCTGGCACGCTCTGTGTATTGCTCAGCTCAGACGTTTCGCTTGCCTCCGTCCGCGCAGCGCCGCCGACGGCGAAACCATAAGAACGACAAGCCACAACAATAAGAAAGCACCGTGCGAGGTTCGACGTTGATGAAGAGAAGACTCCGATCAGGCATGGGCGCCAGCCTGCTGGCCGTGGCCGCTTGCGTGGCCCTGCATTCGCCGCACAGCCTGGCAGCCCGCGACGCCCAGACCATCCTCAGGGAAACCTGCCAGGGCTGTCACACCCCTGAAGCCGGCGACAAACTGAGCCGCATCAGCCACCAGCGCAAGACTCCGGAAGGCTGGCTGATGAGCATCGCCCGCATGCAGACCATGCACGGCCTGCAGATCAGCGACGAGGACCGGCGCACGCTGGTCAAGTACCTGGCCGACACCCAGGGCCTGGCGCCCAGCGAAACCGACGGCGTGCGCTATGCGCTGGAGCGGCGGCTCAACACCGTCGAGCAGTTCGACGAAAAGACCGCGCAGATGTGCGGCCGCTGCCACTCCGGCGCGCGCGTGGCCCTGCAACGGCGCCCGGCCCAGGAATGGGAGCGGCTGGTGAACTTCCACCTGGGCCAATGGCCGTCGCTGGAGTACCAGGCGCTGGCGCGTGACCGCGACTGGTTCGACATCGCCCGCAAAGAGATGGTGCCGCTGCTGGCCAAGCGTTATGCGCTGGACAATCCGGCGTGGCAGGCCTGGCTCAAGACCGCACCCAAGGCTGCGGCGCTGGCGGGGGACTGGAGCTTCAGCGGCCACCTGCCCGGCAAGGGCGAACTGGCCGGGGTGATGAGCGTCACCGCCGACGGCAGCGATACCTTCAAGGTCAGCGTCAAAGGTCAGTACGCCGACGGCAGCCCGTTCAACGGCGACGGCAGCGCCATCCTCTACAGCGGCTACGAATGGCGCGGCAACGTCACCGTCGACGGCGTGACCCTGCGCCAGGTGTTCGCCGCCCAGGGCTCGGCCATGCAAGGCCGGATGTTCGAGGCCGAGCACGATGAGCGGGGCCTGGATTTCGTTGCCGCCAAACAGGGCTCCCAGCGTTTGCTGGCGGTGCAGCCGGGGTATGTGAAGGCCGGCGGCGAGGCCGAAGTGACCCTGATCGGCAGCGGCCTGAACGGCAAACCGGACTTCGGCAAGGGCGTGCAGGTGCTTGCAGTGCTTGAGCAGGACGCCGACCGGATCAAGGTCAAGGTCAAGGCGGCGGCCGATGCCCTGCCGGGCCTGCGGACGGTCAGCGTCGGCGGCCTGAAAGGCCCGAGCCTGGCGGTGTACGGCACGGTCGACTCGGTCAAGGTGGTGCCGGCGTTTTCGGTGGCGCGGATCGGCGAGGGCGGCGGTTCGACGCCGAAAGTCCAAGGCCGTTTCGACGCGGAAGCCTGGGGCAAGGGCGCCGACGGCAAGCCGTACCGCATCGGTGTGTTCCCGGCGCAATGGAAAGTCGAAGCCTTCGACGAGCGCGCCAAGGAAGACGAAGACGTCAAGTTCGCCGGCACCATGCAGGGCGACGCGGGCGTGTTCACACCGGGCGATGCCGGGCCGAACCCGGCGCGCAAGATGTCCACCAACAACGCCGGCAACCTCAAGGTGATCGCCGCCGTCGACGATGCGGGCAAGTCCCTGACCGGCGAAGGTCACCTGATCGTCACCGTGCAGCGCTGGAACAATCCACCCATTCCGTGAGACGGCCTGAACGCACGAGCTTCAGACACTTTTAGGAATGACCGCCGGCCCCGCCAAGCGGGGCCTGCACAGGAGGTTTGCAATGGGCGCCATCTTGAATCTGGTCGAACGCAACCTGCACGAAGTGCACGTCGACGCCGACCGCATGCTGTTCCATATCCCCAGCAGTTCGCTGTTCGCCAGCGATGAACTGACCGGCACCATCATCGATGCGTTGCGCGGTTCCGGCTGCTCCCCGGAAGACCTGGTCCGGCGCCTCGGCGCGCAGTTCGACGGCGAGGCGATCCACGAGACCCTGCGCGAGCTGATCTCGCTGGAGCTGGTCAGCGACGGCTCGCCGCTGACCCCGGACATCGCCGCCAAACGGGTCGAGCGCACGGCCATCAACACCGTGGTGCTCAACGTCAATACCGGCTGCAACCTGAGCTGCACCTACTGCTACAAGGAAGACCTCGACAAGCCGTCCGCCGGCAAGAAGATGGACGTGGAGACCGCCGTCGCCTCGGTGGAAATGCTGCTGCGCGAGTCGCCGGACGAAGAGCGGTACACCGTGGTGTTCTTCGGCGGCGAACCGCTGAGCAACCGCAAGCTCATCGAGTACATGGTCGATTACTGTGAAAGGCGTTTCGGCGAGGCCGGCAAATCGGTGGAGTTCGTCATGACCACCAACGCCACGCTGCTCACCGAAGAGACCGTGGACTACCTCAACGCCCACCGCTTCGGCTTGTCGGTGAGCATCGACGGACCCAAGACCGTGCACGACCGCAACCGCATCACCGTGGGCGGGCAGGGCACCTACGACGTGGTGCGGCGCAAGGCGCAGATGCTGCTGTCGCGCTACGACAGCCGCCCGGTCGGCGCCCGGGTGACGCTGACCACCGGTGTCACCGACGTCGAGACCATCTGGGATCACCTGTTCAACGAGCTGGGCTTTGCCGAGGTCGGTTTCGCGCCGGTGACCTCGGGCGACATCAGCAGCTTCAACCTCTCCGGCGCCGAGCTGGTCGAGGTGTTCGCCAACATGAAGAAGCTGGGCCGGCGTTACCTGGAGGCGGCGCTGGAGCACCGCAACATCGGCTTCTCCAACCTGCACCAGTTGATCACCGACATCCATGAGGGCCACAAGAAAGCGCTGCCGTGCGGCGCCGGGCTGAAGATGCTGGCGGTCGACCACAAGGGCGAGTTGAACCTGTGCCACCGCTTCACCGGCTCGTCGCTGCCGACGTTCGGTAACGTCCATGGCGGCGTGAAACAGGTGGAACTGAACGACTTCCTGTCCCAGCGCCTGGACCGCACCGGCACCGGCTGCCACGACTGTCGGATCCGCAACCTCTGCTCCGGCGGCTGCTACCACGAGAGCTACGCCCGCTACGGCGATCCGGCCCACCCGACCTATCACTACTGCGAACTGATGCGTGACTGGGTGGACTTCGGCATCGAGGTCTACACCCGGATCATGGCCGTCAACCCTGCGTTCATCAGCCGCTACATCACTCCGCGCAAGGCTCACTGACATGAAACATCTCAAGGCAATCAACAACAAAGCGCAGAAGCTCGATCAAGCCGCGGCCGAGAACCGCATCGAAGAGGTGGTGGCGATGAGTTCCGTCGCCGGCTGCGCCTCGACCACGGACCCGGGCTGGGAAATCGATGCGTTCGGCGGGGTGTCGTCGCTGTGCCAGCCGATGGAGGCGGACCTGTACGGCTGCTCCGACCCGTGCTGGTGGCCGGCCCAGGTGCCGGACATGATGAGCACCTACCCGGACTGGAACAAGGATGCCCAGGCGTCCAACGACAATTGGCGCAACCTCGGCACCGTCTTCCCCAAAGACAAATGATCGGTCAGACAAAGGATTCCAGCATGCACAGCATCAAAGCCTGCGGCCTGGCCGCGTTCGCCGTCCTGAGCGCCTGTTCGCTCAGCGCCCTGGCCGATGAGAACACGGCGTTGCAAGACGGTCACGAATACATGTTGACCACCAACTACCCCAACAACCTGCACGTCATCGACCTGGCCACCGACAGCCTGTTCAAGACCTGCAAGATGCCCGACGCCTTCGGCCCCGGCACCGTGCAGCTGTCGCCGGACCGCAAGACCGCGTACGTGCTGAACAACCATTACGCCGATGTCTACGGCGTGGCGCTGGACACCTGCAAACAGGTGTTCCATGCCAGCATCACCCAGCAGCCGGGGGAAAAGGCGCGTTCGATGTTCGCCTTCACCGTCAGCCACGACGGCAAGGAACTGTACGCCATCGCCAACCCGACGCAGATGCTCAACGACCGCTACGAGGTCAAGCAGCCGCGCCTGGACGTGTACGCGACCGACGCCGGGATGAACGCCAAGCCGGTGCGCAGCTTCCCGGCGCCGCGGCAGCTGACGATCATGCAGAGCGGCGACGACGGCACGCTGTATGTGGCGGGGGCCGACGTGTACAAGGTCGACGTGAAGACCGGCAAGTTCGACGTGCTGATCCCCAGCCGCCATTGGAAACGCCCCAACTACAGTGCGCCGGACGTGCTCTATGTGTGGAACCAGCAGACCTACCGGCATGATTTCTCGCTGCTCTACACGGCGGCGAAGTTCAAGGACAAGAAGCAGGATCCGGCCACGGCCGACTACCTGTACGGCCTGTTCAGCGTCGACCTGAAGACCGGCAAGACCGAAACCACGGACTTCGGCCCGTTGACCGAGATCTACTTCAGCGGCATGCGCTCGCCCAAGGATCCGAACCTGATGTTCGGCGTGCTCAATCGCCTGGCCAAGTACGACATCAAGCAGAAGAAGCTGATCCAGGCGGCGAACCTGGATCACTCCTACTACTGCATTTCGTTCAACAAGGACGGCAGCAAGATCTACCTGGCCGGCACCTTCAACGACGTGGCGATCTTCGATGCCGAGACCCTGAAGCAGACCGGCAGCATCAAGCTGCCGGGCGGGGACATGGCGATCACCACGGCGCAGGTGTTTGTCCGGTAAAGGGCGGCGTCTTCGCTGACGCCATCGCCAGCAGGCAGGCTCCCACAGGGAATCGAGGTGTTCACGCATTCTCTGTGGGGGCCGCTGTTTCATTCGCGCCGCCGACCTTGTGCGAGCGGGCTTGCCCCGGGCGGCGATCCGACGATGAGGCCATCAGGGCCAGACAAGCATCAAGCGCCCGGCACCGGGCAGCCCAGGTCCCCTTCCTCGCATTTCAGGTACTGCTTGAGCGCCTCGGTCCGCGCCTTGGTCACCGAGGTGATGCAGTTGTTGTAGATCAACGGATAGACGCTCCCGCCCGTCACCCCGGACGCCGAGAACTTGCATTCGGCATCGCGGAAGCCGATCCACGCCCGTTGGGTGCCCACCAGCAGCTTCTTGCCGTCGGGGTTGTCCTTCAGGCGCGCGGTGATCTGCTGGTAGACCGCGTTCAGTTCCTTGTCCGCCGCTTTGTTTTCCTGCGCTGCGCACTGGTTCATGGTCGACTGGTCGCTGGCGTTGGCGCAATCGGCGGCCGCGTGGACGAGCGGGGTGAAAAGCAGCGGCGCAAGGGCCAGGAGCAGGCGTGGTGACATGGATTTTCTCGTTGTCTGCGTTAAGGGGACTGTGAAGTTTAGTCGCATCGGGTGCGACGTTTGATACAACTTCGCATTGGACATGTGGTCGAACAGGCCTAGTGTTCAAAACAGGAGGTGACGTATGAAACCAGTACCCAATAGCTTTGAACGCAAGATCACGCTCAAGTCGCCGCGCCCCCATGTCTGGCGCGCGCTGGTCGATGCCGAAGCGTTCGGCCAGTGGTTCGGCGTGGCGCTGGAAGGCCGGCGGTTCATCGCCGGCGAATGGACGCAAGGGCAGGTCACGTACCCAGGCTATGAGCACGTGCTGTGGAACGTGCTGGTGGAGCGGGTCGAGCCGCAGCAGCTGTTTTCGTTCCGCTGGCACCCCTATGCGGTGAACCCGAAGATCGACTACTCCCAAGAGCCGACCACGCTGGTCAAGTTCGAACTGCAGGACTACGAGAACGGCACGCTGCTGAAGGTGTCCGAGTCGGGCTTTGCGCACATCCCCGACGTGCGCCAGAAGGAGGCCTACTACATGGACAGCCGAGGCTGGGAAGAGCAGTTGAGCCGGTTGGAGCATTTCCTGACCGAGAGCGAACGGGCCCGTGAGCGTGAAGGTGGCTGAGCGCGACGTGTTCGGGCCGTGGCTGCAGCGCTGGGCGCTGGTGCCGGACGGCGAGCCGGTCATCACCCTCGGCAGCCGCCTGCTGCCGGTGCGTCAGGGCGATGCTCCGGCGATGCTCAAGGTCGCCGTGGACGCCGAAGAGAAATTCGGCAACCTGCTGATGACCTGGTGGGACGGCGAGGGCGCAGCGCGGGTGATCGCCCATCACGGCGACGGCCTGCTGCTGGAACGGGCCATGGGCCGCCGTTCGCTGATGCGCATGGCGCTCAACGGCGAGGACGACAAGGCCAGCCGGATCCTCTGTTCGGCGTTGGCGCGCCTGCATGCCCCGCGTCCGTCGCCGCCTCCGCCGCTGGTGGAGCTGGCGCCGTGGTTCGCCTCCCTGCGCCTGGCGGCCGAGCGCCACGGCGGGCCTTACGTGAAGAGCCTGCGCACCGCCGAAGCCCTGCTTGCCGAGCCGCAGGACGTGGTGGTGCTGCACGGCGACATGCACCACGACAACGTGCTCGATTTCGGGCCGCGGGGCTGGCTGGCCATCGATCCCAAGCGGGTGCGCGGCGAGCGTGGATACGACTACGCCAACCTGATCTGCAACCCCGAACTGCCGACGGCGGGCGATCCCGGACGCTTCCGCCGGCAGGTCGAGGTGATCGCCGAAGCGGCGGGGCTGGAACGCCGGCGGCTGCTGCAATGGGTGTTGGCGTTCGCCGGCCTGTCGGCCGCGTGGTTCCTGGAGGATGACGACCGCCAAGCCGCCGCCGGGCAGCTGCAAGTCGCGCAGTTGGCGGCTTCGGCCCTCGAAGCCTGACAGGCGTAGGGGATTTCGGAAGGGGTGCTATAGCGAATGTCTTACACGCACTGGTAGCTTTTTCGACTTTTCCAGATTGGATCCGATGCGTAATCTAGCCACATCAACTGAAGCACAGGGAGTGTTTCAGGATCATGGATGATCGACCATGAGCAAGGATCGCTGCCGACAGGGAGTCGATAATGGTCTTGGGAAAAACCCGCTTCGGCGGGTTTTTTTTCGTCTGCAGGAAAGTGCCCTTGTGGCAAGGGAGCTTGCTCCGGTTGGCGCGCGCAGCGGGCCAATAAAGCAGGCCCGCTGCGCAGTCCGACGGGCATGCGCCCCTCAGGACGCGATCAACTGCCGCAGCACGTAATGCAGGATCCCGCCGGACTTGAAGTACTCCACCTCGTTCAGGGTGTCGATGCGGCACAGCACCTCGACCTTCTCCTGACGCCCGTCCTCCCGGGTGATCACCAGCGTCAGGTTCATCCGCGGCGTCAGTTCCGCGCCGCTCAGGCCCTGGATGTCCAGGGTTTCCCGACCGGTGAGGTTCAGGCTCTTGCGGTTCTGATCCAGCTTGAACTGCAACGGCAATACGCCCATGCCCACCAGGTTGGAGCGGTGGATGCGTTCGAAGCTCTCGGCGATCACGGCCTTCACGCCCAACAGATTGGTGCCCTTGGCTGCCCAGTCACGGCTGGAGCCTGTGCCGTACTCTTGGCCGGCGATCACCACCAGCGGCGTGCCCGACGCCTGATAGCGCATCGCCGCGTCGTAGATCGCCAGTTTTTTGCCGGTGGGGATGTACAGCGTGTTGCCGCCTTCCTCGCCGCCGAGCATTTCGTTGCGGATCCGGATGTTGGCGAAGGTGCCGCGCATC
Organism: Pseudomonas sp. B35(2017); assembly: GCF_002113645.1. Lineage (NCBI taxonomy): Bacteria > Pseudomonadati > Pseudomonadota > Gammaproteobacteria > Pseudomonadales > Pseudomonadaceae > Pseudomonas > Pseudomonas sp. B35(2017). Next base: position 453,444 of record NZ_NEIZ01000004.1, on the reverse strand, counting down.
ATCACTTCGTGGTTGCCCCGGCGAGAGCCGTAGGAGTTGAAGTCCCGCGGCTCCACGCCCAGCTCGCGCAGGTAACGCCCGGCCGGGCTGTCGGCCTTGATGTTGCCGGCAGGGGAGATGTGGTCGGTGGTCACCGAATCGCCCAGCAGCGCCAGGATCCGCGCGCCCCGGACATCGCCGATCGCCGGCAGGGGGCCTGCGACGTCGTCGAAGAACGGCGGGTGCTGGATGTAGGTCGAGTCCGCCTGCCAGACGTAGGTCGCGGCCTGCGGGACCTGGATGGCTTGCCACTGCTCGTCGCCGGCGAACACCTCGGCGTACTCCTTGTGGAACATCGCGGTGTTGACCTGGTTCACCGCGTCGGCGATCTCCTGGCTGCTGGGCCAGATGTCGCGCAGGTACACCGGACGGCCTTGCGCGTCTTCGCCCAACGGCTCGCGGCTGATGTCGGTGCGCACGCTGCCGGCCAGGGCATAGGCGACCACCAGCGGCGGCGAGGCCAGCCAGTTGGTCTTCACCAGCGGATGCACACGGCCCTCGAAGTTGCGGTTGCCGGACAGCACCGACGCCACGGTCAGGTCGGCCTGCTGGATGGCTTTCTCGATCGGCTCCGGCAGCGGTCCCGAGTTGCCGATGCACGTGGTGCAGCCATAGCCGACCAGCGAGAAGCCGAGCTGGTCGAGGTACTTCGTCAGTCCCGCCGCCCGGTAATAGTCGGTGACCACCTTGGAGCCCGGCGCCAGCGAGCTCTTGACCCACGGCTTGCGGGTCAGGCCCTTTTCCACGGCTTTTTTCGCCAGCAGGCCGGCGGCCATCATCACGCTGGGGTTGGAGGTGTTGGTGCAGGAGGTGATCGCGGCGATCACCACCGCACCGTTTTTCAGGCGATAGGTACTGCCCTCGTACTCGTAGTCGGTTTCGCCGGCCATGTCGGCGTTGCCCACCGCCACACCGCCGCCGCCCTCGCTTTCGAGGCGGCCTTCGTCTTTGCTGGCGGGCTTGAACTGCAGATCGAGGAAGTCGCTGAACGCCTGGCCGACATCGGGCAGCGCCACCCGGTCCTGCGGCCGTTTGGGACCTGCGAGGCTGGCTTCGACGTTGCCCATGTCCAACGCCAGGCTGTCGGTGAACAGCGGCTCCTGGCCGGGCAGGCGCCACAGGCCCTGGGCCTTGGTGTAGGCCTCGACCAGTTTGACCACCTCGGCGGGGCGGCCGGACAGGCGCAGGTAGTCCAGCGTGACGTCATCGACCGGGAAGAATCCGCATGTGGCGCCGTATTCCGGGGCCATGTTGGCGATGGTCGCACGGTCGGCCAGCGGCAGGTCGGCGAGGCCGTCGCCGTAGAACTCGACGAATTTGCCGACCACGCCTTTCTTGCGCAGCATCTGGGTCACGGTCAGCACCAGGTCGGTGGCGGTGATGCCTTCCTTGAGCTTGCCGGTGAGCTTGAAGCCGATGACCTCCGGGATCAGCATCGACACCGGCTGGCCGAGCATCGCCGCTTCCGCCTCGATCCCGCCGACGCCCCAGCCGAGCACGCCCAGACCGTTGATCATGGTGGTGTGGGAGTCGGTGCCGACCAGCGTGTCCGGGAAGGCATACGTGCGGCCGTCCTCGTCCCGGGTCCACACCGTGCGTCCCAGGTATTCGAGATTGACCTGGTGGCAGATCCCGGTGCCCGGCGGCACCACGCTGAAGTTGTCGAAGGCGCTCTGGCCCCAGCGCAGGAACGCATAGCGTTCGCCGTTGCGCTGCATTTCGATGTCGACGTTCTGTTCGAAGGCGCTGGCGGTGGCGAACTTGTCCACCATCACCGAGTGGTCGATCACCAGGTCCACCGGCGACAGCGGATTGATCCGCTGCGGGTCGCCGCCGGCCTTGGCCACGGCGGCGCGCATCGCCGCCAGGTCGACCACGGCGGGCACGCCGGTGAAGTCCTGCATCAGCACACGGGCAGGGCGGTACTGGATCTCACGGTCGGAGCGGCGCTCCTTGAGCCAGGCGGCGATCGCCTTGAGGTCGGCGCCGGTGACGGTCTTGCCGTCCTCCCAGCGCAGCAGGTTTTCCAGCAGCACCTTGAGCGACATCGGCAGCCTGTCGATGTCGCCCAGGCTTTTGGCGGCCTCCGGCAGGCTGAAATAGTGATAGGTCTTGCTGTCGACCGGCAGGGTCTTGAGGGTGTTCAGGCTATCGAGGGACGGCATTGCGATCACTCCTTTGAATCCGCACGGCTACGGATTGAGGGGACGAACTGAGCTTTAAACCTAGCCCCGTTTCCGGTAGCTGGCTAATCACTCGACTCTATAGACAGAACCAAGGTTCCGAACTCGGCTATCATGCGCCGGTTTTCGTGACAGGCTTTGCTACAGGGCAAGTTTGCGCATCGACCCATTGCCAGTTGCCCAGGAGATTCAATGAACACCCTATTCATGCACTGCCGGCCAGGCTTCGAAGGCGAAGTCTGCTCCGAGATTTCCGACCTCGCCGCCCGGCTGAACGTGGCCGGCTACGCCAAGGCCAAGCCGTCCAGCGCCTGCGCCGAGTTCGTGTGCAGCGAAGCCGACGGCGCCGAGCGGCTGATGCGTGGCCAGCGCTTCGCCGAATTGATCTTCCCGCGCCAATGGGCCCGCGGTGTCTTCATCGATCTGCCGGAAACCGACCGCATCAGCGTGATCCTCGCGCATATGGCGGAGTTTCCGGTGTGCGGCAGCCTGTGGCTGGAAGTGCTCGACACCAACGACGGCAAGGAGCTGTCGAACTTCTGCAAGAAATTCGAGGCCCCTCTGCGCAAGGCGCTGACCGGCGCCGGCAAGCTGGTGGACGACGCCGGCAAGCCGCGCCTGCTGCTGACCTTCAAGAGCGGCCGCGAAGTGTTCCTCGGCCTGGCCGACGCCGGCAACTCGGCGATGTGGCCGATGGGCATTCCGCGCCTGAAGTTTCCCCGGGAGGCGCCGAGCCGCTCGACCCTGAAGCTGGAGGAGGCCTGGCACCACTTCATCCCGCGTGACCAATGGGAAGAGCGCCTGCACAGCGACATGACCGGCGTCGACCTGGGTGCCGCGCCGGGCGGCTGGACCTGGCAACTGGTGAACCGGGGCATGCTGGTGACGGCCATCGACAACGGCCCGATGGCGCAAAGCCTGATGGACACCGGCCTGGTGCAGCACCTGATGGCCGACGGCTTCACCTTCAAGCCCAAGCAGCCGGTGGACTGGATGGTCTGCGACATCGTCGAAAAACCGGCCCGCAACGCAGCGATGCTCGAGGAATGGGTCGGCGAGGGCCACTGCCGGGAAGCGGTGGTCAACCTCAAGCTGCCGATGAAGCAGCGCTACGCCGAAGTCAAACGCCTGCTCGAACGCATCGCCGACGGTTTCAAGGCCCGGGGCGTCAAGGTCGACATCGGCTGCAAGCAGCTGTACCACGACCGCGAGGAAGTCACCTGCCACTTGCGCCGGCACGACACGAAAAAGCCCAAATCCCGTGGATGACGGAAATGAACACGGTGGCGAGGGGCCTTTGCCGCCCGGCGGGGGGCCGCTCGCTCGCCACGCGCCCGGCAATGCGCGACAATGCCGGCCTGCTTCAGGAGTGAACCATGAGTGAAATGATCGATACCCCGGTGGACGGCACCCTCGACGCCACCGGCCTCAATTGCCCGGAACCGGTGATGATGCTGCACCAGCACATCCGCGACCTGGTGCCCGGCGGCCTGCTCAAGGTGATCGCCACGGATCCCTCGACCCGCCGCGACATCCCCAAGTTCTGCACGTTCCTCGACCACGAACTGGTGGCCCAGCACGAAGAGGCCGGCACCTACCTGTACTGGATCCGCAAGAAGCAAGGCTGAACCCGGTAAGGGCTCAAAACCCACTGTGGGAGCCAGCCTGCTGGCGATGAGGCAGTCGGTTCAACATCAAGTTGACTGACTTGCCGCCATCGCCGGCAGGCGGGCTCCCACAGTTTTTTGTTTCGGCTGAACGGGCCTCAGCCCGCCGGATGGCCGGTGCGAATGCGCTTGCGGGCGCTGCGGATCAGCCGCACCGACAGCATCAGCGCCGCGCAGCTCAGGCCGACGATCAGGCCCTGCCACAGGCCGCTCGGGCCACGGGGCTCGCCGAGCCAGTCGGTCAGGCCCAGGGCGTAACCCACCGGCAGGCCGATGCCCCAGTAGGCGAACAGGGTCAGGATCATCGTCACCCGGGTGTCCTGGTAGCCGCGCAGCGCCCCGGCGGCGGTGACCTGGATCGCGTCGGAGAACTGGAACAGCGCCGAATACACGATCAGCATCGCCGCGATGTGGATCACCGTCGGGTCGGCGGTGTAGATCGCCGCGATCGGCTCGCGCAGCAACAGCATCATGCTCGCCGAGAGGCACGCGTAGGCCAGCGCGCTGCCCATGCCGACCCCGGCGGCGAAGCGCGCCTCACGCGGCTCCCCGCGCCCCAGGGCCTGACCGACCCGCACGGTCACGGCCATCCCCAGCGAATACGGGATCATGAACACCAGCGAGCTGACGTTGAGCGCGATCTGGTGCCCGGCCACCACCGTGGCACCCAGGCTGCCGATCAGCAGGGCGATCACGGCGAAGATGCTCGACTCGGCGAACACGGCGATGCCGATCGGCAGGCCGATGGCCAGCAGGCGCTTGATTACGGCCCATTGCGGCCAGTCGAAACGGCTGAACAGTTCGCTGGATTTGTAGGCGGGCGCCCAGCGCTCGTAACCGGCCAGGCCCAGCGCCATCACCCACATCACGATCGCCGTGGCCCAACCGCAGCCGACGCCGCCCATGGCCGGCATGCCGAAATGGCCGTAGATGAACACGTAGTTCAGCGGAATGTTCAGCGCCAGGCCGCACAGGCCCAGCACCATCGCCGGGCGGGTGCGGCCCAGGCCGTCGCTGAAGCAGCGCAGCACATGGTAGAGCGCCACCGCCGGCAGGCCGCTGGCGATGCCGTGCAGGTATTGCATGCAGGGGCCGATCAGCTCCGGATCGACCTTCATCAGGTGCAGGATCGGCTCGGCGCAGACCAGCATCGCGGTCGCCATCAGCCCCACCGCCAGCGCCAGCCACAGCGCCTGGCGCACCAGCGGACCGATTTCGCCGTGGGTGCCGGCGCCGAAGCGCTGGGCGACTTTCGGGGTGGTCGCCAGCAAGGTGCCGGTCATCAGCAGGAACACCGGCACCCAGATCGAGTTGCCCAGGGCCACGGCCGCCAGGTCCCGGGGCCCGACGCGGCCGGCCATCACCGCATCGACGAAGCCCATGGCGGTGGTCGCCAGTTGCGCGATGATGATCGGCAGGGCCAGGCCGAGCAGGCTCTTGAGCTCCAGACGGATCCGGGCGGGGCGGTCGGGGGAAACGGCGGCGGGGCGTTGGGTCACGGAGTTCACAGGCAAAGCGTCCAAGGGTTGATGCGCAGGGCGGCGCATTCTACGCCGCTGACGCATCGGTCAGGAAAAATCCCGTGTTGGGGATTTGTAATTGCGGCATGGGGCGGGAGGGCTCAGGGCGCGCAATGTCCGCTGGCTCATCGCAGTGTCAGCGCCTACACTGCCGATCCGCCCAAGGAGCCCCTGCCATGCTGATTGTCGCCGACGAAAACATCCCGCTGCTCGATGCCTTCTTTGCCGGTTTCGGCGAGATCCGCCGGGTGCCGGGCCGGGCCATCGACCGCGCCACGGTCGAACAGGCCGATGTCCTGCTGGTGCGTTCGGTGACGAACGTCGACCGGGCCCTGCTCGAAGGCAGCCACGTGCGCTTTGTCGGCACGTGCACCATCGGCACCGATCATCTGGATCTCGACTACTTCGCCGAAGCCGGCATCGCCTGGTCCAGCGCCCCCGGCTGCAACGCCCGGGGCGTGGTCGACTACGTGCTCGGCAGCCTGCTGACCCTCGCCGATATCGAAGGCGCGGACCTGAGCCGGCGCACCTATGGCGTGGTGGGCGCCGGCCAAGTCGGCGGGCGTCTGGTCAAGGTGCTCAAGGGCCTGGGCTGGAACGTGAAGGTCTGTGACCCGCCGCGCCAGGCTGCCGAGGGCGGCGACTATGCAAGCCTCGACGAGATCATCGAGCAGTGCGACGTGATCAGCCTGCACACCCCGTTGACCCGCACCGGCGACGGCGCGACCTGGCACCTGTTCGACCGCGGGCGTCTGCAGCGGCTCAAGCCCGGCGCCTGGCTGATCAACGCGGCCCGCGGCCCGGTGATCGACAACGCCGCACTGCGCGAGGTGCTGCTGGCCCGCGAAGACCTTCAAGCGGTGCTCGACGTCTGGGAGGCCGAGCCCGAGGTGGACTTGGCGCTGGCCGACCTCTGCGTGCTGGCGACGCCGCACATCGCCGGCTACAGCCTCGACGGCAAGCAGCGCGGCACCGCGCAGATCTACCAGGCCTACTGCGACGTCATCGGTCATCCGGCCAGCATCCGTCTCGAAGACTTGCTGCCGGCGCCGTGGCTGGCCCAGATGACCCTGCATGCCGACACCGACCCGGCCTGGGCCTTGGCGGCGCTGTGCCGCGGCGTGTACGACCCGCGCCGGGACGATGCGGACTTCCGGCGCAGCCTGGTGGACGATGTCGGCGCGCAGCGGGCGGCGTTCGATGCGTTGCGCAAGGGGTATCCGGTGCGGCGCGAGATCGAAGGGCTCAAGGTCAGGATCGAGGGGGAGTCCCCGGCCCTGCGGCAGATCGTGGCGGCGCTGGGGGCTGTGGCGGTCTGATGAACCGGGGCGGCTTCATCGCCAGCAGGCTGGCTCCCACCGTGTCGGTCTGCGCCGCAACCGATGTGGGAGCCAGGCCGCTGGCGATGGCGTCAGTGAGTGCGTCGCGGCCCTTGGCCGGCAGGCATAAAAAACCCGGCCATCAGGGCCGGGTCAGGAAGACGGTGGCGACATCACTTTTGTTCGGCAGGCTTGACCAATCGCTGATCCAGTTCGCGGCAGGCCTTCTGGATCATCTCTTCGGTGATCGGCACTTCGCGGCCGTCCTCATCGATGATCGAGCAACCCAGAGCTTGACCGGGCTTGGTGCGGATCACTTGAATCTTGTCGTCGCTGCTGTTTTGCAAGGACATGGCCTGTCTCCTCATCAGGTTGTGTGCCTAGGGTAAAACCGTCAGGTGACCAGGCTGTGACAACTCCCTGCGGTCTGTCCGGGACGGCATCTCCACTCAAACAGAAATGGCGGTGTGTCTCAACCGTGAGATTAGACCAATAGCGTCTAGCCTCTAGTCGTGGCGGTCATAATTAACCTGACTCGTTGTGATTCGCACAGTTCCACCCCATTTCAGCGTGTAGGCTGATCCCATTCACCTGCACAAGACGTGAACCCGAATGATCCCGATGCTTTCCCCGCGACACCGCCGGGCCCTGCGCCTGGCCAACCGGTTCCTGGCGCCGTACCGCTGGCAGGCGTTCGGCGCCTTGCTGGCGCTGATCGTCACCGCCGGCATCACCCTGTCGATGGGGCAGGGCATCCGCCTGCTGGTCGATCAAGGGTTCATGACCCAGTCGCCGCACCTGCTCAACCAGTCCATCGGCCTGTTCATGCTGCTGGTGCTCGGGCTGGCCGTGGGCACTTTCGCCCGGTTCTACCTGGTGTCGTGGATCGGCGAGCGCTGCGTGGCCGACATCCGCCGGCAGGTGTTCAACCATCTGGTCTACCTGCACCCGGGCTTCTACGAAAACAACCGCAGCTCGGAGATCCAGTCCCGGCTGACCGCCGACACCACGCTGCTGCAATCGGTGATCGGCTCGTCGCTGTCGCTGTTCCTGCGCAATCTGCTGATGGTGCTGGGCGGGATCGTGCTGTTGTTCATCACCAACCCCAAGCTCACCAGCATCGTGGTGATCGCCTTGCCGCTGGTGATTGCGCCGATCCTGATCTTCGGCCGACGGGTGCGCAACCTGTCGCGCCTGAGCCAGGACCGGATCGCCGACATCGGCAGCTACGTGTCCGAGACCCTGGGCCAGATCAAGACCGTGCAGGCCTACAACCACCAGGTGCAGGACGAACAGCGCTTCGCCGCCACCGTCGAGCAGGCGTTCGACACGGCGCGCAAGCGGATCTTCCAGCGGGCGTGGCTGATCACCCTGGTGATCGTGCTGGTGCTGGGGGCCGTGGCGGTGATGCTGTGGGTGGGCGGCATGGACGTGATCGCCGGGCGCATCTCCGCCGGCGAGCTGGCGGCGTTCGTGTTCTACAGCCTGATCGTCGGCAGCGCCTTCGGCACATTGAGCGAGGTGATCGGTGAGTTGCAGCGGGCGGCCGGTGCCGCCGAGCGCATCGCCGAGCTGCTGCGCTCGGAGAACATCATCCAGCCGCCGGCCAACGGCCTGGTGACGTTGCCGGAGCGGGTCAAGGGTGAACTGGCCTTGCAGGATGTGCGGTTTTCCTACCCCTCGCGTCCCGACAGCTTCGCCGTCGACGGCTTGAGCCTGACGGTCAGGGCGGGGGAGACCTTGGCGCTGGTGGGGCCGTCAGGCGCCGGCAAGTCCACGGTGTATGACCTGCTGCTGCGTTTCTACGACCCTGACGCTGGCCGGATCCTGATCGATGGCGTGCCGCTCACAAGTCTGGATCCCTTGGACCTGCGCCGCTGCTTCGCGCTGGTGTCGCAGAGCCCGGCGCTGTTCTTCGGCAGCGTCGAGGACAACATCCGCTACGGCTGTCCCGACGCGACACCGGAGCAAGTCAGGGAGGCCGCCCGGATCGCCCACGCCCACGACTTCATCGAGCGGATGCCCGAGGGCTACCGCACGCACCTGGGCGACGGCGGGCTGGGCCTGTCCGGTGGCCAGCGCCAACGGCTGGCCATCGCCCGTGCATTGCTGGTGGATGCGCCGATCCTGCTGCTGGATGAAGCTACCAGCGCCCTCGACGCCCAGAGCGAACACCTGATCCAGCAGGCGCTGCCGAGCCTGATGCGCAACCGCACCACACTGGTGATCGCCCACCGGCTGGCCACAGTGAAAAACGCCGACCGGATCGCCGTGCTGGATCAGGGCAAATTGGTCGCGATCGGCACGCACCAGGAACTGATCGCCGGCAATCCGCTGTATGCGCGGTTGGCGGCGCTGCAGTTCAGCGATGGTGTTCTTGATTCGACTGCCCCGGTAACCGACTGACCCAACGGCTCGGTAGGACGCCATGAAAAATGCCCGCATCGGATGCGGGCATTTTCATTTCACGGGATTGCAGCTTCGGCTCACAGATCGTCGAAGTAGCGCTCGTGCCAATCCACCAGCGGTTGCGGCGAATTGAGCTTCTGGCCGTAGATCACCGAATAAGACAGCACGTTCTGCACATACTGACGGGTTTCGTCGAACGGGATGCTTTCGACCCAGACATCGAAGCTCAGGTGGTCGGCACCGCGCAGCCATTGGCGTACGCGGCCGGGGCCGGCGTTGTAGGCGGCGGAGGCGAGCACGCGGTTGCCGTTGAACTGGCTGTGCACCTGGCTGAGGTAGGCGGCGCCGAGCTGGATGTTCTTGTCCGGGTCAAGCACCTGCTGCGGCGAGGCCAGCGGGATGCTGAACTTGCGTGCGGTTTCCTTGGCGGTGCCGGGCATCAGTTGCATCAGGCCGCTGGCGCCGACGCTCGAGCGGGCGTCGTCCATGAAGGCGCTTTCCTGGCGGGTGATGGCGAACACCCAGCTCGAATGCAGGCCGCGCACCTTGGCTTCGCGCACCAGCGTGTTGCGGTGGGCCATCGGGAAACGGATGTCCAGGTCGTCCCAGTATTGGGCCTGGCTGATGGTGCGGATCGCCGGGAAGTACCATTTCAGGTCGTAGGCCAGCTTGGCCTGGGCGACCATTTCGTCGCGGCTGAAATGGCGGCTGACGTGATACCACTCGCGCCGTCCGTCGACGATCTGCCCGCGGGCGTGGAATTCCAGTGCCCGGCGCACGCCCGGGGTATTGCGCACTTTGTTGATGGTCGCCTGGCTCAGCACCAGCGGCTTGTTGACCAGCGAGTAGGGCGACTGGGAACGGTCGGCGGCGAGGAAACCGTAGAAGTCCCGCTCGCGGGCCAGGTTCTTGTACAGGGTCTGGGCTTCCGGGTTCTGCGGTTGCGCCAGTTCCAGGCTACGGGCCTGCCAGTAGCGCCAGCGGTTGGTGGTGGCCAGGTCCTGCGGCAGGCGGCGGGTCAGCTGGTAGGCGTCGTTCCAGCGGGCCAGGCGCAGCAGCAGGCGCAGGCGCCACTCCGACACGGTGTTGTCGCGCAGTTCCGGATCGTACTGGGTCATCACGTCCAGGGCGCGGCTGTCGAAGCGGCGGGCGAGGGTCAGGCCGATTTCCCGGGCGATCGCGACCTTTTCGTCGCGGGAGAAATGCATGCTGCTGGCGTAGCCGTCGAGCAGGGCCATGGCCTTGTCCGGATCCTGGCGGGCGAGGCGGCGCAGGCCGAGGCTGACCACGTCGGACATCGGCTCATCGGCAGGAATGAAGCGCGAAGGCTGGTTGAGCAATTCGGGCTTCTGCGCCACGTCCACCAGCAGGCGGCCGCGCGGGGCGAGGGTGGTCAGGCCGTTGACCAGGCTGTTGGCCAGCGGGTAATTGCGGTGCTGGGCGGCGAGTTTCGCCCGTTCCCAGCGCTTCTGCTCGGTCAACTGGCCTTCGGCGGCCCACATGCCGAACAGCGCGTCGCAGGCGGCGGGCTGGGACTTGCCGGTCAGCCACAGTTTCTCGGCGTTGGCATAGCCCTCGGCCTTCTTGTTGTGGCTGATCTGGTACTGCGCGTTCAGGCAGTCCAGTTCGGTGAAATTGAGTTTCGGGTCGTAGTACTTGACGAAGGTCGCCCAGTCATCGCGTTCGGCCAGCCAGCGCAACCAGCGCAGCTTCATCCAGTTGGCCTGGGGCAGGTCGCCGTGCTCGGCGAGGAATTTCTCGATCTCGGCGTTGCTCGCGGTCTTCAGCCGGGCGGTGAGTTCGTCGTAGGCCAGGTAGGGTTCCAGCGGATAATCGGCCAGGGCCTGGCTGTAGCGGAAGTACGGGCCGGTATCGCCCTTGGCCAAGGCGCGCTTGGCCTCATCGTAGTACTGGCGTTGGGTGGACAGATCCACCGCCTGGGCGGACTGGGCGGCAGCGGCGGAAAGCAGCAAGCAGGACAAGACACTGAAAAGGCGACTGCGCATGAGACATCCGGGCACATGAAAACAGGACAAGCGCCGGCAAGGACCGACGCTGAATTGTCTGTAGCTTAGCCTTTTGCCAGCAGGCGGCGAAAGCTTTGCCGGGCTTGAGCCGCAAGATCGCAACAAATGTTATGCAGAGTGCTTCGACGGTGAAATTGCCGGCCTGCTGGAGCCCCGATTCAGGTAGAATGCGCGCCCGGTTTTTGGAGAAGCTCATGACCCTGCTCAAATTCAGCGATGTGTCCCTTGCGTTCGGCGCCATGCCGTTGTTGGACAAGGTGTCCTGGCAGATCGCCCGTGGTGAGCGGGTCTGCATCATCGGCCGCAACGGCACCGGCAAGTCCAGCATGATGAAACTGGTCAAGGGCGACCAGAAGCCTGACGACGGCGCGGTATGGCGTGCACCCGGTCTGAAGATCGGCGAATTGCCGCAGGAATTGCCGGTGGCCGACGAACGGACGGTGTTCGACGTGGTTGCCGAAGGCCTCGACGGCGTCGGCGCGCTGCTGGCCGAGTATCACCATCTGAGCCAGAACATCGTCACCGACGCCGATCTGGAAAAGCTGATGCACGTTCAGCACGACCTCGAAGCCCGTGACGGCTGGCGCCTGCAGACCCTGGTCGACAGCACCCTGAGCCGTCTGCAGCTGCCGGCTGACAAGACCCTCGCCGAGCTGTCCGGCGGCTGGCGTCGCCGTGTGCTGCTGGCGCAGGCGCTGGTGTCCGAGCCGGACCTGCTGCTGCTCGACGAACCGACCAACCACCTGGACATCGGCGCGATCGCCTGGCTCGAAGAGGCGCTGAAGGACTTCCAGGGCGCGGTGCTGTTCATCACCCACGACCGTTCCTTCCTGCAGAACCTCGCCACCCGCATCCTTGAGCTGGACCGCGGCGGGCTGATCGACTGGAACGGCGACTACGCCAGCTTCCTCGTTCACAAGGAAGCCGTGCTGGCGGCGGAAGAGACCGCCAACGCCTTGTTCGACAAGCGCCTGGCCCAGGAAGAAGTCTGGATCCGCCAAGGCATCAAGGCCCGCCGCACCCGCAACGAAGGCCGCGTACGTGCCCTGAAGGCCTTGCGGGTGGAGCGCAGCGAGCGCCGCGAACGCACCGGCAAGGCCAACATCCAGCTGGAGACCGCCGAGAAGTCCGGCAAGCAGGTGATGGTGCTGGAGAACGTCAGCTTCGCCCACCCGGGCGGCCCGTTCCTGGTCCGCGACTTCTCGATGGTGCTGCAGCGCGGCGACCGCATCGGCCTGCTGGGCGCCAACGGCACCGGCAAGACCACCTTGCTCAAACTGATGCTCGGCGGCCTGCAGCCGAGCAGCGGCACGGTCGAGGAGGGCACCAAGATCGACGTGGCCTATTTCGACCAACTGCGCCATCAGCTGGATCTGGAAAAGACCGTCATCGACAACGTCGCCGAAGGCCGCGACTTCATTGAGATCGACGGCCAGAGCCGCCATGTGCTGAGCTACCTCGGCGACTTCCTGTTCAGCCCGCAGCGTGCGCGCACGCCGGTCAAGGCCTTGTCCGGCGGTGAGCGGGCGCGCCTGCTGCTGGCCAAGCTGTTCAGCAAGCCGGCCAACCTGCTGGTGCTCGACGAACCGACCAACGACCTCGACGTGGAAACCCTCGAACTGCTCGAAGAGGTGCTGCTGACCTTCAGCGGCACCGTGCTGATGGTCAGCCACGACCGGGCGTTCCTCGACAACGTCGTCACCAGCACCCTGGTGTTCGAAGGTGAGGGCAAGGTGCGCGAGTACGTCGGCGGTTACCAGGACTGGATTCGCCAGGGCGGCTCGCCGCGCCTGCTGGGCGTGACCGAGAGCAAGTCGGGCAAGGCCGACCTGAACTCGGCGGTGGTCAAGGCCGAGCCTGCGCCGGTGGCGGCCCCGGTGGCCGAGGCACCGGCCGCGAAGAAGAAACTGAGCTACAAGCTGCAGCGCGAGTTGGAAGCGCTGCCGGGCGACATCGACGCCAAGGAGCAGCAGATCGCCGCCGTGGAGGCCGAAATGGCCGAAGCCGGCTTCTACCAGCGTCCGCCGGCGGAGACAGCTGAAGTGCTGGCGTCGCTGGAGCGCCTGCAGGCGGAGCTGGACGCCCTGGTGGAGCGTTGGGCCGAACTGGAGGCCTGACCGCCCCGCAGACGGAAAAGCCCGGCGTCCAGTGATGGGCGCCGGGCTTTTCGCATCCGGGTTGGACGCTGGAGAGAAACTCAGCGCTTGATCAGGTGCACCGCCAGCACATCGCACGGCGCGCCGTGCAGCACATCGTTGGCGGTCGAACCCAACAGCAGCGCCAGGCCGTGCCGGCCATGGCTGCCGACCACGATCAGGTCGCATTCCTGCTCTTTGGCGAAATGGTGGATTTCCTGGCGCGGCTGGCCGTAGGTCAGGTGGCAGTTGGCGCTTTCCAGCTCGCTGTACTTGTGCTTGAGGCGCTCCAGGCGCTCCTTGGCCTGGTCGAACTGCTGCTGTTGCAGTTGTGACAGATCCATCGGCACGTCACCGCCGAAGGCCATAGCCATCGGCTCGACGATATGCACCAGCGACAGCTTGGCGCCGTTGCTCACCGACAGCTCGCGGGCGCGGTGGATCACGGGGTCGCATTCTTCGGTCAGGTCGACGGCGACCAGGATGTGGTGGTAGGGCATGGTGGCGCCTCCAGAGGATTCGATAGTGTTAAGTATGGCTGGTTTCAAGCGCATTGGTTCCGAACTGAAGCAATGGGCTCATCCAAAAACGGGAGTAGAGATATGACGGTCTGGCTGGTGGTGTCAATCCTGCTGGTGGTGTTGAGTCCGCTGGCATGGTTGCGCCCGTCACGTGTGCAGAGCGGTCGCATGGCCCTGCGCATGGAGGCGCGGCGCCTGGGCCTGGCCATGCAATTGGCGCCCCAGGAATGGCCGCACTGGCTGTCGCAGGAGCCGCCGAGCCCGTGCGCGCAGTACCACCGGCCGCGGCGCGGCAGCCGGCCTGCGTGCTGGGCCTACTGGCAGAAGTCTGCCGGGGTCTGGGTCAATCAGTGGCAGGAGGCCTGCGAAGACCCGGCGCTGCTCGATCATTTCCTGAAGTTGCCGGCCAATGTCTTCAAGGTCGAGGCAGATAAGCAGATGATCGCCCTGTATTGGGGCGAGAAAGGCGAGGCCAGCGTCTTGCAGGACATAGACGCCACGCTGAAAGCGCTGGCGTGATCCAGGGACGTTTCGTGCCGCAACGGTGCGAAACGTCCGGCAGACGCGCAATAAAAAGCCCGACATGATTCATCGGGCGGGGTTGGCCAGGCAGGCCGGAAAATCTTCTGGGGCGTAGCGCGATCCTGTTCGTTCGCCTGGATGCGGCTGTTTTCCTGCGTCCTCCCGAGAGCGTAGCCCGTTGTGCGGGGCTCGCCGGGAATTAGGGCGACTTTTCTAATGATTGATCTTATGAATGTACTCACATGCAACCGTGAGCGGTGGCCTGTGTCCTACGGAAATGACCGTAAGGTCGCGTTTGAACCGGTATTTCGGGCGATTGACAATTGTCGGAAATTCCGTGAATGTGGCGTACCCAAATCAAACGGGCGTATGAATTGAGCGTTTGTATTGCAGACTGCTCCTACAGATTCCCGACTATCGCGTTGGCGGGTGTGCCGGGTGGATTGGCGTCAGCATCGACGAAAAAAACGTCCTGCGAGCCGGTTGCCTGCGTCCGACGTGTACTGTTCAGCTTCCATATCGTGGAGATCAGTTGATGATTTACGAAGGTAAAGCCATCACGGTTAAAGCTCTTGAAAGTGGCATCGTCGAATTGAATTTCGACCTCAAGGGTGAGTCCGTCAACAAGTTCAACCGTCTTACCCTGAACGAACTGCGTCAGGCCGTGGACACCATCAAGGCAGATGCTTCGATCAAGGGCGTGATCGTCAGCAGTGGCAAGGACGTCTTCATCGTCGGCGCCGACATCACCGAATTTGTCGACAACTTCAAGCTGCCGGATGCCGAGCTGGTTGCTGGCAATCTCGAAGCCAACAAGATCTTCAGCGATTTCGAAGACCTCAACGTGCCGACCGTGGCCGCGATCAACGGCATCGCCTTGGGCGGCGGTCTGGAAATGTGCCTGGCGGCCGATTACCGCGTCATGTCCACCAAGGCCAAGATCGGTCTGCCGGAAGTCAAGCTGGGCATTTACCCGGGCTTCGGCGGCACCGTGCGCCTGCCGCGCCTGATCGGTGCCGACAACGCCATCGAGTGGATCGCCGCCGGCAAGGAAAACCGTCCTGAAGACGCGCTGAAGGTCGGCGCCGTCGACGCGGTGGTCGCTCCCGAGAAGCTGCACGACGCCGCTGTGCAACTGATCAAGCGCGCCATCTCCGGCGAGTTCGACTTCAAGGCCAAGCGTCAGCCGAAGCTGGACAAGCTCAAGCTCAACGCCATCGAGCAGATGATGGCTTTCGAAACCGCCAAGGGTTTCGTGGCCGGTCAGGCCGGTCCGAACTACCCGGCCCCGGTCGAAGCGATCAAGACCATCCAGAAAGCCGCGAACTTCGGTCGCGACAAGGCCCTGGAAGTCGAAGCCGCCGGCTTCGTCAAACTGGCCAAGACCTCCGCTGCGCAGAGCCTGATCGGCCTGTTCCTGAACGATCAGGAACTGAAGAAAAAGGCCAAGGCCTACGATGAGATCGCCCAGGACGTGAAGCAGGCCGCCGTATTGGGCGCCGGCATCATGGGTGGCGGCATCGCCTATCAGTCGGCCTCCAAAGGCACGCCGATCCTGATGAAGGACATCAACGAGCACGGCATCGAGCAAGGCCTGGCCGAAGCGGCCAAGCTGCTGGTGAGCCGCGTCGACAAGGGTCGCATGACCGCAGCGAAGATGGCTGAAGTGCTCAACGGCATCCGTCCTACGCTGTCCTACGGCGATTTCGGCCACGTCGATCTGGTGGTCGAAGCGGTCGTCGAGAACCCGAAGGTCAAGCAAGCCGTGCTGGCCGAAGTGGAAGACCAGGTCAAGGAGGACACCATCCTGGCGTCCAACACCTCGACCATTTCCATCAGCCTGCTGGCCAAGGCCCTCAAGCGTCCGGAAAACTTCGTCGGCATGCACTTCTTCAACCCGGTGCACATGATGCCGCTGGTGGAAGTGATCCGTGGCGAGAAGTCCAGTGAGCTGGCCGTCGCCACCACCGTTGCCTACGCCAAGAAAATGGGCAAGAACCCGATCGTCGTCAACGACTGCCCGGGCTTCCTGGTCAACCGCGTGCTGTTCCCGTACTTCGGCGGTTTCGCGAAGCTGGTCAGCGCCGGCGTGGACTTCGTGCGCATCGACAAGGTCATGGAAAAGTTCGGCTGGCCGATGGGCCCGGCCTACCTGATGGACGTGGTCGGCATCGACACCGGCCACCACGGCCGTGACGTGATGGCTGACGGCTTCCCTGACCGCATGAAGGACGACCGTCGTTCGGCCGTGGACGTGCTGTACGAAGCCAAGCGCCTGGGCCAGAAGAACGGCAAGGGCTTCTACGCCTACGAGGCCGACAAGAAAGGCAAGCAGAAGAAGGTCGCCGACCCGTCGGTGCTCGAAGTGCTCAAGCCGATCGTCTACGAGCAGCGCGAAGTCACCGACGAAGACATCATCAACTGGATGATGATCCCGCTGTGCCTGGAAACCGTTCGTTGCCTGGAAGACGGCATCGTCGAAACCGCCGCCGAAGCCGATATGGGCCTGGTCTACGGCATCGGTTTCCCTCCATTCCGTGGCGGTGCGCTGCGCTACATCGATTCGATCGGTGTTGCCGAGTTCGTTGCCCTGGCCGACCAGTACGCTGACTTGGGCGCGCTGTACCACCCGACCGCGAAGCTGCGCGAAATGGCCAAGAACGGCCAGAGCTTCTTCGGTTAAGCGCCCCCAAACTAGAGTGAGAGTGAACGTATGAGCTTGAATCCTAGAGACGTCGTGATCGTCGACTTCGGTCGTACTCCGATGGGCCGCTCCAAGGGCGGCATGCACCGCAACACCCGCGCCGAAGACATGTCGGCGCACCTGATCAGCAAACTGCTGGAACGCAACACCAAGGTCGACCCGGCGGAAGTCGAGGACGTGATCTGGGGCTGCGTGAACCAGACCCTGGAGCAAGGCTGGAACATCGCGCGCATGGCGTCGCTGATGACCCAGATCCCGCACACCTCGGCCGGCCAGACCGTCAGCCGCCTGTGCGGTTCGTCGATGAGCGCCCTGCACACCGCAGCGCAAGCGATCATGACCGGCAACGGTGACGTGTTCGTGGTGGGCGGCGTCGAGCATATGGGTCACGTGAGCATGATGCACGGCGTCGATCCGAACCCGCACATGTCGCTGTACGCGGCCAAGGCTTCGGGCATGATGGGCCTGACGGCCGAAATGCTCGGCAAGATGCACGGCATCACCCGTGAACAGCAGGACGCCTTCGGCCTGCGCTCCCACCAGCTCGCCCACAAGGCGACCGTTGAGGGCAAGTTCAAGGATGAGATCATCCCGATGCAGGGCTACGACGAGAACGGTTTCCTGAAAACCTTCGACTACGACGAAACCATTCGTCCGGAAACCACCCTGGAAAGCCTGGCGACCCTGAAGCCGGCCTTCAACCCGAAGGGCGGCACCGTGACGGCGGGCACTTCGTCGCAGATCACCGACGGTGCCTCGTGCATGATCGTGATGTCGGCGCAGCGCGCACAGGATCTGGGCATCCAGCCGATGGCGGTGATCCGTTCGATGGCGGTGGCGGGCGTGGACCCGGCGATCATGGGCTACGGCCCGGTGCCGGCCACGCAGAAAGCCCTGAAGCGTGCGGGCCTGGGCATCAATGACATCGACTTCTTCGAGCTCAACGAAGCGTTCGCGGCACAGGCCCTGCCAGTGCTCAAAGACCTGAAAGTGCTCGACAAGATGAACGAGAAGGTTAACCTGCACGGCGGCGCGATCGCCCTGGGTCACCCGTTCGGTTGCTCCGGTGCACGGATTTCCGGCACCTTGCTCAACGTGATGAAGCAGAATGGCGGCACCTTCGGGGTGGCCACCATGTGCATTGGTCTTGGCCAAGGCATCTCCACCGTCTTCGAACGCGTTTAAGCGACTCGTCGACGGAAGCCGGGGCCCAGTGCCCCGGTTTTTGTTTTTGCGGTTTTTTTGTTTTTATTTTGAAAAGATTTGAGTGAGGGCCGAAGCATGCCGATACAACCTGGGCTGTACCAGCATTACAAAGGTCCGCAGTACCGCGTATTCAGTGTCGCGCGGCATTCCGAGACCGAAGAGGAAGTGGTCTTTTACCAAGCCCTGTATGGCGATTACGGCTTCTGGGTACGTCCCTTGAGCATGTTTCTGGAGTCCGTCGAGGTTGACGGCGAGCAGGTGCCACGCTTTGCTTTGGTGCAGGCCGAACCGAGCATTTTTACCGGGCCGTGAGGCGAGTGCGCGCAGAACCCTGCGCTTGACCTCACCTTGTAGCCACTATATATAGCGGTGCCGCGTCAGGCGCCAACCGCCTTTCACTTCTAGAATTCAGGAATTTTCCGATCCATGGGCAAATCGCTGGTCATTGTGGAATCCCCGGCTAAGGCCAAGACCATCAACAAGTATCTGGGCAACCAATACGTGGTGAAGTCGAGTATCGGCCATATCCGAGACCTGCCCACCAGCGGTTCGGCTAGCGCCACCAAGGAGCCTGCCGCCAAGCGCGGCAAGGCCGCCGCCGGCGAGGCCCCCGCGCTGTCGCCGAAGGAAAAGGCGCGCAAGCAGCTGGTTTCGCGCATGGGTGTGGATCCCGACCACGGCTGGAAAGCCAAGTACGAGATCCTTCCGGGCAAGGAAAAGGTCATCGAAGAGCTGCGCCGCCTCGCCAAGGACGCCGACACCATCTATCTGGCGACGGACTTGGACCGCGAAGGGGAAGCCATTGCCTGGCACCTGCGCGAAGCCATCGGCGGTGACGACAGCCGCTACAAGCGCGTGGTGTTCAACGAAATCACCAAGAAGGCGATCCAGGACGCCTTCTCGGAGCCGGGCGAGCTCGACATCGACCGCGTCAATGCCCAGCAGGCCCGCCGTTTCCTCGACCGCGTCGTCGGCTACATGGTTTCGCCGCTGCTGTGGGCCAAGATCGCCCGTGGCCTGTCCGCCGGCCGCGTGCAGTCGGTGGCGGTGAAGCTGGTGGTCGAGCGCGAGCGTGAGATCCGTGCCTTCAACCCGGAAGAGTACTGGGAGGTGCACGCTGACCTCGGCACCGCCAAGGGCTCCACCGTGCGCTTCGAAGTGGCCCGCGAAAAGGGTGAAGCCTTCAAGCCGCTGAACGAGGCCCAGACCCTGGCCGCGCTGGAGAAGCTCAAGGCGTCCAGCTACAGCATCGTCAAGCGCGAAGACAAGCCGACCAGCAGCAAGCCGTCGGCGCCGTTCATCACCTCCACCCTGCAGCAGGCCGCGAGCAACCGCCTGGGCTTCGGCGTGAAGAAGACCATGATGATGGCTCAGCGCTTGTATGAGGCCGGCTACATCACCTATATGCGTACCGACTCCACCAACCTGTCGGCCGATGCCGTGGCGATGGCGCGCACCTACATCGAAAGCGAGTTCGGCAAGAAGTACCTGCCGGAGTCGCCGAACGTCTACAGCAGCAAGGAAGGCGCCCAGGAGGCTCACGAAGCGATCCGTCCGTCCGATGCCAACACCGTACCGAGCAAGCTGTCGGGCATGGAGCGCGACGCCGAGCGCCTCTACGAGCTGATCTGGCGCCAGTTCCTGGCCTGCCAGATGCTTCCGGCGCAGTACCTGTCGACCACCGTCAGCGTGGCGGCCGGCGACTTCGAGCTGCGCGCCAAGGGCCGCATCCTCAAGTTCGACGGCTACACCCGGGTCCTGCCGCAGATCGCCAAGCCCGGCGATGACGACGTGCTGCCGGACATGGCTCAAGGCGACGCGATGAAGCTGATCAAGCTCGATCCGTCCCAGCACTTCACCAAGCCGCCGGCCCGCTATTCGGAAGCCAGCCTGGTCAAGGAAATGGAAAAGCGCGGCATCGGCCGTCCGTCGACTTATGCGGCGATCATTTCGACCATTCAGGATCGCGGTTACGTGACCCTGCATAACCGTCGTTTCTATTCGGAAAAGATGGGCGACATCGTCACCGAACGTCTCTCGGAGAGCTTCTCGAACCTCATGGACTACGGTTTCACCGCCGGCATGGAAGAGAACCTCGACGACGTGGCCGAAGGTGAGCGCGACTGGAAGAACGTGCTGGACGAGTTCTACGGCGACTTCAAGAAGAAGCTTGAGGTGGCAGAGAACCCGGACAGCGGCATGCGCGCCAACCAGCCCGTGATGACCGACATTCCGTGCCAGACCTGCGGCCGTCCGATGCAGATCCGTACTGCGTCCACGGGTGTGTTCCTCGGCTGCTCGGGCTACAGCCTGCCGCCGAAGGAACGCTGCAAGGCCACCGTCAACCTGGTGCCGGGCGACGAAATCGCGGCGGACGACGAGGGCGAATCGGAGTCCCTGGTGCTGCGCGGCAAGCATCGCTGCCCGATCTGCAGCACAGCGATGGACGCCTACCTGCTCGACGAGAAGCGCAAGCTGCACATCTGCGGCAACAACCCGGATTGCGCCGGCTACGAGATCGAAGAGGGCAGCTACCGCATCAAGGGCTATGAAGGCCCGAGCCTGGAATGCGACAAGTGCGGCAGCGAGATGCAGCTCAAGACCGGTCGTTTCGGCAAGTTCTTCGGTTGCACCAATGCGACCTGCAAGAACACCCGCAAGCTGCTCAAGAGCGGTGACGCGGCGCCGCCGAAGATGGACCCGGTGAAGATGCCTGAGCTCAAGTGCGAAAAGGTCGATGATACCTACATCCTGCGCGACGGTGCTTCCGGTCTGTTCCTGGCCGCCAGCCAGTTCCCGAAGAACCGCGAGACGCGCGCGCCGCTGGTGCTTGAGATCCTGCCGCACAAGGACGAGATCGATCCGAAGTACCACTTCCTGTGCGAAGCGCCGCAGAAAGACCCTGACGGCCTGCCGACGGTGATCCGTTACAGCCGCAAGACCAAGGAGCAGTACGTGCAGTCCGAAGTGGACAGCAAGCCGACCGGCTGGAAGGCGTACTACGACGGCGGCAAGTGGACGGTCGAAGACAAGCGCCCGGCGAAAGCCAAGGCTTGATCGGGCAATAGCCCGGCATTGTCGCGATCTGAACGCGAAGGCCGGATGGAACCCAAGGTTTCATCCGGCCTTTCTGTTTTGTGCTTGCGGACGCATCGGATGATCCATGACACTGTCCGACCTGTGTGACGCAATCATTTCGATGTGGGGACTGCCGGCATGGCACATGAGCTCTATACCCGTACCAACCAGAAAATCTATTTTGCCGGTTTGTCGCTGGAGGCCTTGGCCAGGGCCGAAGAAGGGCGGGCCATGAACGCGTTGGCGTTGATCCAGGCCGGGCGCGAGTCGGCGCTGTTTCACCTGTACGGTGCGTTGCTGGGGCTCTGCCATGAGATCGCCGGTTTCTACCGGCTGCCGCAGGCAGGTGCGTCACGGGCGGAAGCGTTGCTGAACCGCGATGTGCTGGAGTCGATCGCGATTCCGGAACTGGCCGAGATGATCGAGCTGGCGGGCAATCCGGAAACCTGGCTGGCGAAGCTGCTGGCTGCGCATTCGGCCATGTTCCAGCCGCCTCGGGTGCCGCACAAGCCCAAGGGGGATGTGACGCAGCCGTTGATTCAGGCGGTTAACCTGGATGAGGAAGAGGCGCCTGCAGAGCTGGGCCGGGAAGAGTTGGAAGCCTGGCGGCAGAATCTCAAGGAATTGGCGATTCGCTTCCGCGAAGGACTGAACGAGTGCTGACGGGCTGCGGGGCACGGGTGGCAGCCAACATGCTGCTGGTCAAGATCCCGAGCGAAGCCTTGACGATCTCTATATAATCGCTGCCTTTCGTGGAGAACAGACCCATATGCCAACGTCCTTTCTAGAGATTGTCGAGTTACCAGACGGCCGAATCGAACTGCGCAGGGCCGAAGATGAAGGCTCCCTGGTGACTCTGGATTTCTCCGAGGATGCCAAGGCGTTCCTTCAGGGTCAGCACGTGGAAATCGCCAAGGCGATGCTCAGCGTCGGTGTCCAGATGGCAGGTCGCATGGTCGAAGGCGAGTTCGACAAAGAGGAAGGGCCACGGGTTCTGCATTGATCCCGTCGGTCGGGCTTCTCTGTCCCTGGAGAGGCCCGGAGCTTGAAACAGAGCGTTCCTCGCTCAGTCAACCCAATCGAATGTTCAGGCTTTGAGCGTCCCCGGCACGGGCGGCGCCGATAAGCTGTTGTCGTGAGCCAGGGCTGAGAGGGTTGAGCCAGGTGACCACGGTGTGGCTGCGCCCCAGGCGCAATGCCTCACAGGCCAGTTGCTGAGCGCTTTGGGCGCCGCGTGGTTGCAGCAGCAGGATCCGTTCGCGGTTCAGGCCGGCATCCCGCAGCCAGGCCTGGGTCAGGCTTGCGGGTGGCGCGATCAAGGTCAGCCAGCGGGCGTCCTGCTCTTCGCTCAGGTCACGAAGAATGGGGGCCAGCAGGTTCAGGCAGTTCCCGGCAGCGCCTCGCAGTGACAGTTCGCTGAAGGCTTCGGGGGCGGCATTCCAGGGACGCTCGACGATGTCCTTCAGGACTGGCGCCATCGGTTGCGCCAAAAAAGCTTCGAACAATGGCAGTTGGGTTTGCTGAGGTGTGTGAGGGAACTGCATACAGCCTCCTTTAGCGGCGGATCACGCCGACACTCAAACCTTCGATGACCAGTTCCTGGTCCTGGAGGTTGACTTCGATAGGGGCGAACTCAGGGTTTTCGGCGATCAGCCAGACCTTGCTGCCGTCGCGCTTGAAACGCTTGACGGTCACTTCGTCACCGATCCGGGCCACGACGATCTGGCCGTTGCGGGCCTCCCGGGTGGTGTGAACCGCCAGCAGGTCACCGTCGAAAATGCCGATGTCCTTCATGCTCATGCCGTGCACGCGCAGCAGATAGTCGGCGCGCGGATGGAAGAAGGCAGGATTGATGTTGCAGGACTCTTCGATATGTTGCTGGGCCAGGATGGGGGCGCCGGCAGCCACGCGGCCGATGATCGGCAGTGTGGATTCGTCGACCTTGGCTTCGAAATCGGGAATGCGGATGCCGCGGGAAGCGCCGGGCGTCATCTCGATCGCGCCCTTGCGGGCCAGGGCCTTGAGGTGTTCCTCGGCGGCGTTGGGGGACTTGAAGCCCAGTTCCTGAGCGATTTCCGCGCGGGTCGGCGGGTAGCCGTTGTCTTCGAGGCAGCGTTTGATAAAGGCCAGAATCTCGGCTTGGCGTGGCGTCAGCTTAAGCATATTGATCGCTCTGTCTTTTTATACAGTGACTGGGATTATATACAGTGGGAGAGGCTTGGCAATGCTCGTTTTTCGGCAGCCCGCCGGACGGTCGGCGACGGCGCCCGTCAAAGGCGCGGCCTTGTGTGGTTAAATACCTGACCGACCGTTCTCAAAACGAACCGGCAGGCTTGACAAGGCATGGGCTGAAACGTATGTTTCAAACAAGTGTTTGTCAGGCGGAGTAGCCATGGCCCAGTCGGAAACCGTTGAACGCATTCTCGATGCTGCCGAGCAATTGTTCGCGGAGAAAGGTTTCGCCGAAACCTCGTTGCGTTTGATCACCAGCAAGGCCGGGGTCAACCTGGCGGCGGTGAATTACCATTTCGGTTCCAAGAAGGCGCTCATCCAGGCGGTCTTCTCCCGGTTCCTCGGGCCGTTCTGCATCAGCCTCGACAAGGAGCTGGAGCGCCGCCAGGCCAAGCCGGAGCACAAGGCATCCCTTGAGGAACTGCTGGAGATCCTGGTCGAGCAGGCCCTGGTGGTCCAGCCCCGCAGCGGCAACGACCTGTCGATCTTCATGCGCTTGCTGGGCCTGGCCTTCAGCCAGAGCCAGGGGCACCTGCGCCGTTACCTCGAAGACATGTACGGCAAGGTGTTCCGCCGCTACATGCTGCTGGTCAACGAGGCCGCTCCGCGCATTCCGCCCATCGAGCTGTTCTGGCGCGTGCATTTCATGCTCGGTGCCGCCGCGTTCAGCATGTCCGGGATCAAGGCGTTGCGCGCCATCGCCGAAACCGATTTCGGCATCAACACGTCCATCGAGCAGGTGATGCGTCTGATGGTGCCGTTCCTCGCCGCCGGCATGCGCGCCGAAAGCGGCGTCACCGATGACGCCATGGCCGCCGCGCAACTGCGCCCCCGCAGCAAAACCGCCCCGGTGGCCGCCAAGGCCTGACCAAACGGGTGGGCGCGGCGGCGGACATCCGCTAAGCTAGCCGCCCATGCCGACTCTCGTTCTGAACCCGTTCCCCGATGAAATCGCCGACCCGCCGGGCAATGCCCCGGGCGGCGGTTGTCCGTGGAGCGAGTTTTTCGTTATCAAGGAATTCCTATGACTGCTGGCCTGCAAGGCTCGTTGATGGTGGACGTCGCCGGTACCTGGCTGACGGCCGAAGATCGCCAACTGTTGCGTCAGCCCGAAGTGGGCGGCCTGATCATTTTCGCCCGCAACATCGAACACCCGCGTCAGGTGCGGGAGCTGAGCGCGGCGATCCGCGCGGTGCGTCCCGACCTGTTGCTGGCGGTGGACCAGGAGGGCGGCCGGGTGCAGCGTCTGCGTCAGGGCTTCGTGCGGCTGCCGGCCATGCGGGCGATCGCCGATAACCCGAACGCCGAATACCTGGCCGAACAGTGCGGCTGGGTCATGGCCACCGAAGTGCTGGCGGTGGGGCTCGACCTGAGCTTCGCGCCGGTGCTCGACCTGGATCACCAGCGTAGCGCCGTGGTGGGCACCCGTTCCTTCGAAGGGGATCCCGAGCGTGCCGCGCTGCTGGCCGGCGCCTTCATCCGCGGCATGAACAGCGCCGGGATGGCGGCCACCGGCAAGCACTTTCCCGGCCATGGCTGGGCTGAGGCGGACTCCCACGTGGCGATTCCGAACGATGAGCGCAGCCTCGACGAGATCCGCGCCAAGGATCTGGTGCCTTTCGCCAAGCTGATCAAACAGTTGGCCGCCGTAATGCCGGCCCACGTCATTTACCCACAGGTCGACGCGCAGCCGGCCGGGTTCTCCCGTCGCTGGCTGCAGGACATCCTGCGCGGCGAGCTGCAGTTCGACGGCGTGATCTTCAGCGACGACCTGTCAATGGCCGGCGCCCATGTGGTGGGCGATGCCGCCAGCCGAATCGAGGCGGCGCTCAGCGCGGGTTGCGACATGGGCCTGGTGTGCAACGACCGCGCCGCCGCCGAGCTCGCCCTGAGCGCGGCGCAGCGCCTGAAGGTCAAGCCGTCCGCACGCATTGCCAGGATGCGCGGGCAGGCGTTCGCCAGCACCGACTACCGTCAGGATCCGCGCTGGCTCACCGCCCTCGGCGCGCTCAAAGACGCTCAACTGATTGATTAAGGATTCTTCGCTATGACGGTTTACGCGATTATCGGCGGCACCGGGCTGACCCAGCTGGAAGGCTTGAGCATCCGCCGCTCGCTGGCGCTGGACACGCCCTATGGAGCGCCCTCGGCCGAGGTGCAGATCGGTGAGTACGCCGGCAAGGAAGTGCTGTTCCTGGCCCGCCACGGCCACCCGCACCGTTTCCCGCCGCACAAGGTCAACTACCGCGCCAACCTGTGGGCGCTGAAGCAGGCCGGCGCCGAAGCGATCATCGCGGTCAACGCCGTGGGCGGGATCCATCCGGCAATGGGCACCGGGCATTTCTGCGTGCCGCACCAGATCGTGGATTACACCAGCGGCCGGGAGCACACCTTCTTCGCCGATGACCTGGAGCATGTCACCCACATCGACTTCAGCTTTCCCTACAGCGAGCCGCTGCGCCAGCAGTTGATTGCCGCGCTGGCGGCCGAGGGCTGCGAATACAGCGACCAAGGCGTCTATGCCTGCACGCAGGGCCCGCGCCTGGAAACCGTGGCGGAAATCGTGCGCCTGGAGCGTGACGGCTGCGACATCGTCGGCATGACCGGCATGCCGGAAGCCGCGCTGGCCCGTGAGCTGGAACTGGACTACGCCTGTCTGTCGCTGGTGGTGAACCCGGCGGCGGGCAAGACCACGGCGGTCATCACCATGGCCGAGATCGAGCAGGCGCTGCACGACGGCATGGGCAAGGTGAAATCGACACTGGCGCGGGTGCTCAAGGGCTGAATCCGGCCCTGCGCCGCGTTGCAGTTCATGGATCCCGTGGGCAGCCGAAATCCCTGTGGGAGCCAGCCTGCTGGCGATGGCGTCAGTGAGGACACCGCCGGTGCCGGCCTCATCGCTTGCAGGCAAACGCCCACAGGGGTTGCCCGCAAGCGTTCAAGGCCCTAGCGCTTGTCGAACTTGTCCGGCAACGGCGCAAACAACGCTTCGATGTCATCGTTCTGCAGCTTCCAGTCTCCGGCCTTGCGCCCATCCAGCACGCCGGCCGCCAGGTCGGACTTTTCTTTCTGCAGGTGCTGAATCTTCTCTTCGACGGTGCCCCGGGCAATCATCTTGTAGACGAACACCGGCTTTTCCTGGCCGATCCGGTAGGCGCGGTCGGTGGCCTGGTTTTCCGTTGCCGGGTTCCACCACGGGTCGTAGTGAATCACCGTGTCCGCTTCGGTCAGGTTCAACCCGACGCCCCCAGCCTTCAGGCTGATCAGAAAGATCTGACGCTTGCCGCTCTGGAATTCCTTCACCGGCGTGCGCCGGTCCCGGGTCTGGCCGGTCAGCAGCGCGTAATCCACCTTGCGTTTCTTCAGTTCGTCTTCGATCAGCGACAGCATCGAGGTGAACTGCGAGAACAGCAGGATCCGCCGGCCCTCGTCGAGCAGTTCCTCCAGCATCTCCATCAGGCTGTCCAGCTTGCCCGACGTGCTGCCTCGGGCGGGCGGGGCGGCGTCGCTGACCAGGCGCAGGTCGCAGCAGACCTGACGCAGCTTGAGCAGGGCTTCGAGGATGATGATCTGGCTGCGCGCCACGCCTTTGCGGGTGATCTCGTCGCGGACTTTCTTGTCCATCGCCAGGCGCATGGTTTCGTACACGTCGCGCTGGGCTTCGTTGAGTTCGACCCAGTGGATGATCTCGGTCTTGGGCGGCAGCTCGGTCGCCACCTGTTCTTTGGTGCGGCGCAGCAGGAACGGCTTTATCCGACCGTTGAGGTGCGAAAGCCTGACTTCGCTGGCGCGCTTTTCGATCGGCACCCGGTAATCGGCATTGAAGCTTTTGACGTCGCCGAGCCAGCCGGGCAGCAGGAAGTGGAACAGCGACCACAGTTCGCCCAGATGGTTTTCCAGCGGCGTGCCGCTCAGGCACAGGCGCTGGCGGGCGTTCAGCTCACGGGCGGCCTGGGCAGCCTTGCTGCCGGGGTTCTTGATGT
Organism: Pseudomonas sp. B35(2017); assembly: GCF_002113645.1. NCBI lineage: Bacteria > Pseudomonadati > Pseudomonadota > Gammaproteobacteria > Pseudomonadales > Pseudomonadaceae > Pseudomonas > Pseudomonas sp. B35(2017). The sequence goes on along the minus strand of NZ_NEIZ01000004.1, from coordinate 425,899 downwards.
ATTGCGCCTCGTCCAGCACCAGCACATGCAGCGGTTGCCGGACGAGGTGCTCGATGTCCTTGGGCAGCAGCGCGTAGGTGGTGAGGATCAGATCGTAATCCTCCAGGTGCCCGAAGTGCTTTTTGCGGCCGGCGCCGTACAGCGCGAGCACCTTGAGCTGCGGAGTGAAGTGCGCCGCCTCGTCGAGCCAGTTCGGGATCAGGCTGGTGGGCATCACCACCATGCTCGGGCGATCCAGGCGTCCGGCGTTCTTTTCGCAGAGGATGTGCGCCAGTGTCTGCAGGGTCTTGCCCAGGCCCATGTCGTCCGCGAGGATCCCGCCGACCTCCAACTGACGCAGCGACTGCATCCAGCTCAGGCCTTCGAGCTGATAGGGACGCAGCGTCGCGTTCAGGCCTTTGGGCGCCTTGGCGGAGTAGTCGCGGATGTCGCGCAGGCGCTGGGCGAAACTGCGGATCTGCTCGCCGCCTTCCCACAGCAGCGGCAGGCCTTCCAGCGAATTGAGCCGGGTGGCGTCGGCCTTGCTCAGGCGCAGGGCGGTTTCGCCCGGTTCCTGCAGATAGAACTCGCCGAGCGTCGCCAGCACCGGTTTCAGTCGGCCCAGGGGCAGGGCCACTTGCAGGGGGCCATGCTCGCTGTTGCGCTGGGGGATGTTCACCAGGATCAATTCGTCGTCGCGCCGGCGGGCGAGACGTTCCGGGTTGAGAATCTCCGTGTGCGAGCGCATCAGGTTGAGCAGGATCGGCAGCAGGCTCAGGCGTTCGCCGTTGACGATGATCCCCAGTTCCAGGTCGAACCAGTCGCGCTCGGGCGTCTGTTCGACGGTGGCGTACCAATCGTCGACGGCGGTGAGGTCGAAGCCGAATTCGTCGTCGATCTGCAGCTCCCAGCCTTGGGTGCGCAGTTTCGGCAGGTCGTTGAGGGTGAAGGTCAGCCAGGCGCTGTCGTTGACCATCTCGTAGAGTTCGCCGGCGCTTTCGGGCAGGGCCTTGCTCTGCCGGGTGGCGATGCGGAACCCGAGGATGCGCAGTTGCTCGCGGTAGGTCTGCTCGATGTCCGGGTGGCGTTTGATCCGCAGCGTCTGCGCTTCCTGGCGGATCAGGATGTCGCTGTTCTTCTGCCCGCTGACGTACTCGTCCAGATAGCTGAACGACAGCGCCGCGCGGTGCTGAATGTAGCGCTGCATCTTGCCGTTGCGCGGCTCGAACGCGCTGAACTCGACGCTGGCCAGCCACAGGCGCGGCACCGGCTGGACATTGTCCACCAGCACTTGGGGCGGTGCCTTGGGGCTGCGGCTTTCGAGGACGGCCTGGAGTTTTTCCAGCAGTTCGGCGTCCTTCGCCGCCGCCGGGTACTCAAGGGTTTCCTGCACCTGCAAAAGGACCGCCGCGCAGTGTTTGCAGTTGCTGTGGACCGGGCAGGTGCACGTGGCGTCGACCATCAGCAGCGTGCCCTTTGCCGACTCGCGCAGGCGAATGATCTGACGGTAGACGTTGCCGCCGGAGCCTTCGCAGCTGGCGGTGATGGTGGCGTCGCCGGCCTCGACGATCCGCACCCGGTTTTCCAGCGCGTAGCGGCGGCCGCGTTCCAGGCTCTGTTCCTTGAACCGGCCGACCCAGGAGGGTGCCAGCGGTTTGCTCAGGGGCGATGGCATGACGACGTCGATCAGTCCGGCACGACTTCAGGCGCTTCGCGAGGCGCAGGCGCCGTCAGTGAAGTGATCTTGATCAGCAGGGCCAGGTGGCCGTTGTCGAGGTAGTTGAGCTGGCCGTTCTTGGTGTGGCTGTCCTGCTTCAGCCGTTCGCTGGCCGTGACCATGCCGTTGCCGTCGATCTGGTTGACCCAGAAATCGGCATTCACGTCGGTGAAGCGCCCCAGTTTCATTTCCAGCGTCCCTTCGATGGGGAACTGGCCGAACTGCTCCTGGCCTTCGCTGACCGCCACTTTCGCCGGCGCTTCGCCCAGGGTCTGCTGCCAGGCCTTGTGCATCAGCACGCTGTACTCGCCGCTGGCGGTGAGCTTGGCGGCGACGTCGCCCAGGGCCGGGGTGCGCCGGCTGTCGTCGCCCAGGCGCTGGGCGCCGGCGGCCCAGTCTTCCGGTGCGGCGCGGCTGACGATCGCCGGCACGGCGTTCTGGCGCACCAGGATCATTTCGACCTGATACAGGTCATCGGCAAACGCGGTGGGGGCGACCAGGGTCATCAACAAGGTCAGTGAGCGGAACAGGCGCATGCGGCGTCCTTCAAGCAGTTGTCGGGATGAGGCGCTCGAACAGCGCCTCCACAGTATTGAAGCGCTCTTCCGGGCGCTCCATCGGCACCATGAACTTGAACATCGTGGCGCCTTCGAATTTGTAGCGTTTGGGCTGGCCCTGGATCAGTTTGATCAGGGTCAGCGGGTCGACCGGCGTCTGGGCGGCGAACTCGATGCGCCCGCCCTGCGGGCCGCCGTCGACTTTCTTGATGCCCAGCTGTTCGGCCTTAAGCTTCAGCGCGGTGAGGCGCATCAGGTTCTTGGTCGGCTCCGGCAGCAGGCCGAAGCGGTCGATCATCTCCACCTGCAGGTCCTTCAGGCCTTCCTCGTCGGTGGCCGACGCGATGCGCTTGTACAGGATCAGGCGGGCGTGGACGTCCGGCAGATAGTCCTCGGGAATCAGCGCAGGCACCCGCAGGTTCACTTCCGGGCCGCCGCCGAGCGGCTGCTCCAGGTTCGGTTGCTCGCCCTTGCGGATCGATTTCACCGCGCGTTCGAGCATCTCCATGTACAGGGTGAAGCCCACGGCCTGGATCTGCCCGCTCTGGCCGTCGCCGAGCAATTCGCCGGCGCCGCGGATCTCCAGGTCGTTGGTGGCCAGCACGAAACCGGCGCCCAGGTCCTGGGTGTTGGCGATCGCCTCCAGGCGCTTCTCCGCGTCGGCGGTGATCTGCTGGCGCGGCGGCGTCAGCAGGTAGGCGTAGGCCTGGTGGTGGCTGCGTCCGACTCGGCCGCGCAGTTGGTGCAGTTGGGCCAGGCCGAACTTGTCGGCGCGCTCGATGATGATCGTGTTGGCGCTCGGCACGTCGATGCCGGTCTCGATGATGGTCGAGGCGATCAGCACGTTGAAGCGCTTGTGGTAGAAGTCGCTCATCACCTGTTCGAGCTCGCGCTCGCGCATCTGTCCGTGGCCGATGCCGATCCGCGCTTCCGGCACCAGTTCGGCCAGGTCGGCGGCGCACTTCTCGATGGTTTTCACGTCGTTGTGCAGGTAATAGACTTGGCCGCCGCGCAGTAGCTCACGCAGCAGCGCCTCTTTGACCGTGCTCTTGTTCTGCTCCATGACGAAGGTGCGCACCGACAGGCGCCGGGCCGGCGGCGTGGCGATGATCGACAGGTCGCGCATGCCCGACACCGCCATGTTCAGCGTGCGCGGGATCGGCGTGGCGGTCAGGGTCAGGATGTCGACTTCGCTGCGCAGGGCCTTGAGCTGTTCCTTTTGGCGGACGCCGAAGCGGTGCTCTTCGTCGATGATCACCAGCCCCAGGTTCTTGATCTTGACGTCGTCCTGCAGCAGCTTGTGGGTGCCGATGACGATGTCGATCTTGCCTTCGGCCAGGTCGGCCACGGCGGCGTTGACTTCCTTGGCCGACTTGAAGCGGCTCATCACTTCCACGGTCACCGGCCAGTCGGCGAAGCGGTCGCGGAAACTGTTGTAGTGCTGCTGGGCGAGCAGGGTGGTCGGCACCAGGATCGCCACCTGCCGGCCGCCGTGCACCGCGATGAACGCGGCGCGCATCGCCACTTCGGTCTTGCCGAAGCCGACGTCGCCGCAGACCAGACGATCCATCGGCTTGGGCGCGAGCATGTCCTCGCGCACGGCTTCGATGGTGGCCTGTTGGTCCGGGGTTTCCTCGAACGGGAAGCCGGCGCTGAACGTGGCGTAGTCGGCCTTCGGGTCGGCGAAGGCATAGCCTTCGCGGGCGGCGCGGCGGGCATAGATGTCGAGCAGTTCGGCGGCGACGTCGCGCACCTGTTCGGCGGCCTTGCGCTTGGCTTTCTGCCAGGTCTCGGAGCCGAGGCGGTGCAGCGGCGCGAGTTCGTCGTCGCTGCCGGTGTAGCGGGCGATCAGGTGCAGGTTCGCCACCGGCACGTACAGCTTGGCGCCCTCGGCGTATTCCAGGGTGAGGAACTCGGCGGCCTGGTTGTCGATCTCCAGGATCGACAGGCCCAGGTAACGGCCGACGCCGTGGTCGATGTGCACCACCGGCGCGCCTTCGCGCAGTTCCGTGAGGTTCTTGATCACCGCGTCGTTGTTGGCGTCGGCGCGTTTTTCGCGGCGCCGGCGCTGCATCACCCGTTGACCGAACAGCGGGCTTTCGGCGATCAGCGCCAGCGACGGCTCGTCCAGCATCAGGCCTTCGTCGAGCGGGGCGATGGTGATCGCCAGGCGCTCCTTGCCGGCGACGAAGTCCGGCCAGCTGTCGACGGTCTTGGGGCGCAGCTTCAGGCGTTCGAGCAGTTCCAGCAGCACTTCGCGGCGGCCTGCGGATTCGGCGGTGAACAGCACGCGCCCGGGGAACGCGTCGAGGAAGGCGGAGAGGGCCGCCAGCGGCTGGCTGGCCTTGGCTTCGATGGCCAGGTTCGGCAATGCCTGAGCGGGGAAACGTTCGCGGCCGACGCCGGTGTCCGTCTCCTGCTGGCTGGCGGTGACGCGGGGCCAGCTCTTGAGGCGGGCGAAGCAGTCTTCCACCGGCAGGAACAGTTCGGCCGGCGGCAACAGAGGACGTGACGGATCGACGCGGCGTTCCTCATAGCGGTTGCGCACGTCGTTCCAGAAGTTTTCCGCCGCCTGCTCGATGCCCGGCAACGAGAACACCTGGGTGTCCTGGGGCAGGTAGTCGAACAGGGTCGAGGTCTCTTCGAAGAACAGAGGCAGGTAGTACTCGATGCCGGCCGGGGTGATGCCGCTGCTCAGGTCCTGGAAGATCGGGCAGCGACGGAAATCGACATCGAAACGTTCACGGAAGCGCGCCTTGAAGCGGGTCACCGCTTCCTTCTGCAGCGGGAATTCCTTGGCCGGCAGCAGCTTGACCGAGTCGACCTTGTCGATAGAGCGCTGGTTCTCCGGGTCGAAGGTGCGCAGGGTCTCGATTTCGTCGTCGAACAGGTCGATGCGGTAGGGCAGTTTGCTGCCCATCGGGAACAGGTCGATCAGCGCGCCGCGCACGGTGAATTCGCCATGCTCGTAGACCGTGTCCACATAACGGTAGCCGCTGGCTTCGAGCCGGGTGCGCATGAGTTCGACGTCGAGCTTCTGGCCGACGTCCAGCACCAGGCTGCTGCCGAGCAGGAACTGGGTCGGCGCCAGGCGGTGCAGGGCGGTGGTGATCGGCACCACCAGCACGCCGTGCGCAAGTTCCGGCAGGCGGTACAGGCTGGCGATGCGCTGGGAAATGATGTCCTGGTGCGGCGAGAACAGGTCGTAAGGCAGGGTTTCCCAGTCCGGGAAATGCAGCACGGGCAGATCCGGGGCGAAGAAGCTCAGCTCCTGCTCCAGCCGCTCGGCGCTTTGGCTGTCGGCGGTCAGCAGCAGCGTAAAGCGCTTGGCTGCGCTGGCAGCCTCGGCGATCACCAGGCTCAGGGCGGCACCGGGCAGGTTGCCCCAATGCTGTTTACCTGCCGCGGCAGGGAGTGGCGGTAGACGCAGAACGGGCACGGAAGGTCGGGCTCCAGGCGGTGCGACAAAGTCGGTAATTGTAGCGGCGTCGGGTGCCGCCTGTCAGTTGCAGACTGCGTCTATCTGCGCGGTTTGGGCAAAATGTAGTGGTAAAGACAAAAACGGGCGGTTTTTTGGTGGAAATGTAGTGCCGAAAACCAGGGGTGTTACGGAGGGTTACAGACATGGCTGTTTGGGTGTCGAAAAATTGACAGCGCTGGAGGCCCCGGTTTTGCTGGGCTGGCGAGGGGCGCATTTTTTTCGGCCGGTCATTTGTTACCGATTGCGCGACAGGCGCGCATTGCTACGCGAGGGACTCGGCGGCATAATGTAGCCCCTTTTTTCTGCCCCTACATGTGGAAGGTTCCCGTGACTCAGAAGCCCGACCAGTGTCTTGGTGAATGGATCGACCGTGAAGCACTCGCAGAAGCGATGATTCCGCTTATCGGTCAGCTCTACCGCAACAACAACGTGGTGAGCTCGATCTATGGCCGCAGCCTGATCAACCAGTCTGTCATCGCGATTCTCAAAGCCCACCGCTTTGCCCGCCATCGCGCTGCCGACGACAGCGAACTCTCCGTCCACGAAACATTCCCGCTGCTCAAGGCCATGAGCGAGCTCAAGCTCGGCGCGGCTTCGGTAGACCTGGGCAAGCTGGCGTTCAAGTTCCGCAACGAAGCCAACGGCCGCACCGCCGAGCAATTCGTGCGTGAAGAGATGGCCGAAGTGGTCGGTCAGCAGAACGCTTCGGCCCGCAAGGGCACCGACGTCGTCCTGTACGGTTTCGGCCGCATCGGCCGTCTGCTGGCGCGCATCCTGATCGAGAAGACCGGTGGCGGCGACGGCCTGCGCCTGCGGGCCATCGTGGTGCGCAAGGGCGCCGAGAACGACCTGACCAAGCGCGCCAGCCTGCTGCGCCGCGACTCGGTGCACGGTTCGTTCAACGGCACCATCACCATCGATGAAGCCAACAACACCATCACCGCCAACGGCAACCTGATCCAGGTGATCTACGCGAAGAACCCGACCGAGGTGGACTACACCCAGTACGGCATCAAAGACGCGCTGCTGGTGGACAACACCGGTGTGTGGCGCGACGCCGACGGCCTGGGTCAGCACCTGCAGTGCCCGGGCATCGACCGTGTCGTTCTGACCGCGCCTGGCAAGGGCAAGCTGAAGAACATCGTTCACGGCATCAACCACAACGAAATCACCGCTGACGACAAGATCGTCTCCGCCGCTTCCTGCACCACCAACGCCATCGTGCCGGTGCTGAAGGCTGTGAACGACAAGTTCGGCATCGTCAACGGCCACGTCGAGACCGTTCACTCGTACACCAACGACCAGAACCTGATCGACAACTTCCACAAGGGCGACCGCCGTGGCCGCAGCGCTGCGCTGAACATGGTGATCACCGAGACCGGCGCCGCCACCGCTGCCGCCAAGGCCCTGCCTGAGCTGGCCGGCAAGCTGACCGGCAACGCGATCCGCGTTCCGACGCCGAACGTGTCCATGGCCATCCTCAACCTGAACCTTGAGAAGGCCGCCACCCGCGAAGAGATGAACGAGTACCTGCGCTACATGGCGCTGCACTCGGACCTGCACAAGCAGATCGACTTCGTCAATTCGCAGGAAGTGGTTTCCACCGACTTCGTGGGCTCGCGCCACGCAGGCGTGGTGGACGCCGAGGCGACCATCACCCAGGACAACCGCGTCGTTCTGTACGTCTGGTACGACAACGAGTTCGGCTACAGCTGCCAGGTGATCCGCGTGATGGAAGACATGGCCGGCGTGAACCCGCCAGCGTTCCCGCGCTAAGCCTTAGCGGTACATGAAAACGCCCCGACCTTGGTCGGGGCGTTTTTGTTTGTGTGCCTGTCGCAATTGGGCTGGCCCCATCGCTAGCGGCGCGGGCTCCCACAGGGGCTGTGGCGATGCAAAATCCCTGTGGGAGCCAGCCCTGCTGGCGATGGCGGCCGGTCAGGCACCGCCGCCCACGGCCGCCTGCGCCGCGCGCTGTTCGTGCCGGTTGCCGCGGAACAGCACCAGCGTGGCAATCAGCCCCAGCACCGCCGCGCCGCTGAGCCAGATGCCCGGCGCCGCCTTGTTGTCCAGCACATGGATCAGGTAAGTGCACGCCGCCGGGGTGAAGCCGCCGAACGTGGCGGTCGCCAGGCTGTAGGCCAGCGAGAAGCCGGTCGTGCGCACCTCCACCGGCATGATCTCGGTCAGCGCCACCACCATGGCGCCGTTGTACGAGCCGTACAGGAACGACAGCCACAACTCGACGATCAGCAGATGGCTGAAGCTCGGGTTCGCCACCAGCCACGACAGTGCCGGGTAGGCCGTGACGATGGCCAGGATCGTCGCCGCCAGCAGCAGCGGTTTGCGTCCGATCCGGTCCGACACCGACCCCATCACCGGCAGCCAGAAAAAGTTCGACAGGCCGATGCACACCGTCACCAGCAAGGCATCGAAGTCAGACAGATGCAGCTCGGCCTTGCCGAAGGTCGGCGTGTAGGCGGTGATCAGATAGAACGACACGGTGGTCATCACCACCAGCGCCATGCCGGCGATGACGATGCCGAAGTTCTGGCTGATGGAGCGGACAATGTCCGACAGGGTAGGGCGATGCTTGCGCGCCTGGAACTCCGGGGTTTCCTCCAGCGAGCGGCGGATGATGAAGATCGCCGGGACGATCATGCAGCCGACCAGGAACGGCGCGCGCCATCCCCAGTCGCCCATTTGCTCGGGGCTCAGCCAGTGGTTGAGGCCGACGCCGAGCAGGCCGGCGAAGACCACGGCCGCCTGTTGGCTGGCGGACTGCCAACTGACGAAAAAGCCCTTGCGCCCCGGCGTGGAGATTTCCGCCAGGTACACCGAAACCCCGCCCAGCTCGACACCGGCGGAGAAGCCTTGCAGCAGGCGTCCGAGCAGCACCAGCAGCGGTGCGGCGACGCCGAGGGTCGCGTAGCCGGGCACGCAGGCGATCAGCACGGTGCCGGCGGCCATCAGGGCCAGTGTGATGATCAGGCCCTGGCGGCGGCCGTGGCGGTCGATGTAGGCGCCGAGGAAGATCGCCCCCAGAGGGCGCATCAGGAAGCCGGCGCCGAAGGTCGCCAGCGAAAGCATCAGGGAGGCGAAGGCGCTGTCGGCCGGAAAGAAGGCTTTGGCGATGGCCGTGGCATAGAAGCCGTAGACCATGAAGTCGAACATTTCGAGGAAGTTGCCGCTGACAACGCGAAAGATCGCCTTGCCTTTGCCCGGGGAGGAGGACATATCCAGATACTCGCTGTTGGATTTTGTATGAGGGCGTTGCGTACGTGCGGAGCGCGCGGGCGCTTTGATTCATAATGGCCGGCGGGGTTTTGCGGGGAGATGAAGAATTGTTAACTGGACGGTGGCTTGGGCTTGTGATCCTGGCGGGTGCGCTGTGCGCCTGTGGCGCCGGCGACACCCTGGAAACCCTGGGCGGGCCGACCATGGGCAGCACCTGGTCGGTCAAGTACGTGCGGCACCCGGGGCTGCCCGATCCTGCGCAGGTGCGCGGCGAAGTCGAGGGCATCCTGGCCGGCGTCGACCGGCAGATGTCCACCTACCGCAGCGACTCCGACATCTCGCGCTTCAACGGCTTGCCCGCCGGTGGCTGTCAGGCCATGCCGGCGCCGGTGCTTGAGTTGGTTCGGGTCGGCGAGCGTCTGTCGCAGCAGAGCGAAGGTTCCTACGACCTGACGGTGGAACCGCTGATGAACCTGTGGGGCTTCGGTCCGCAAGGCCGTGAGGAAAAGGTGCCGGATGACGCGGCGCTGGCGCAGGCCCGGCAGCGTGTCGGCCATCAGCATCTGCGCATCGAGGGCGAGCGCCTGTGCAAGGACGCCGCCGTCGAAGTCGACTTCGACAGCATCGCGGCCGGTTACGCGGTCGATGCGATCGCCGCCAGGCTCGAAGCCCTGGGCATCCACGATTACCTCGCCGAGGCCACCGGCGAACTCAAGGCCAGCGGCAAGAAGCCTGACGGGGCTGCGTGGCGCATCGCCCTGGAGGAGCCCCGTGACGACCGACAGGTGACGGAACGCGTCATCGAGGTCGACGGCTACGGCGTTTCCACCTCCGGCGACTACCGCAACTATTTCCGGCAGGACGGCCAGCGTTATTCCCACACGTTCGATGCCCGCACCGGCAGGCCCGTCCTGCACGATCTGGCGTCCGTGACGGTGATTGATCCTTCGGCGCTGATGGCCGACGGGCTCTCGACGCTGTTGCTGATCCTCGGCCCAGAGCGGGGTTGGGACTATGCCGAACGTCACGGCGTCGGTGCATTCTTCGTGATTCGTGCCGATACAGGTTTCGTCACGCGCGCAAGCCCTGCTTTCGAGCGGCTCAGTCGCGGGAAACCTGACTGAGGACAATGCGAAAACTGGCGTTGTAGTGCAGGCAGAAGTAGCCTACGACGCGACCAAGGGTTAATGTGCGCGGCGTTGACGCTTCTATAGACTGTGTCCGGGTTTTTTCACTGGCCCCCAATTGTTCCTTCGCGCCGCCATCCGGCGTGATTTAGCCGCCGGTGCCGTTGGCGCCGCGGCCTGTTCTGAGGAGTACGCATGGCTGTCTACAACTACGACGTGGTGGTGCTGGGTTCCGGCCCGGCGGGAGAAGGCGCGGCAATGAACGCCGCCAAGGCGGGGCGCAAGGTGGCGATGGTCGACAGCCGCCGTCAGGTCGGCGGCAACTGCACCCACCTGGGCACCATCCCGTCCAAGGCCTTGCGTCACTCCGTGCGGCAGATCATGCAGTTCAACACCAACCCGATGTTCCGGGCCATCGGCGAGCCGCGCTGGTTCTCCTTCCCGGACGTGCTGAAAAGCGCCGAGAAGGTCATCTCCAAGCAAGTCGCCTCGCGCACCGGCTATTACGCCCGCAACCGCGTCGATGTGTTCTTCGGCACCGGCAGCTTCGCCGACGAGCAGACCATCGAAGTGGTCTGCGCCAACGGCGTGGTCGAGAAGCTGGTGGCCAAGCACATCATCATCGCCACCGGTTCGCGTCCGTACCGTCCGGCGGATATCGACTTCCACCACCCGCGCATCTACGACAGCGACACCATCCTCAGCCTCGGCCACACCCCGCGCAAACTGATCGTCTACGGCGCCGGCGTGATCGGCTGCGAATACGCCTCGATCTTCAGCGGCCTGGGCGTGCTGGTGGAGCTGGTGGACAACCGCGGCCAACTGCTGAGCTTCCTCGACTCGGAAATCTCCCAGGCGCTGAGCTACCACTTCAGCAACAACAACATCACCGTGCGCCACAACGAAGACTACGACCGGGTCGAAGGCGTGGACAACGGCGTGATCCTGCACCTGAAGTCCGGCAAGAAGATCAAGGCCGACGCCTTGCTCTGGTGCAACGGACGCACCGGCAACACCGACCAGTTGGGTCTGGAGAACATCGGGATCAAGGTCAACAGCCGCGGCCAGATCGAAGTCGACGAAAACTACCGCACCTGCGTGCAGAACATCTATGGCGCCGGTGACGTGATCGGCTGGCCGAGCCTGGCCAGTGCCGCCCACGACCAGGGCCGTTCGGCCGCCGGCAGCATCGTCGACAACGGCAGCTGGCGTTTCGTGAATGACGTGCCGACCGGCATCTACACCATTCCGGAGATCAGTTCGATCGGCAAGAACGAGCAGGAGCTGACCCAGGCCAAGGTGCCGTACGAAGTGGGCAAGGCGTTCTTCAAGAGCATGGCGCGGGCGCAGATCGCCGGCGAGCCTCAAGGCATGCTGAAGATCCTGTTCCACCGCGAGACGCTGGAAGTGCTGGGCGTTCACTGCTTCGGCTATCAGGCCTCGGAGATCGTGCACATCGGCCAGGCGATCATGAACCAGCCGGGCGAGCTCAACACCCTGAAGTACTTCGTCAACACCACGTTCAACTACCCGACCATGGCCGAAGCCTATCGGGTAGCGGCGTACGACGGCCTCAACCGGCTTTTTTGAGCGGCTCCGGCCGGTGGCCTGAGCCGGCCGGGGAGACCGATTTCAGCAATTCTCGAGGGTGGCAGTGGCCAAACCGGGAAAGTCTGTAATCAGGCTGTCAACGCCGAAGTCGGCGAGCCTGCGCATCAGCGCGGGCTCGTTGACGGTCCACACCGAGACGTGCAGCCCTTGGCGCTGCGCCTTCTGCAGGCGCTCCGGCGTGCACAGCGTCCAGTTCAGGGCCAGGATCTCGCAACCGTAGTTCTGCGCGACCTTCAGCGGGTCCAGCCAGGCGTACTCGGCCACCAGGCCGCGGGACACGTCCGGCACCAGGTCCTGCGCTGCCTTCAACACTTCCCGTGAGCTCGAGGTGATCGTCACCTTGTCGAGCAGGCCATGCCTGACCGCCATTTCGCGGATCGCCAGCACCGTGGTCGCGGCGCGGGTGCGCGAGGCGCTCTTGACCTCCAGTTGCCAGTGCTCGAAGTCGCATTTCTCGAACAGCTCTTCCAGCGTCGGGATCGGGCAGGGCTTGATCCAGCCCGGGCCGCCCTTGCGCGCATCGTAGGTCACCAGTTCGGCGGCCGTGTGCTCGACGACCTTGCCGCGCCGCTCGGTGGTGCGCTTGAGGGTCGGGTCGTGGATGACCATCAGTTCGCCGTCCTTGGACAGGTGCAGGTCCAGTTCGCAGCGGCGCACGCCGTGCTTGAGGCATTCCTGAAAGCTGGTCAGGGTGTTTTCCGGTGCTTCGCCCTTGGCGCCGCGGTGGCCGTAGATGAGGGTCACGGTTCTTCCTTAATTCAAATGCCTGATTCGTTCTGTTCGCGGGCCAGGCGTCGTTCCTGGGCCTGCTTCTGCAGGATGTAGCGGGCGAGCAATTGGCGCTGGGCGTCGGTCAGGTGCTCGAACTCGGTGCCGACGTCATAGCCGTCGCCCTTGCGGTCGCAATGGGTCACGCGGGCGCGCAGCAGCAGGCCGAGGGCCTGGGGCATCAGCACCAGCTTGACCGACAGCCGCGCGCCGACGGCCACGGGCGTCGGGTGCTGGAAGTCGATGCCGCCTTCGGAGATGATCACCGGCTGCGGCTCGCCGATGTGGCCGAGCACGGTCAGGGCGACCACCTGGCTGAGCAGGTCGATGCGTTTGTTCTGGGTCTTCAGGAACGCGGCGATGGCGCGGTCGCGCTCGCTGATCTGGCGCAGCAGGTGCTGCGACTCGAATTCGCTCAGGTGCAGTTCGCTGAGCAGGTTGAAGAGGGGGGAAGCATCCTGCAACACTTCCTCGCCCGCCGCTTCGGGAGCGGACAGGGGCCTAATTTCCAGTGCGATCATGTCCTCGATACGGTAGTATTCGCGGCGATCTTCTTCATCTAATGTCGACATGGCGAACCCATGGTAGCGGCGGTGGTCTGAGTGTAAAGCTGGTTATCGACCCCCGCCACAAGGACGTTCCTTTTCCCTCCGAACAAGCCCCGACATGTTCAGACCTCTCTTCGTATTCATCGGCACGCGTTACACCCGTGCAAAGCGTCGCAATCATTTTGTCTCCTTCATTTCCCTGACTTCGATGATCGGGCTCGCCCTTGGCGTGGTCGTGATGATCGTGGTGCTGTCGGTGATGAACGGCTTCGACCATGAGATGCGCACCCGCGTGCTGGGCATGGTGCCCCACGCCACCGTCGAGTCCGGCGAAGCCATCAGCGACTGGCAGGGCCTGGCCGACAAGGTCAGGCAGAACCCTCAGGTGACGGCCGTCGCGCCGTTCACCCAGATGCAGGGGCTGCTGACCAACAACGGTCAGGTGTCCAAGGTGCTGCTCAACGCCATCGACCCGGCGCTGGAGCGCAACGTGTCGATCATCGACAACTTCATGCGGCAGGGCAAACTCGACGACCTGACCCCGGGCAGCTTCGGCATCGTCATCGGCGACAAGGCCGCGGCCAAGCTCGGCGTGGGCCTGGGCGACAAGATCACGTTCGTGGCGCCGGAGGTCAGCGTGACCCCGGCCGGCATGTTCCCGCGCATGAAACGCTTCACGGTGGTCGGCATCTTCCACGTCGGCGCCGGCGAGATCGACGGCTACCTGGGCGTCACCAACCTGCAGGACCTGGCGAAGCTGCACCGCTGGAAGCCGGATCAGGTGCAGGGTTTGCGCCTGAAGTTCGACGACCTGTTCCAGGCCCCGCGCGAGGCGTGGAACATCGCCCGGCAGCTGGGCGAAGACCGTTACTACGCCCGCGACTGGACCCGCACCCACGGCAACCTGTACCAGGCGATCCGCATGGAGAAAGCCATGATCGGCCTGCTGTTGCTGCTGATCGTCGCCGTGGCGGCCTTCAACATCATTTCCACGCTGGTGATGGTGGTCAACGACAAGAAGGGCGACATCGCGATCCTGCGCACCCTGGGCGCCACGCCCGGGACGATCATGCGCATCTTCATGGTGCAGGGCACTGTGATCGGCGTGGTCGGCACCGCCATCGGCGCGGTGGTCGGGATCTTCGCCGCGCTCAACGTCAGCGCCGCGATCTCGGCCCTCGAAGGCCTGATCGGTCACAAGTTCCTCAACGCGGACGTGTACTTCATCGATTACCTGCCGTCGCAGGTGCAGAGCCAGGATGTGGTGATGGTCTGCTCCGCCGCGTTGGTCCTGAGTTTCCTCGCCACCCTGTATCCCGCCTGGCGTGCCGCACGCACCCAGCCGGCGGAGGCGCTACGTTATGAGTGAGTCGGGCATGAGTCAAAAAGCGATCTTGAGCTGCCGCAGCCTGGGCAAATCCTACGAGGAAGGCCCGGAGTCGGTGGAAGTGTTGGCCAATCTGCAGCTGGAGTTGTTCCCCGGCGAGCGGGTGGCCATCGTCGGTACGTCGGGTTCGGGCAAGAGTACCTTGCTCAACCTGCTGGGCGGCCTCGACACGCCGACCAAGGGCAGCGTCTGGCTCGCCGGCGAAGAGCTCTCGGCACTGAGCGAGAAGGGCCGCGGCCAGCTGCGCAACCGCGCGCTGGGTTTCGTGTACCAGTTCCACCACCTGCTGCCGGAGTTCACCGCGCTGGAGAACGTCTGCATGCCGCTGCTGATCGGCAAGACGCCGATCCCGGAAGCCCGTCAGCGTGCGACGGCGCTGCTGGAGCGGGTCGGCCTGGCCCATCGTCTGGAGCACAAGCCGGCCGAGCTGTCCGGCGGTGAGCGTCAGCGTGTGGCGATCGCCCGCGCGCTGGTGAACAAGCCAGGGCTGGTGATGCTCGACGAGCCGACCGGCAACCTCGACTCCCACACCGCCCAGGGCATTCAGGACCTGATGCTCGAACTCAGCACTTCGATGCGCACGGCGTTCCTGGTGGTGACCCACGACATGAACCTGGCCCGCCAGATGGATCGCGTCCTGCACCTGCAGGAAGGTTGCCTGACCCCCATCTGACGCCCGCAGCCCGATGCCGGTGAAGGCGTCGGGCCTTTTATTCCCAAACGGTGCCCCAGCGAATGTTCAGACCGTTATCGATCTTCATCGGCGCGCGCTACACCCGCGCCAAGCGCCGCAACCGCTTTGTTTCGTTCATCTCGATGACTTCGATGATCGGGCTCGCCCTCGGCGTGCTGGCGATGATCGTGGTGCTGTCGGTGATGAACGGCTTCCAGCGCGAAATGAGCTCGCGCATCCTCGGCATGGTGCCCCATGCGACCATCGTCGGCGTCAACCCCATCGACGACTGGCAACCGGTGGCCGCCGCCGCGCTGAAGAACCCTGAAGTCACCGCCGCCGTGCCGTTCACCGAAATGGAAGGCATGCTCTCCTACAAGGGGATGATGCAGCCGATCCAGATCAGCGGCGTCGACCCGGCCCAGGAAGGCAAGGTGTCGATCGTCGCGCAGCACATCGTGCAGGGCCGTCTCGATGCCTTGAAGCCGGGCGAATACGGCGTGGTGCTCGGCGAGATCACCGCGCGGCGCTTCCGCCTGAACGTGGGCGACAAGATCACCCTGATCGTGCCTGAAGTCAGCACCGCACCCGGTGGCATCACCCCGAGGATGCAGCGCCTGAACGTGGTGGGCGTGTTCAAGGTCGGCGCCGAGCTCGACGGCTCCATGGGCCTGATCCATGTGGCCGACGCCGCGCAGATGCAGCACTGGGAACCGAACCAGGTGCAGAGCGTGCGCCTGGCGGTGAAGGACCTGTACGCCGCGCCGAAGGTTTCCTCCGACATCGCGACGGGCCTGGGCGCCGGCTACAAGGCCGACGACTGGACCCACACCCAGGGCAGCCTGTTCAGCGCGATGAAAATGGAAAAGACCATGATTGGCCTGCTGTTGCTGATGATCGTCGCGGTGGCGGCGTTCAACATCATCGCGACCCTGATCATGGTGGTGAACGACAAGGGTGCGGACATCGCGATCCTGCGCACCATCGGCGCCACGCCCCGGCAGATCATGGCGATCTTCATGGTGCAGGGCACGGTGATCGGGATCGTCGGCACGCTGATCGGCGGCGTGCTCGGCGTGATCGCCGCGCTGAACGTCAGCGAGATGGTGGGCTGGATCGAACGGGTCACCGGGCAGCACATCTTCAGTTCGGACGTGTATTTCGTCAGCAACCTGCCGTCGGAGCTGCAAGGCGGCGACGTGCTGCTGATCTGCTCGGCGGGCTTCATCATGAGCTTCCTGGCCACCGTGTACCCGGCGTGGCGGGCGGCGAAGGTCGAGCCGGCGCAGGCCTTGAGATACTCCTGAGCCTCAGGATCGCCATCACCAGCAGGCTGGCTGGTTCCCACAGGGATGGATGACACAGATCCCATGTGGGAGCCAGCCTGCTGGCGATGAGGCCGCAACGGCCGGCCTCAATCCCCCTTCGGCAACTCGATCACAAACCGCGTCCACCCTTGGGCCGATTCGCAATGAATCTGCCCGCCATGGGCGCGGACGATGGATTGGGTGATCGCCAACCCCAGCCCGGCGTGTTCCTGGCTGCCTTCCTGGCGGGCCGGATCGGCCCGGTAGAAACGGTCGAACAGGCGCGGCAGCAGCTGCGCCGAAATCCCCTCGCCGGTGTTTTCCACGCTCACCCTCAATGACGTCGGCTGCTCGGCGATCAGCAAGCGCACCTGGCCCTCGGCCGGGGTGAAGCGCAACGCGTTGTCCAGCAGGTTCGACAAGGCCCGGCGCAGCATGCCGCGGTCGCCGTCCAGGCGCCCGTGGCCTTCGCGGCTGAGCGTCACGCCGGCGTCTTCGGCCAGCGGCGCGAAGAATTCCAGCAGCGTGTCGGTCTCGTCGGCCAGTTCCAGCGGCTCGCGCGTGGGCATCAGCAAACCGTGGTCGGCCTTGGCCAGGTACAGCATGTCGTTGACCAGTTGCGCCATCCATTGCAGCTCTTCGAGGTTGCTGTGCAGGGCTTCGCGGTAGTCCTCCATGGAGCGCGGTCGGGTGAGGGTGACCTGGGTGTGGGTCAGCAGGTTCGACAGCGGTGTGCGCAGTTCATGGGCGATGTCGGCGGAGAACGCCGAGAGCCGCTGAAAGGCGTCGTCCAGGCGGCCGAGCATGGCGTTGAAGCTTTGCGCCAGTTCCGAAAGTTCCGGCGGCATCTGCTCCTGGGGCAGCCGTGCGTTGAGTGATTGCGCCGAGACGCCGCGCGCCACCGCACTCATGCGCCGCAGCGGACGCAGGCCGCTGCGCGCGGCCCAGGCGCCGAGCAGCGCGGTGGCCAGCGCCGACAGACCGACGGTCAGCCAGATCAGGTGCTGCATGCGTTGCAGGAAGTGTTGGTGATGGGTGATGTCCAGCAGCAAGGTCAGCTGTGGTGAGTCGGCCTTGTCCGGATAGAGTGCCGCGTTCAGCACCCGGTAATCGGTGCCGTCGTCGCTGACCGTGGCCAGGCCGCTCGCCCGGGGCAGCGTTTCGGGCAACCGGTCCGAACTGTCGTACCAACGCTGGCCATCGCTGCCGCTGATGCGCAGCGACAGGTCGGCCTGTCGGCTCAGTTCGTCGGCCAGCCGCGCCTGGCGCTGATGGTCCGGCACGTCCTGCAGGGCCCGGCGCAGGCCGATGAGCTTGCTGTCGAGCAACTGCTGATCCAGTTCAATGAAATGCGCCTCGCTGGCGCGGCTGAACAGCACCCCGGCCACCAGCGACACAGCGGCGGTGCAGGCGGCGAACAGCAAGGCCAAGCGCCCGCTCAAGGAAAGCCTGCGCATCAGTCGGCCCGCTCTTCGAGGACGTAACCCATGCCGCGCACGGTGTGGATCAGCTTGTTGGGGAAATCGTCGTCGATCTTCAGGCGCAGCCGCCGGATCGCCACTTCGATCACGTTGGTGTCGCTGTCGAAGTTCATGTCCCAGACCTGCGAGGCGATCAGGGATTTGGGCAGCACTTCGCCCTGGCGGCGCAGGAGCATTTCCAGCAGGGCGAATTCCTTGGCCGTGAGGTCGATGCGCTGGCCGCTGCGCTCGACCCGGCGGCGGATCAGGTCCAGGCGCAGGTCCGCCAGTTGCAGGC
Organism: Pseudomonas sp. B35(2017); assembly: GCF_002113645.1. NCBI lineage: Bacteria > Pseudomonadati > Pseudomonadota > Gammaproteobacteria > Pseudomonadales > Pseudomonadaceae > Pseudomonas > Pseudomonas sp. B35(2017). The sequence goes on along the minus strand of NZ_NEIZ01000004.1, from coordinate 407,749 downwards.
TGGTCTCCTGGGGCGTGGCGCTGCCGCGCCGCAGCAGGCTGCGCACCCGGGCCAGCAGTTCGGAGAAGGCGAACGGCTTGACGAGGTAGTCGTCGGCGCCCAGCTCCAGGCCGTGCACCCGGTCTTCCACCGCATCCTTGGCGGTCAGGAACAGCACCGGCGTATCCAGGCCGGCGCCGCGCACGGCCTGCAGGATCTGCCAGCCGTCCCGGCCGGGCAGCATCACGTCGAGGATCAGCAAGGCATAGTCGCCGCTCAGCGCCAGTTGCTGGCCGCTGTTGCCGTCGGCCACAAGTTCGGTGTTGAACCCCGCTTCGGTCAGGCCCTGGCGCAGGTAATGACCGGTTTTCGGTTGGTCTTCGACGATCAGCAGTTTCATGGGCGGCTCGGGTGAGGTTTCGGGGCGTTATACCGTGGACGGTCGCCACGCAGGCCAACCTGACAAAGTTGTAATCTGCCTGTCAGGTTCGCGCCAGCGCAGACGGGCTAGAGTTTCCCACAGGCTGAACCTTTCTTTGTTGGAGTACGACCATGTTTTTGCGCAACCGTCTGACCGTCGCCGCCTGTCTGCTGGCGCTGAGTTCGCCTGTGTGGGCGGCCGGGGCGCACACCTACGATTTCGGCCAGCCGGCCCCGGCGGCCAAGGCCAGCCGCAGCATCGAAGTGGTGATGGGCGACATGTCGTTCGATCCCAAGGCCATCGAGGTCAAGGCCGGTGAGACCGTTCGTTTCGTGCTGGTGAACAAGGGGCAACTGCTGCACGAATTCAACCTGGGCGATGCGGCGATGCATGCCAGCCATCAGCAGGAAATGCTCAAGATGCAGCAAAGCGGCATGCTCACGCCTACGGGCATGAAAGAAATGTCCCACGACATGGCCGGCATGGACCACAGCGCGATGGGCCACGACGCCATGGCGATGGGCGCGATGAAGCAGGGCATGAAGCACGACGACCCCAACAGCGTGCTGGTGGAGCCCGGCAAAACCGCCGAGTTGACCTGGACGTTCAGCAAGGCCGTCAATCTTGAGTTTGCCTGCAACATCCCCGGCCATTATCAGGCCGGCATGGTCGGCAAACTGACGGTCAGTCAGTAAGCACTCAAAGGCGGGGGCAAAGGCTGGTAGAATCCGCTGATTCTTCAGTCAGGTTTCCGCCATGCATCCCGCAGCCGAACATTCGCCGCTGGGCAAATCCAGCGAATACATCGCCACCTACACGCCGTCCCTGCTGTTTCCGATCCCGCGTACCGCCAAATGGGCGGAGCTGGGGCTGACCGCAGACACCCTGCCGTACAAGGGCGTGGATTTCTGGAACTGCTTCGAGCTGTCGTGGCTGCTGCCGTCGGGCAAGCCGGTGGTGGCGATCGGCGAGTTCAGCATCCCGGCGGATTCACCGAACATCATCGAGTCCAAGTCGTTCAAGCTGTACCTGAACTCGCTGAACCAGACGCCGTTCGCCGACACCGCCAGCCTGGAGGCGACGCTGGTCAAGGACCTGTCCGCCGCCGCCGGCAAGCCGGTGGGCGTGCGGATCCGCAGCCTGAAGGACGTCGAGGCCGAAGGCGTCACCGCGCTGCCGGGCGTGTGCATCGACGACCTGGACATCCGTGTCAGCAACTATGAGCATCCGCGCCCCGAACTGCTGCGTTGCGACGATTCGCGAGTGGTGGAGGAGAGCGTGCACAGCCACCTGCTCAAGTCCAACTGCCCGGTGACCAGCCAGCCGGACTGGGGCAGCGTGGTGGTGGAGTACCGCGGCGCGGCGCTGGACCATGCCAGCCTGCTGGAGTACATCGTCAGCTTCCGCCAGCATTCGGACTTCCACGAGCAGTGCGTGGAGCGGATCTTCCTCGACCTGCAACGGTTGCTCAAGCCAGAGAAACTGACCGTCTATGCCCGCTACGTGCGCCGCGGCGGCCTGGACATCAACCCGTACCGCAGCACCGAAAGCACGCAGTTTCCGAACCTGCGTCTGGTTCGCCAGTAAAGACTTTCGCCACAGGCGGTGTTCGCGCGGGCCTCATCGCCAGCAGGCTGGCTCCCACAGGGTTCTGCGGTGAATCCAGAATCTGTGTTCACCGCCAAACAGGGTGGGAGCCAGCCTGCTGACGAAGGCGCCCGTGAAGGCACCGCACATGAAAAAGCCCTGCCGGCGACGGCAGGGCTTTTTTTGTGCTGGGGCTCAGATGCCCATGCTGACCAGTGAGTTCATGATGTTGCGCAAGGTGCCGGCGATGGCAGGGTGTTCGACCTCGAAGCGTTCGACCGCCAGGTTCACGCCATCGGCAATGTTGGTGTCCTGAGTGGATTTCTCCAGATCGAGCTTGGATTTGATCTGCTCCATGAGCTGGTGCAGATGTTCGCGCTCGGCATCGGACAGCGGCGGATTCTGTTCCAGTTGCTCGCGCAGGGTGTTGAGCTGTTCTTGCAGTTCGCGGGCGGGCATGGCGGTTTCCTTTTGTCGAGAGGCACTGGCATAGACAGCAGCCGGGCGCCAAAGGTCTATGGCTCCCCTTAAGACTAATCCACTCTCGAGGCGCGTGCATGATCCCGGTCAGGGCTTCTCGCCTTTGAGCCTGCGCAGGCTGATGTCGGCCAGGCACGTGTCGAGCTCGCCCAGATGGTCGATCACCGAGTGCACGCCCAAGCCGTACAGCTGCAGGGTCGCCTTGCCGCGCAACTGTTCGCGTTCCTTCTGCTCCAGGGCGTGCCATTGCTCCGGCGACAGGCCGCAGAGCGGGCCGCAGGAAGCCAGCCCGATGGTCCACAGCCCGGCGTTCAGGCCCGATTGCAGCAGGCGCGGTTCGCCGCTGACCAGCACGCAGCCGTCGAGACGTTCGACGTTCAGGGACATCAGCGCTTGCCAGCAGGCGCCCGGGGCCGGCCATGGATTGATTGTTGCCGAATATTGCGACGGCTGGATCCACGACGGCAACGCGGCGGTCAGGGGGTGGGCGAGGGCGGGCGGCAGTTCGTCGAGCCAGGCGCAGGGAATCCGCTGGCGCTGCAGGCTGTCGAGGCTGTCCAGGGCGCCGGGGGTGGCCTGGGTGTGTTCCTGCAGGACTTCGCCGTGGCGGGCGCGGGCGCCGAAATCCACCAGGCAGCCGCTGAGCCCGAACAGCACGGCGGTCAGGTTGGAGGCGCAGTGGGGCAAGGTTTCGGCGTGCGGCATGAAAACGTCCCTGAAATAGCCAAAGGCTAGGGGAGGCCGGTGACAGTTGGATGACACATTGGTGAAAGCGGCCGTAGGAGATGTCGCACGTTGTCAGCGCGACGGCCTGCCCAAAGCGGCTTTTGCGCTTATACTAGCGCCCATATCGCCGGGGCGGATTCGTCCTGCGCCATCCCCATCCAAGGAGTTTCCTTTTATGCGCTGGAGCAATCCTCTCGCTCAGATCTGTGTATGTGCCGGTGTGTTGCTGGCCCCGTTCGCCGCCCAGGCCGCGACGGAAGAAGACCCTTGGGAAAGCGTCAACCGTCCGATCTTCCAGTTCAACGATTTCGTCGACACCTACGCGCTGAAGCCGCTGGCGCAGGGCTATGAATATGTGACGCCGCAATTCCTCGAAGACGGCATCCACAACATGTTCCGCAACGTCGGCGACGTCACCAACTTCGCCAACAACGTCCTGCAGGCCAAGCCGGCCGCCGCCGGCGTCGATGCGGCGCGCCTGATCTTCAACACCACCTTCGGCCTGCTCGGTTTCTTCGACGTCGGCACCAAGATGGGCCTGCAGCGCAGCGACGAAGACTTCGGCCAGACCCTCGGCTACTGGGGCGTGGGCAGCGGCCCCTACGTGATGCTGCCGCTGCTGGGCCCGAGCACCCTGCGCGATGCGCCGTCGAAGTACGTCGACAGCTACACCGGCCCTTACCGCTACATCAACGACGTGCCGGTGCGTAACTCGATCTTCGGCCTGAACATCGTCGACACCCGCGCCAGCCTGCTCTCCAGCGAGAAGCTGATCAGCGGCGACAAGTACACCTTCATCCGCAACGCCTACCTGCAGAACCGCGAGTTCAAGGTCAAGGACGGCCAGGTCGAAGACGATTTCTGATCGTCTGCGTCGATCGCCGGACATCGAAGGCGGCCGTCAGGCCGCCTTTTTTCATGGCGACGACCTTCCAACGGGTTACGGATGGATGGGTTCTTATAACTCTCTGTGATTTGACAAACAAAGTCGTCAGGTGGCGATCGGCGCATGCTTGAAACGCCCCGCGGATGGGAGTACCGTCTGCGCCTTAGAAGGGCACCTCTGGTGTGATCGCGTTCGGGACCGTTGTCCGAAAGCGCTGCAACAGAGAGGCTAGAAAGCGAATCCAGTAGTCTGCGCCGGGCCTGTCGCCCTGCCTGCTACGCCAACCCCATTCTGGCGCCGTTTGCCCACATGCCAAAAACCAGTGCCACGCTGCTGATAATCGATGATGACGAAGTAGTGCGCGCGAGCCTCGCGGCCTATTTGGAAGACAGTGGTTTCAGCGTCCTGCAGGCCGGCAACGGTCAGCAGGGACTTCAGGTATTCGAGCAAGACAAGCCCGATCTGGTCATCTGCGATCTGCGCATGCCGCAGATGGGCGGTCTCGAACTCATCCGTCAAGTCACCGAACGCTCGCCGCAGACGCCGGTGATCGTGGTATCGGGTGCCGGCGTGATGAACGATGCGGTGGAGGCCCTGCGCCTGGGCGCCGCCGATTACCTGATCAAGCCCCTCGAAGACCTGGCCGTGCTCGAGCACTCCGTGCGCCGGGCCTTGGATCGTGCGCGGCTGCTGCTGGAGAACCAGCGCTACCGCGAGAAGCTCGAAAAGGCCAACCGTGAGCTCGAAGCCAGCCTGAACCTGCTGCAGGAAGACCAGAACGCCGGGCGCCAGGTGCAGATGAACATGCTCCCGGTCAGTCCCTGGAGCGTCGACGGACTGCGCTTCGAACACCAGATCATCCCGTCCCTGTACCTGTCCGGCGATTTCGTCGACTATTTCCGGGTCGATGACCATCGGGTGGCGTTCTACCTGGCGGACGTCTCGGGCCACGGCGCGTCCTCCGCGTTCGTGACCGTGCTGCTGAAGTTCATGACCACGCGGCTGCTGTTCGAGTCCAAGCGCAACGGCACGCTGCCGGAGTTCAAGCCGTCGGAAGTCCTTGGCCATATCAACCGGGGACTGATCAGCTGTAAGCTGGGCAAGCATGTCACGATGGTCGGTGGCGTCATCGACGAGGAGACCGGTTTGTTGACCTATAGCATCGGCGGCCATCTGCCGTTGCCTGTGCTGTACACGCCTGACGGCGTGCGCTACCTCGAGGGCCGCGGGCTGCCCGTGGGGCTCTTCAACGAGGCCACCTACGAGGATCACGTGCTGGAGCTGCCGCCGACGTTCAGCCTGACGCTGATGTCTGATGGCATTCTGGATCTTTTGCCAGAGCCCACACTCAAAGAAAAAGAAGCCGCCTTGCCCCAACGGGTCAAGACGGCGGGCGGCAGCCTGGATGGTCTGCGCCAGGTGTTTGGATTGGCCACGCTCGGGGAGATGCCGGATGATATCGCCCTGTTGGTGTTGAGCAGGAACCTTCAATGAGTACCGGTAGAATCCAGTTCGCCGAGCAGGACGGCACCTTTGTCCTGAAGTTCGTCGGTGAAGTACGCCTGACCCTGTGTTCGGCGTTGGATGCGACTATTGAGAAAATCTTCACCGCGTTGAACTTCAACGCGATCGTGATCGATTTGACCGAAACCCGCAGTATCGACAGCACCACCCTGGGCCTGTTGGCCAAGCTGTCCATCCTGTCGCGGCAGAAGGTCGGCCTGTTGCCGACCGTCGTCACCACCCACGATGACATCACCCGTCTGCTGCAGTCGATGGGCTTCGAGCAGGTGTTCAACATCGTCAACCACCCTGTGCCGTGTCCGGAGTGTCTCGACGACCTGCCGGATCAGGACCAGTCAGAGGAGGTGGTGCGGATCAAGGTGCTAGAGGCGCACAAGATCCTCATGGGGCTGAACGAGTCCAACCGTGAGGCGTTCCATGACCTGGTGAACGCGCTCGAGCGGCATTGACCGTCCCGGCGGCGGGAGCAAGCTTCCTTGCCACACGAATGAAAAAGGGCGAACCCGTGAGGGTTCGCCCTTTTTGCGTTGGCCGTCAGCCGGTCACAGCTTGGCTTTGAGCAGCGCTTCGAGCTTTTCCTGGTCGCGGGCGAACTGGCGGATGCCTTCGGCCAGTTTCTCGGTGGCCATCGCGTCTTCGTTGGACAGCCAGCGGAACTGCGCTTCGTTCAGCGGCAGACGGGCTTCGCCGGTGTGGCCCGGCGCCAGTTTACGCTCCAGCTTGCCGGTGTCCGCGGCCAGCTTGTCGATCAGGTCGGGGCTGATGGTCAGGCGGTCGCAGCCGGCCAGCTGTTCGATCTGGCTCAGGTTGCGGAAGCTGGCGCCCATGACCACGGTCTTGTAGCCGTTGGCCTTGTAGTAGTTGTAGATGCGGGTCACCGACTGCACGCCCGGATCGTCGGCACCGGTGTACTCGTTGCCGTTGGCCTTCTTGTACCAGTCGTAGATGCGGCCCACGAACGGCGAGATCAGGAACACGCCGGCATCGGCGCAGGCGGCGGCCTGGGCGAAGGAGAACAGCAGGGTCAGGTTGGTCTGGATGCCTTCTTTCTCCAGGATCTCGGCGGCGCGGATGCCTTCCCAGGTAGAGGCGATCTTGATCAGCACGCGGTCGCGGCCGATGCCGGCCTTGTCGTACAGCTCGATCAGGCGGTGCGCACGCTTGAGCATGGCGTCCTGGTCGAACGACAGTCGCGCATCCACTTCGGTGGAGATGCGCCCGGGGATCACTTTCAGGATTTCCTGGCCCACCGCGACGCCGAAGCGGTCGCTGGCCAGGCCCACGTCGCCCTTGCAGTCGCTGACGCTGGCGTTCAGCAGCTCGGCGTAGGCCGGAATGGCGGCCGCCTTGAGCAGCAGGGAAGGGTTGGTGGTCGCATCGACCGGCTTGACCCGGGCGATGGCTTCGAAGTCGCCGGTGTCGGCAACGACGGTGGTGAATTGTTTCAGTTGTTCCAGCTTGGAAGTCATGAGCGTGCTCTGTCCTAGGGGTCTGATGACATTACCCGAGCGCTGACAGCCGCTCAAGGGCATGAACGCGGATCGGCGGCCCCCGGGGCAACAACCTGAAAACGGCTGTTTGAAAGGCGGGGGCGCGGTGTCGATGGATTCGATGGCGAAACCGCCCGCAGGTTCAAAGCGACAGATGGGTGGAGGGCGGCTATTGCGCGTTCAGTTGCGTGCGGGCCGTCAGTTGCGCCGGTTTCGGCTGGCCGTCGGAGGTCAGCAGGCCGAAGTTGCGTTCCCGGTCGTTGCTGCCCGAATCGCTGTTTTTCCATTCATAGATCGAGGTCAACGGGATGTTGAGCCGTTTAACGTCGCCGATGAACGCCCCGATCTTGCTGGCCTGGCCTTCGGGGCCGCCGTTGGAGCCGAGCGCCGAGATGCCCCATTCGCTGATGACCCCCGGCAGGTGGAAGTTCTGCTGGATGAACGCCTGGGCATTGCCGATCTGCGCGGCGGTCATGCCGTAGGGGTGATAGGACACCGCGTCCAGGCAGTCGGGGTAGGCGCTGACGATGCTGTTCAGCGCAACGGTCGAGGCCGACCCTGCGCTCGGCGGTCGGGCGAAGCCGAAGCCGATCACGGGTGTGGATGTGATTTTGCCTTGCAGCGACTGGCACATGGCTTTCATGAACGGCGCGAACGTCGTGTCGAAGTTGCCGGTCGGCCAGTACGTGGCCAGATCCGGTTCGTTCCAGATCTCGATCGCCACCAATTGCGTGCGGTAGGACGCTTCCAGGCTCGTCACCGCGCCGGCGAACGCGCCGCCCGCCGCTGCGGGCTCTGCGCTCAGGGGGCGGGTGGCGCGCACGGTCATCAGCACTGGCAACCCGGCTGCCCGGGCGACGGCGAAGGCGTCGCCGATCTGCCGCTGATAGGCCGGATCACCCAGGCTGTCGCTCCAGACGCCCAAGCGCACGAAGCTGAAGCCCGCCGCCTTGATCTGGGCGGCGTCGGCGGAAGAGAAGTTCTGGATCTTGACCTGGACGCCGATGGTGCGGGTGCCGGTCAGGGCCGGAAACAGTTCGCTGGCGTGGGCCTGGGCGCTGGCGCCGAGCAGCAAGAAGGCGAGGGCGCCGAGCCGTTTGAGATGTGCTGAATACATGTCTGCTCTCCTGATGAGAAATGACACTAGCAATCGTTGTTTGCGTTATCTGATTCGATAGGCGCAAGTGCGCGAAGTGCACGAATGTTATTTTTTGTCAGGAATCAACTTGTGAAAATCACAGTTATTTTTGGTCCGGCAATTCTGGTTGGGGGACTTTCCGGCGGCATGGTACTTAATGCACTCAATTAACAGGGCGAATCTATTTCTGAACGCAGAAATGTCTCGTGGGTTCATTAAGACCGCGAGCAGTATTGGCAGAATGATATTACACAGGAAAGTAAACCTTGTTCAAAAAGATCCTTGTCGTCTGCGTGGGCAACATCTGCCGAAGTCCGACAGCCGAACTGTTGTTGCGTGATGCACTGGCGCCGGCCGGCGTCACGGTCGCGTCCGCCGGGCTGTCCGCCCGGGTCGGCGAAGCCATGGAAGCGTCCGCGCGCCAGGTGGTGGAAGAACACGGCCACAGCGCCGAAGGTTTCCGGGCGCGGCAGATCACGTCGGACATCGTCAATGACGCCGACTTGGTCCTGGTCATGGAAAAAGAACATGTAAAACAAGTATTGAAGATCGCGTCCCACGCCAGGGGCAAAGTGTTTCTGCTCGGCAAGTGGCAAAGCGAGCGGGAAATACCGGATCCGTACCGTCAGGGAAAGGCCGCTTTTATTCATGCGCATGCATTGATTGAAGATGCTGTTTGCTCTTGGGCGCAACGCCTCGGGCGTTGATGAATATTCTTCAGTTCAGTGAATGGTAAGAACAGACTTATGCAGTTACCGTCAGTAGTCGGCACCCGGGACAATGATCAAGACAGCATTGATATCCTCGGCATCTTTGGTTCGTTGATCGACCGCAAATGGTTGATCGGCGCCTTCACCGGCGCCTTCATGATGACCGGCGTGGCCTACGCCGTGCTGTCGACGCCGGTGTACCTGGCGAACGCGCTGGTCCAGGTCGAACCGAAAAAGAACGATATGCTCGGGTTCTCCGACCTGAGCAGCATGCTGGGCGGGCAGTCGCCGTCGGTGACCGAGATCGGCATCATCAAGTCCCGGGCAGTGATCGGCCGCACCGTCGACGACCTGCGCCTGGACATCGACGTCACGCCCAACACCTTCCCGGTGATCGGCGGCTTCCTGGCCCGGCGCTATCGGGGCGACAGCGAAGACAGCGTCTCGCGCCCGCGCTTCGGCCTCAACAGCTACGCCTGGGGCGGCGAGCGCCTGGACATCGAGCGCCTTGACCTGCCCAAGGAACTGCTGGGCAAGAAACTCACCCTGATCGCGGGCGAGCAGCACCGCTTCCAGCTGTTGGACGACAACGACAACCTGCTGGCCGAAGGCGTGGCCGGCAGCGCCTTCGACCAGGACGGCGTCGCCGGGCTGATCGGACGGCTGCAAGCCAACCCCGGCACCCGTTTCGAGGTGGTGCGCAACCCACGCATCGTCACGATCCAGAGCTACCAGGACGCCCTGGACATCGCCGAGCAAGGCAAGGAATCGGGGATCATCCGCCTGGCCCTGGCCAGCAGCGATGCGCCCGAGGCGGTGCGGATCCTCAACAAGATCTCGGCGCTGTACGTGCAGCAGAACGTGCAGCGCACCTCGGCCGAAGCGGCGCAGAGCCTGAACTTCCTCCAGGGCCAACTGCCCCAGGTCAAGCGCGACCTGGCCAAGGCCAGCGAAGCGCTCAACGCCTACCAGACCCGCGGCAAGACCGTGAACATCTCCCTGGAGACCCAGTCGGTGCTGGGCCAGGCCGTCGGCCTGGACACCAAGCTCTCCGAGCTGAAGATGCAGCAGGCGGAGATGGACCGCAAGTTCACCAAGCAGCACCCGGCCTACCGCGCCCTGATGACCCAGATCGGTGAGCTGACCCAGCAGCAGCGCTCGCTGGAGAGCAAGGTGCAGGACCTGCCGGCCACCCAGCAGGAACTGCTGAACCTGACCCGCGACGTGGAAGTGGCCTCGCAGATCTACACCCAATTGCTGAACAAGGCCCAGGAGCTGGACATCGTCCGCGCCGGAGCGGTGGGCAACGTGCGGCTGGTGGATCCGGCGGATGTGGACATGACCAACCCGATCAAGCCGCGCAAGGCCTTGATCGTGCTGATCGCGACGTTCTTCGGTGCCTTTGTCGGCGTGGCGCTGGTGCTGGTGCGCAAGTCGATGAGCCGCGGGCTGGAAGGCCCGGAGGCCATCGAGCAGCTCGGCCTGCCGGTGTACGCGTCGATTCCCTACAGTGCCCTGCAGAAGGAAGAGGACAGCAAGAAGGTCCGGGCCAAGCAGGCCGAGACCCAACCCGCTTACCTGCTGGCCCTGCGCAACCCGACGGACCTGTCCATCGAATCGATCCGCAGCCTGCGCACCTGTCTGCATTTCGCCGGGCTGGACTCGACCAACAACCGGATCATGATCTCCGGCCCCAGCCCGCAGGTCGGCAAGACGTTCGTGTCTTCGAACCTGGCGGCGGTCATGGCGCAAAGCGGCCAGCGGGTGGTGCTGATCGACGCGGACATGCGCAAGGGGCATCTGCACAAGACGCTGAACACGCCCATCGCCAATGGCCTGTCGGACCTTTTGGTCAAGCGCTGCAGCCTTGAGCAGGCGATCCACAAGGTCGAGGTCGACAACCTGCACTTCATCAGCCGCGGGCAGGTGCCGCCCAATCCGTCGGAACTGCTGATGCACGCCAACTTCCGCGATCTTCTGGCCGAGCTCAGCGAGCGCTACGACGTGGTGATCATCGATACGCCGCCGCTGCTGGCCGTGACGGACGCGGCCATCGTCGGCCGCGAAGCGGGGATCAGCCTGATCGTCACCCGGTTCGCGGTGAACCCCGCCAAGGAAATCGAACTGACGATCCGCCGGTTCGCCCAGAACGGCATCGAACTCAAAGGCGCGGTGTTCAACGGCGTCGAGAAGCGCGCGGCCAGTTACTACGGCAACGGCGGCTACGGTTACTACAGCTACGAATACGCGTCCGACAAGTCCTGAGTCGGGCGACGGTTCCATTTGGCAAGGAAGTGGGTGGGTTGTGAAAAAAATTCTGCACGTGGCTGAAACGATAAAAGGCGGCGTCGCGACGGTGATCCGCACGATATCGGCGTCGCCCGACGACGAAACCTCGAACTACGAACTGATCTATCTGGTGCCCAAGGATCAGAAACAGGAGCTGCATGGCATCGACGGAGGGCAGATCCGCACCTTCGAAAGGAGTGGGCGCAATGCGCTGTCGATGCTGCGCTTCGCCTGGCGGCTGATGCAGGTAATGCTCAAGGAAAAGCCCGATGTGGTGCACCTGCACAGTACTTTTTCCGGGGTGATCGGTCGTTGCGTGTGCCTGCTTCTGCGGCCCTGGCGGTCGCCGAAGATCGTCTATTGCCCCCATGCCTTTTCGTTCCTGATGGAAGGCTCGCCGGCCAAGCGCAAGCTCTATTCGCTGATCGAGCGGCTGCTGCAGAACGTCACCGACACAATCATCTGCGTCAGCCGCTACGAGCTGGACAAAGCCGCCGCGTTCGGCATCGACCGCAAGCGCATGACCCTGATCTACAACGGCATACCGCCCAAGGACGAGGTGCCCAAGGCCGCCGGCGCGGAGCCGATCCGCCTGTTGTTCGTGGGCCGTCTCGACTACCAGAAGGGCTTCGATGTGCTGCTCAAGGCCTTTGCCGAAGTGCGCCGCACCGACCTCAAGCTCACGGTGGTGGGCAGCGCGGTCAACGAAGACGCGGTCGCGCCCCCGCCGATGGACGGGGTCGAGTACCTGCCGTGGGTGACCCCGGCCGAAGTCCACGCCTTGTACCGCCAGGCCGATGCGCTGATCGTGCCCAGCCGCTGGGAAGGGTTCGCGATGGTGCCGCTGGAGGGCATGTCCATGGGCGTGCCGGTGATCGCCAGCGACTGCACGTCCCTGCCGGAACTGGTCACCCACGGGGTGTCCGGCTACATCTTCCCCGCCGGCGACCACCAGGCGCTGGCCGACCGCCTGATGCGGATCCACAAGCCGGGGCTGACCGCCCTGGGCCTTGAAAGCCGCCGGATCGTGCGCGAGCGCTTCAGCGCCGAGCTGATGATCCGCCAGACCTATGACGTGTATTGCGCCCCCACTTGTTAAGTAGAAATCAGCTTATGAACGTAACGATCTTGCATGGCTACAGTGCGTCCAACTCCGGTGACGGCCTCTTGGTGGACCTGGCCATCGCCCTGGTGCAGCGAAACTTCGGCGCCGACACGTCGATCAACGTTGTGGCGTCCGACCCGCAGTCCTTCAGCTACCTGCCGTACAAACGCTTCGATGCGCCGGTGATGGCGGCCAAGGGCCTGGGGCGGGTCAAGGAGGCGGTGTTCCTCAACCGCTCCTACGCCGCGCTGGCGGACCTTTTGAAGAACACGGATCTGATCGTCGGCGTCGGCGGCGGCTACATGCGTTCCAAGAGCGCCTTCGAACACATCAAGCTGAAGCTGGGGCACGCCAAGCAACTGGAAACGGCGATCCTCAGCAAGGTGCCGTCGGTGTACCTGCCGCAGAGCATCGGGCCGTTCCACGGCGAAAGCAGCAAGATCGTCGAGCACTACGCCAGCGCCGATGCGGTGTTCGTGCGCGACAACCGCTCTTCGGCGATGTTCGAAGCCTGCGAGAACGTCTACCGGGCACCGGACCTGGCGGTGCAGGCCCTGGCCGGCAAGATCCTCATGCAGCCCAAGTTCACCCGCTGCGCGTCGACGCCGGCCACGGTGTGCGTGGTGCTGCGCAAGCCGCCGGCGTGGAGCCCGGAAAAGAAGGCCGCCTACGTCGCCAACCTCAAGGTGCTGCTGCAACGCCTGAAGGACAAGAGCAAGGTGGTGTGCGCGGTGCAGAGCGCCGTGCGCGGCAACGACGACGGTGCGTTCTACCGCGAGCTGGGCATCACCGAAGACCTGCTGCCGCTGAAGGCGACCCTGGCCAAGCACCAGCCGGACCTGGTGATCTCCGTGCGTTTGCACGGCGCCATCGAGTCGCTGCTGTCGGGCGTTCCGGCCTACCACATCAGCTACGAGCGCAAGGGCTTCGGCGCCTACCAGGACATGGGCGTGGAGGACTGGGTGATCAACGGCGGCGACATCGACGTCGACACCATCATCGACACGGTCTACGCGCCGGACGCCCTGAGCCGCTTCGGCAAGCGCCTGACCGACACCTGCCGCGAGATCGAAGCCAAGACGGTGATGATGGACGAGATCATCAAAGGCGTCGTTCGATGATCTTCAGGCTCCTGCTGCGGGGCGGATCGCTGGGCGCCAAGTTCCTGCTGGTGCTGGCCGTCACCCATTACCTGGGCTATGAAGCCTTGGGCTTCTACGGGGTGGTGGTCGCGGCGTCGCTGATTGCGTCGAAGTTCTACAGCGCGGGCTTCAGCTCCGAGATCAACCGGCTGATCAGCGTCGGCGGCAGTTCGCGCCGGGTCATCGACAAGGTGCTGTGGCTGTACCTGGCCGTGGGCCTGGTGCTGTCGCTGGCGACGGTGGCGGTCTACTCGCTGTTCCAGTCGATGCCGGCGACGCCCGCGCTGATCGCCTGCGTGACCCTGGTGCTGCTCACCGAACACCTGTCCTTCGAGATCAACTCTTTTGTGTTTTCCGCCCAGAAGGCCACGTGGGGGGCGCTGCTGTTCTTCATCAAGACCGGCCTCTGGGCGCTGCTGGCGGTGGCCGGGCTGATGCTCGGCCAGGTCGCGGACATCACGAGCGTCCTATGGCTGTGGGTGGTGGCCAACGTCGTGGTGATCGTCGCCGGGTACGCCATCGTGGCCAAGGTGCACCGGGGGCGGACGGAAGGGACGCTGGCGGCCGCGACCGTGTGGAAGGCCGGTTTGCCGTTCTATCTGGGCACCGGGCTGATCGCGTTGAGTCAGTACGCCGAGCGCTTTCTGATCGCCGACCTTGAGCCCTACGCCAACCTGGGCGTTTACGTGTACGCCTGGTCGGCGGCCAACACCTTGCAGGCGCTGTCCTACGCGGTGGTGGCGGTGGTGGGCATTCCGGTGCTGGCCAAGCGGTTTCAGGCCGACGGGCAGCCTTTCACGGTCGGGCAACTGTTCGTGAACAAATGGGTGATGCGTTCGCTGGCGGTGTCGGCCGTGGTGGCGGTGCTGATCTACCTGTTCTTCAACGTCGTGCTCGACTATGTCGGCGCGCCGGTGCCGCGTCCGGACAACGGGATCCTCGGCGTGCTGATCGTGTCCTTTGCCTTGCGCGGGGTCGGCGACATCGTCTGGGGCGGGTTGATCGCCTCGAAAAACAGTCGGGCGTCGCTCGCCGGAGCGGCCATCTGCCTGCTGGTGTCGGTGCCGGTCAGCTACGGCCTGATCAAGCACTATTCGATCGAGGGCGCCGCTTGGGGCAACGTCTTCGCCATTGTCGTGCAGTTGGGCGCGATTGCGCTGCTGACCCGTGCGGGTCAGGCGAAAAGGGCGCTGGCATGGGGCTGAAGTTGCCATGCATCGAGTTTCGCGGGGTGAAGCTCGATTCGTCGATGTCGTTCCTGATCCTGTTCAGCGGCCTGTTCCTGTCGGTGGCCATGCCGCTGCTGGTGCCCCGGGCGCCGGGGCCGGACGCCATGACCCTGTGGATGTCCTACGCCCGGGCCGACAACTGCAACTTCTGGAACCCGTTCTCGCCGGACCGCTCGTCCTACGAGTGCTCGGCATTCCTGCTGCGGCCCACCGGCATCGACCTGACCAATGCCTGGGCCTACGGCATGTTCTGCAATTTCTTCCTGACGGCCATCCCCGTGGTCGTCTTCCGGCGCATGCCGCTGGCGATCTTCGGCACCCTGTGCCTGTGGGGCATCGTCCGTTCGTTTTTCCTGGAGAACCTGACCAAGGAAATCATCGTGTCGGTGGCGGTGCTGAGCATTCTCCTGAGCTCGCTGACGCGCAAGTACCGCGGCGGATTCTTCCTGTCGGCGGTGATCTACGGCGTGCTGATCCGGCCCTACTGGATTCTGTTTTCGCTGTCGTGGGTCGGCGTCTGCGTGATGAAGAAGTATGTGTCGCGCGTCACGTTCTTCCTGATGCTGTTCCTGTTCTACCTGGCGGTCGCCATGGCGATCCAGGTGGCGCTCGGTTTTCCGGTGTCGTCGATCCGCGCCAGCAACAACGAGCTGCGCACGGCGGGCGAGGAGGGCTCCAAGTCGCTGATCGTGTCGTGGCTCAGCGGCAGCGACTTCGTCTCCCAGGCGCTGGACTCGATGATCATCTTCTTCCGGCTGTCGTTTCCCGCCGAGCTGATCCTGCTGTCCGGGCCGGGGCAGGTGATCTTCGTGGCGTTGATGATCATGACCGCGCTGCTGCTGTTCAAGGTCATCACGTCCAAGGACTACAAGGGCATCCCCATTCAGACCAAGGCCAAGGAACTGATCGCGATCCCCCTCGCGTTCCTGCTGGTCCAGGGGCTGTTCGAGCCGGACTTCGGCTCCTTCGCCCGGCACTTCTCCATGGTGGTGCCGGTGCTGTTCGTCGGGCTGGGGCTGATGCTGCAAGGCAAGAAGCCCGTGCGGGCCGAATCAACCAATCGCGAGATGAGGCGGGTGCCGTAATGTCGAGCAAGAGAAAGTCGCTGGAGATCGAGACCCTGCGCGGTCTGGCCTGCCTGCTGTTGGTGCTGTATCACGTCATCGGCCCGCTGGGCGGCGGCCTGAAGATCGACCTGGGCTCGCCGTTCCGGGTCATCGCCGATTCCATGGTGTACGTGCGCATGCCGCTGTTCACCTTCATTTCGGGCTACATCTATTCGCTCTACAAGATCCGCGGCAATGACTTCGGGGCGTTCTTTCGCGGCAAGGTGCGGCGGCTGATCGTGCCGCTGTTCTGCGTCGGCGTGCCGTTCTCCGTGCTGCAGGCGGTGGGGCCCGGGGTGAACAAGGACGTGGGCGTGATTGATGCGCTGCTGTCGTTCTACATTCCGGTGAACCACTTCTGGTTCCTGCAGGCGGTGTTCATCATTTTCATGTTCGTCGGCCTGCTGGAATGGCGCGGCCTGCTGCGCACGGCGACGCGCCTGTACCTGCTGCTGGCGTTCGCGGCGGCGGTGTTCCTGCTGCCGACCTTCAAGGTCGATGCGTTCGGCATCAACGGCGCGACCTACCTGCTGCCGTTCTTCGTGGCGGGGATGATCGGCCAGGAAAAGGTCGACACCTTCCGGCATTTCTTCAAGGTGATCGGGCCTTGGGTGTTCGTGATGATTTCGCTGGCGCTGCTGTATGTGGCCGCGACGGACCGCGAGCTGATCGTCGACCGTCGCAGCCTGATCGGGCTAACGGTGGGCTGCGTGTCGTGCTTCGCGCTGCTGTCGAGCGAGATGCGCTCGAAGTGGCTGACCTGGCTGGGCGGCTATTCCTACGCGATCTTCCTGTTCCATGTGCTGTTCGCCGCCACGTCGCGGGCGTTGCTGGGGCGTCTGGGCGTGAAGGACGAAAGCGTGCTGGTGGTCTGCGGCCTGACCCTCGGCCTGTTCGGGCCGGTGCTGCTGTCGACGGTGTTCAGCCGCTTCAACTTCACCTCCGTGCTGTTCCTGGGGGAGCGGGCCACGGTCAAGAAGCCTGTCGGGCAAGCGGCCTCGGTGCCGCAAACCTGATGGTTGCGCACAAGGAAAAGCGCCATGTTCGCAGTCGATGACGTCAGCCCGGTCGCGGCCTCGGTGGTTCAGGTCGGCGACGCCCGCGAGCGATTCGGCCAGTGGCGCGAAGGGAAGGCGGGGCCGGTGCTGTCTATCTCGGTGATCGGCGACAGCTACAGCGCCGGGCAGGATTTCTATCTGAACCGCTTGGTGCAGCGGCTGGCGTCGGAAGCGGGGTTCGCAGGCCCCGGCTACATTGGCTTCAACCACGGCGCGGCCCTCGGCGGCACGCATTTCAAGTACACCCGCAGCAGCGAAAAACACTTCGGTGGCGGCTGGCAGGTGTCCGGCCTCGGCCAGGCCAGCCCCGACAGCCGCACCGTCACCGGGCGCCCGGGCGCATGGCTGCAGATCGATGCCCATCCTTCGGCGGCCATCGACACGACGGTCACGGAGGCGAAACTGCTTTACCTCGGCACCGGCGAACCCAGCGACGTGCGTTACCGCTGGGCGCCTTCTCAGGCCTGGCACCCGCTGAGGCTCGACGGCGAAGGCGTCCGCGAAGCGCCGTTGGCGGATCCGCCGGCGGCGCCGGACTGGGCGTTGCGGCTGGAGGTGGCGAGCGGTGCGCCGACGCTGTTCGGCGTGTGGATGAGCAATGGCCAACGTGGTGTGCGGGTGTCGAAGCTGGCGGCGTCCGGCGCGGCCTCGGCGGACTTCTACCATGACGATGCCGGTTGGCAGGCGCAGTGGAAAGCGGCGGTGGCGAAGATCCCGGCGGACATCTACCTGATCATGCTCGGCGGCAACGATCAGGGCTTCGGGGTCAAGCCCGCGCAGTACCTGAAGAACATCCAAGGCCTGGTGGCGATGCTGCGCGAGATCCAGCCGACGGCGAGCATCAACCTGATCCTGCGCCAGGACACCTCGCGCTCCAGCGCCTACCCGATGTCGGCGTATGCGCAGGTGCTGCAGCCCTGGGCCCGAGAGGCCCACCTGGGCTACGCCGACATGCAGTGTGCATTCGGCGCCGACGTCAGGCGCTATGCGGCCGGCGGGCCGATGCCGATGATCGGGCCGGACAGGATTCATCCGGACCCGGCCACGGGAGGGAAGGTGATCGCCGGGTTTTTCCATCGCCTGATGGTCGGCGGCCGTGAAGCGGTGTCGCCCCAGGATCGCTGCGGCGACGTTCAGCGCTAGGCGTTCAGCCTGGGGCGCGTTCGAAGGCGTCCAGATGGCCGAGCAGCTCGGCGGTCCTGCGCGGCATCCCGTGCGTGTCGCAGCGGGTTTCCACCGTGACGATGACCGCCGGCTCGTTGCAGCACAGGCGCACCCGGAACCGCCAGTCGCTGAAGATCACCTTCAGGCCGTCGCGGTCGTCGATTTCCAGCGCCTGTTCAGCATACAGCCGTTTCAGGTGGGCCAGCAGGGGATAGGGATCGCCCAGCGGCCGGCGGATGTCGCCGGACGAGGGAAACATGCCGATGCGCTCCACCAGCAAGATCGTGCCCAGCCAAGACTCGTTGGCGCTGGGCAGCGGCTGATGGCGGGACAACCAACTCATCACGCCGAGGTTGTCCACCGACCGTTCGAGGTCCGCCGCGTGTTGTGCAATGTTCATAGGGGTTTGCCTGAATGAGGGGTGGACGTTACGGGTGCGCCGGTGCGGGGCTCAGCGCCCCTTCAGGTAGACGTTGTCGTAGCAGAAGTTGGTCGCCTGGAGGTAACCCTCGGCGTCGCCGCAGTCGAAGCGCAGGCCCTTGAACTTGTAGGCCAGCACGCAGCCGTTCTGCGCCTGTTTCATCAGCGCGTCGGTGATCTGGATTTCCCCGCCCTTGCCCGGTTGGGTGTCGGCGATCAGGTCGAAGATGTCCGGGGTGAGGATGTAGCGGCCGATGATCGCCAGGTTGGACGGGGCGTCCTGCGGGGCGGGTTTCTCCACCATGTTGTCGACCCGGTAGAGGCCGTCGCTGATCGGCTCGCCGGCGATCACGCCGTACTTGTGGGTCTGGTCGCGGGGCACTTCCTGGATGGCCACGATGGAGCAGCGGAAGCGCTTGTACAGCTGGATCATCTGGGCGAGTACGCCGTCGCCTTCCAGGTTCAGGCACAGGTCGTCGGCCAGCACCACGGCGAAGGGTTCGTCGCCGATCAGCGGACGGCCGCTGAGGATCGCGTGGCCCAGGCCTTTCATCTCCACCTGACGGGTGTAGGAGAAGGTGCAGGTGTCGATCAGCTCGCGGGTGCCGGCCAGGAACTTCTCCTTGTCGGTGCCGCGGATCTGGTGTTCGAGTTCATAGCTGATGTCGAAGTGGTCTTCCAGCGCGCGCTTGCCCCGTCCGGTGACGATCGCCATGTGTTGCAGGCCGGCGTCCCGGGCTTCTTCGACGGCGTATTCGATCAACGGTTTGTTGACGATCGGCAGCATTTCCTTGGGCATGGCTTTGGTGGCCGGCAAGAAACGCGTGCCATAGCCGGCCGCGGGGAACAAGCATTTACGAATCATAGAAATATCCTGGACATTCATGGCGCACAGCCAATGGCGTGCAATAACGAAAGGTTGCAAGTTTCAATGTTGATTGAACGCTTACTTTAATACCCGAGTCAGGTAATTGATGGCAAATGGCAATGTGCGCGGAAGGCGACAATGTTATTAGATGTCGGCCTTATTGTTGTTGGTTATTTTTAGTCGGTATCTGCCGATAGTGGCAAGAGTGCGGTGATGTTAATAAGTAGCAGGCAATACAGTTTGGGCTGGAAAAATATTTTTCGCCAGTCGTTGAACTTGTTTTGTTTAAGGTTGTTGTCGGCCTAGTTTGTGTGAATTGCGACACATATTCAACAGGCCAGGCTTGACGCGCTACTGGGAAGTTTCCCGACTAAGGACCGCGCTATGAAGATTCTGGTAACCGGTGGCGCCGGCTATATCGGCTCGCACACCACACTTGCGCTGCTTGAGGCAGGCTATGAAGTTGTTGTCCTGGACAATCTCTGCAACAGCAGCGATGCGGCCCTGCACGCGGTGGAGGCCATCTGCGGCAGAAGTGCGCAGATGATCCGCGGCGATGTCTGCGACAGGGCGCTGCTGGACCGGATCTTCCGGGAACACGCGATCGACGCGGTGCTGCACTTCGCCGGGCTCAAGGCCGTGGGCGAGAGCGTGCGCAAGCCGCTGGAATACTACGAGAACAACGTCGGCGGCAGCGTGACGCTGTGCCAGGCGATGGCGGCGGCCGGGGTGTTCCGCCTGGTGTTCAGCTCCTCGGCCACGGTGTACGGCGCGCCGGAGCGGATGCCGATCCGCGAGGACTTCCCCACC
Source organism: Pseudomonas sp. B35(2017) (assembly GCF_002113645.1). Lineage (NCBI taxonomy): Bacteria > Pseudomonadati > Pseudomonadota > Gammaproteobacteria > Pseudomonadales > Pseudomonadaceae > Pseudomonas > Pseudomonas sp. B35(2017). Next base: position 387,617 of record NZ_NEIZ01000004.1, on the reverse strand, counting down.
GGCCAGCCCACCAGCCCCTACGGCCAGTCCAAGCTGATCGTGGAGAACGTGCTGCGTGACCTGTGCCAGGCCGAGCCGCGCTGGAGCATCGCCCTGCTGCGCTACTTCAACCCCATCGGCGCGCACCACAGCGGCCGGATGGGCGAAGACCCCAACGGCATCCCCAACAACCTGGTGCCGTACATCAGCCAGGTGGCCGTCGGCAGCCTTCAGGAATTGTCTATCTTCGGCAACGACTACCCCACGGCCGACGGCACTGGCGTGCGCGACTACATCCACGTCGTGGATCTGGCCGACGGGCACCTGAAGGCCCTGGAAACCATCGCCGGCCGCACCGGCATCCACACCTGGAACCTGGGCACCGGCGACGGCTACAGCGTGTTGCAGGTGCTCCAGGCCTTCGAGCAGGCCTGCGGCCAGCCGGTGCCGTACAAGGTCATGCCGCGCCGCTCCGGAGACGTGGCCGAGAGCTGGGCCGACCCCTCCAAGGCCGCCGCGGAACTGGGCTGGAAAGCCACACGCAGCCTGCAGGACATGGTGACCGACACCTGGCGCTGGCAATCGAGCCACCCGCAGGGCTACCGCGGATGATGTCAATTTGGACCGATGTTAGTTTCGGTCAGGCTGTTAGATAACGTCGGGAAATTACGCTGGAATTGCCCGGTTCAAGTCCGTAGATATAAACGTGCCGTTCGACATTTATAAGTCGGGATTGATTGTGAATGAACGACGGCTCATGTTCGCGCAGTTTGCGACGTGATCCCTAACATCCAGCGGACGGCCTGATGTTATTAAAGTCGAATGCCGGAAAGGAGTGGGTATGAAAAAAGTGATGGCGATCGCCTTGTTGTCGTTGTTCGGCAACTTGGCCATTGCAGCCGAAGCGCCGCTCACGGCGGTGACCAATGTGTCGGGCAACGTGGCGGCTTCCCAAGCGCCCGCCGCCAGTACCGCAATGGTTGCCAGTGCCGTAGCGGCATCCAACAGCGGAGGAAGTGCGAACGGCGGTACAACCGGTACCACAGGTACGACGGGTACAACCGGCACGCACAACTAACGGTAACAACTGTTGGTGCAGTACAAGGTCGCCCGACGCAAGTCGGGTGACTTTGTTTTTGGATTCGCCCTTGAATAGCGTAGTGCCATTATGACTCGTAGTGTTTATCTTTTAATGTTGGCAAGTCTCGCTCTGCAAGGTTGCATGTTTTCCCCCGGCCAGCACCTGAACACCTTCGGCATCACCCGCCAGGGCGCCAGCGAAAGCAGCCGGGTCGAACTGATCCCGATCACCCCCAAGCTGATCTCCATGAACCGGGCCACCCAGAAGCGCGAAACGCTGCCGCCCGAGTTGCTGGAGGCGCCGGCCGAGTACCGCATCGGCCGCAACGACGTGCTCTACATCACCGTGTGGGATCACCCCGAACTGACGGCCCCGTCCGGCGCGCAGCAACAGATCGACGCCAACGGCCGACTGGTGCGCTCCGACGGCACGCTCTATTACCCGTTCATCAAGGAAGTGCAGGCGGCCGGCCGCACCATCCAGCAACTGCGCTCGGACATCGAGCAGCGCCTGTCGGCGTTCATCGCCGAGCCGCAGGTGGATGTCGCCGTGCTGCGTTTCGCCAGCCAAAAGGTCGTGGTGTCCGGCGCCGTCGCCAAGGCCGGTCCGCAAGCCATTTCCACCAACCCGCTGAGCGTGGTCGAAGCCCTGGGCTCGGCCGGCATCGACACCAACAACGCGGACTTGTCCGGCCTGCTGCTGACGCGCAACGGGCGGGTGTACCCGCTGAATCTCGACAGCCTCAACCAGCAGGACTCCGAGCTGCAGAACGTTTACCTGCGGGGCGGCGATCAGCTGTACCTGCCGTACAACGACAACAAGCGCATCTACGTCATGGGCGAGGTCAACCAGCCCCGTGCGCTGAGCTTCAAGACCGCCACCATGAACCTCTCCGACGTGCTCGGCTCGGTCGGCGGACTGAGCCAGACCACCGCCAACGGCAACGCCGTGTACGTCATCCGCGGGGTCGAGAACCTCGATGTCGAGCCGGCGAAGATCTACCAGCTCGAAGCCGAATCGCCCACCGCCATGGTGCTGGCCACGCACTTCGAGGTGCGTCCCCAGGATGTCGTCTATGTCGGGCCTGCCAACGTGACTCGCTGGAACCGTCTCATCAGTCAATTGGTGCCATCGGCGTCGATTGTCGGTACGGGCGCTTCCGCTGCGAAGAACTGGAGCGAATACAGCAACAACAGCAAATAAGGCCGGGCCCGACAGTGAATACGTTGAAAGCAGGCATTGGCCTGAGCGCGGTCCTGTGGCTGTGCGGCTGCAACCCGTTGATGGTCGCTTCGTTGACCAACCTCAAGTCGGCGGCCATCGGCCCGGATGAGCTGGACGTGACGGCGGCCCAGGTGGCCGAGGTGCGCTATCCGCAACTCAAGCTGACCACGCCTTCCGGCTCCGGTGTGCTGGCGCTGGTGCGTGAGCGCGGCGACCTGCAGTTCTGGGTCGCTTCCGGCAAGCAGGTGCTGCTGATGCGCGACGGCCTGGCGGTGCGCAGCATCGGCCTGGGCCTGGAAGGCGATCTGGACGGCACGCGGCTGTCAGACGCCGCGCCTTTTAAACAAGGCCTTCAGCACGTCGCCGACGGCTACACCAGCCAACGCTGGATCGACCTCTACAAGGGCCAGGAAGTCGGGCTGCAGGTCAACAGCCGCTTCGCACGCAAATCCATGGAAACCCTCGACATCCTCGACAAGGCATACGCCGTGCTGCGCATCGACGAGCGGATCGACGTCCCGGCCATCGGCCTGCGCGCGACCAACCGCTATTGGGTCGATCCCAAGGACGGCTTCATCGTGCAGAGCGAGCAGCAACTGACCTCTCAGTTGCGGGTGAAGATCGTGCACCTGACCCCTGACCGCAGGCATGTGCCATGAAGCGGCTGAGGATGTTGTCCGCCGGCCTGCTGCTGGCGGCAGGGGCAGGGCAGGCGGCGGTGCTGGTGTCCGGCGATGTGGCCAACCCGGGGCCGGTGGAGTTGCCGGCGGGCGGGCGTTTGACCGACGTGATCAGCGTCGCGGTGCCCAACGCCGAAGGCTACTGGCTGGCGGGGGTGCTGCTGCGTCAGTCCTTGCTGGAGCAGCAGACCCGGCTCAAGGCCGGGGTGCTGTTCGACCTGGACGTGCTGCGGCGCATGGCCGTGCTGTTCGACCGCCCGAGCCGCGAAGCGCTGGCGCTGCGCACGGCCGAGGCAGTGCGGCAGATGCCGGTCACCGGGCGTCAGGTCGCGAACCTGGATCCGGTGGCGCTGGAAGTCGGCTTCGCCCTCAACCTGCGGCTGGACGACGGCGACCGGCTGATCTACCCGGCGCGGGTCGATGAGGTCGAGGTGCTGGGCGCCGTCGCCGAGCCGTGCCGCTTGCCCTATCAGCCGTTGCAGGAGGCCAGTGACTACCTGCAAGGCTGCGCGCTGCTCGAAGACGACGCGGACGCCGATTACCTGTGGCTGATCCAGCCGGACGGCGCGGTGCGGCGGATCGGCATCGCGCACTGGAACCGCGAGAGCGGGCACTTGCCGGTGGCGGGCAGCCGGATCCTGGTGCCGTTGAAGAATGACGACCTGGATCCGCCCATTCCTGAACTGAATCAGCAGTTGGCCGAGTTCATTGCCACGCAGTTGGCTGAGGTGGTTCGTTGAAGTTACGTTTTGCAGCCGTGTTGCTATTGCCGTGCGGGTTGGCCCAGGCCGAGCCGCGCATCACCCAGAACGATTTCGGCGGCGCGGGCCTGTTGCAGACCCCGACCGCTCGCATGTCGCCCGCCGGCGAATTGAGCGTGAACGCCAACCGCACCAGCCCCTACAGCCGCTACAGCGTGTCGCTGCAGCCGCTGGACTGGCTGGAAGGCTCGTTCCGCTACACCGCCATCACCAACCGGCCCTACGGCCCGTCGTCGATGAGCGGTGACCAGAGTTACAAGGACAAGGCGGTCGACGTGAAGGCCCGCCTGTGGGAGGAAACCCACTGGGCGCCCGAAGTGGCCCTGGGCTTCCGGGACGTCGGCGGTACGGGCCTGTTCGCCAGTGAATTCGTGGTGGCCAACAAGCGTTTCGACAACTTCGATTTCAGCGCCGGCCTCGCCTGGGGCTACATCGGCAACCGCGGCGACATCGACAACCCGTTCAGCGTGCTGGGCGACCGGTTCAAGACCCGGCCGGCCATGGAAGGCACCGGTGACGTCAACGCCGGCTCGTACTTTCGCGGCAGCCCTTCGTTCTTCGGCGGCGTCAGCTACCAGACGCCCTGGGACCGGCTCAGCCTGAAGCTCGAATACGAAGGCAACGACTACAAGCACGAACCCAAGGACAACGTGATCAAGCAGGATTCGCCGATTAACCTCGGCGCGGTGTTCAAGGTCACGGACTCGGTCGACGTCAGCGCGGCGTGGGAGCGGGGCAACACGGCGATGTTCGGCATCACCTTCCACACCAACTTCGTCAGCCGCAAGGCCCCGGCCAAGACCTTCGACCCGCCGGCCGAGCCGCTGCCGGCCAAGGCGCCGGTCAAGCCGATGGAGCAGGTCGACTGGGCCGACGTGTCCCAGCGCCTGCAACAGAACGCCGGCTACAAGGTCGAGCGCATCAGCCAGCGCGGCTCCGAACTGCTGGTCTACGGCGAGCAGCAGCGGTACTTCCACTCGGCCAAGGCGGTCGGGCGGGCGAGCCGGATCCTGGACAACAGCGTCAACGACGAGATCGACTGGTTCACCGTGGTCAACAAGCGCTACGACTTGGCGCTGGAAGAGACCAGCGTGCCCCGGCAGACCTTCCGCGAAGTGATCAACAACGAAGAGCCGCTGCAGTCGCTGCACCGCACCACCGAGGTCAACCCGGCGATGCCGCACAACGAGAAGACCCTCTACACCCAGCCGCTGCAGCGCTTCAGCTACGGCATGGGCCTGGGCTTCAAGCAGAACGTCGGCGGCCCGGACGGCTTGCTCTACCAATTCAGCGCGGACGCGGACGCCGAGTTCCGCTTCACCCGCAACACCTGGTGGAGCGGCATGCTCAGCCAAAACCTGGTGAACAACTTCGACAAGTTCACCTACGACGCGCCCAGCGGCCTGCCGCGCGTGCGCACGGACCTGCGCCAGTACCTGACCACCTCCGACACCACCATGCCGCTGTTCCAGCTCAGCCACGCCGAGCAGTTGGACAAGGATCTGTACGGCATGGTCTACGGCGGCTATCTGGAATCGATGTTCGCCGGGGTCGGGGCCGAGGTGCTGTTCCGCCCGACCGGCGAGCGCTGGTCGGTCGGCGCGGACCTGAACTACGTGCGTCAGCGCGAGTTCGACCAGGGCTTCGGCCTGCGCGACTATTCGGTGCTGACCGGCCATATCACCGGCTACACCGACTTGCCCTACGAAACCCTCGCTGCCATCAGCGTCGGCCGCTACCTGGCCGGCGATTGGGGCGTGACCTTCGACATCTCGCGGGAGTTCTCCAACGGCGTACGCTTCGGCGGTTGGGCGACGATGACCACCGCCAGCGGGGCGGAGTACGGCGAGGGTAGCTTCGACAAGGGCATCTACCTGTCCATCCCATTCGACGAGATGATGAGCATGTCGACCATGCGCCGCGCCAACCTCGTCTGGGCCCCCCTGACCCGCGACGGCGGCGCACGGCTCAACCGCAGCTTCCAGCTGCACTCGATGACCGACAGCCGCGACGACGACATGTTCTACCGCAACTTCGAGAAGATCACCGAGTGACCTGAAGGCCTGTGGGAGCTCGCCCGCAAGCGATGAGGCCGGCATTGCCGGCATCTCTGTTGCCTGACCCACAGTCATCGCCAGCAGGCTGGCTCCCACAGGTATCTCTGGTGCCCGCAGGATTCATGTGCACCACAAAACCTGTAGGAGCTTGCCTGCAAGCGATGAGGCCGGCACTGCCGACATCTTTGTTGACTGACCCACCGCCATCGCCAGCAGGCTGGCTCCCACAGGTATCTCCGGTGCCCGCAGAATCCATGCGCACCACAAAACCCTGTGGGAGCTGGCTTGCCAGCGATGAGGCCGGCACAGCCAACATCTCTATTGCCTGACCCACCGCCATCGCTGGCAAGCCAGCTCCCACAGGTATCTCCGGTGCCCGCAGAATCGATGTGCACCACAAAACCTGTAGGAGCTTGCCTGCAAGCGATGAGGCCGGCGCTGCCGGCATCTCTGTTGCCTGACCCACCGCCATCGCCAGCAGGCTGGCTCCTACCAGGGATCTCGGCTGTCCGCGACATCCCGGCACACCACAGAACCCTGTGGGAGCTGCGGTGCGACGACTCGACCTGCCAGCGATGGCGCCCTTGCAGGCACCGCAGCTAAAAGCACCCTCCACACAAAAACACCACCCACAAAAAAGGGGACTTTCGTCCCCTTGCGCCTTCTACTGCCCGGCCCTCAATAGATGTCCTTCGACAACAACGTGAACGGCGTCTTCACCAGGATCTTCACATCCAGCCACAACGACCAGTTGTTGATGTACTGAAGGTCGATCTCCACGCGCTTCTGCATCTTGTCGAGGGTGTCGGTCTCGCCCCGGCAGCCGCTGATCTGCGCAAGCCCGGTGATGCCCGGTTTGATTCGGTGGCGCGCCATGTACGCGAGAATCTTGCCCGAGTAGTAGTTGTTGTGCGCCACGGCATGCGGACGCGGGCCCACCAGCGCCATGTGCCCTTGCAGCACGTTGAACAGCTGCGGCAACTCATCCAGCGAGGTGCGGCGGATGAAGCGGCCGACCGCCGTGATGCGCGAATCGTTGCGGCTGGCCTGCTTGACCTCACGGTCGTCGTGCACGCGCATCGAGCGGAATTTCCACACCTGGATCACCTTGCCGTTCCAGCCGTGGCGGTCCTGCTTGAAGAACACCGGGCCCGGGGAGCTGAGCTTCACGGCCAGCGCGATCAGCAGCAGCACCGGGCTCAGCAGGAGGATGGCCACCAGCGCCACGGCTTTCTCCACCAGGCTTTTGCTCAGCGCCGCGGTCGGTCGGCTGGTCAGCGGGCTTTCGTTCAGGTAGATCGCCGGCAGGCCGTCCACGACTTTCACCGAGTGGTTGAGCAGCGTCAGGCTGTTCAGGTCCGGCACCCACACCACGTCGACGTTGGCGTCCAGCAGATCGACGTACATGGCTTCGATCTTCGCCGCTTCGCTCAGGGGCAGGGTGATGTACAGGCGACGGATGCCATGGCGGCGGATCAGCTCCAGCAACTCCTCCTGGGCGCCGACGACGCGCGGTGCGCCCGCTTCCAGCGCGGGAACGGTGCCGTTGCTCACCAGCCCCACCAGCGGCAGGTTTTCGCTCTGGTTCAGCTTCTTCGCCAGGCCCAGGGCCAGTTCGCCGGTGCCGACGATCAGGGTCTTGTGCTCGCTCTTGCGGGTGCGCTGGTAGTACTTGGAGAACGCATGCAGCGGCGCGTACAGCAACGCCTGGCCGAGGAAGCCGTACACGGCCCAGTCCAGGATCACCGGCGGCGAGAACAGCTCATCGGCCTTGCACACGAACGCAATGAACGCCAGGGCGCCCATGGTCATGGACCAGCCCGCCAGCAGGCGACCGAGCCCGGTCAGGTAATTGTCCCGCTTTCGGTAAGCGCCGCTGAACGTGTAGGCCGGCACCGAGGCCAGCACCGCCAGCATGGTGCACATCCGGTAATAGAACTCGACCTTGCCGGTGTGCTGCTCGGCCAATATGAACAGCAGTGAAACAATAAAGCACTGCGCCAATGCCCATTGGCCCCAGAAGGTAAGTCCCTTGAGGCCGGTGTTTCTGTTGATACGAAGAGTAAGATCCATACGATATCCCCAAAAGACGTCCATTCAGGTTTCGACAGTTGAAAACCGAGTTGTTAAATAGACTTGTTGTTTTTGTTGGAGCCAGTGTCCTGAGGTAACAGCGTCGATATGCCGAACTGTCGTCATTGAATAGACTAAGTTATTGCCGGGGATGGTGTCTGACGAGTTCTAACAAGATGGCATAGTGCCAACTATTGAGTGGCAAGAAGTTCCGGACGTTAGAAAAGGTCAAAAGCGGAGGGGTGAATAAATGATGTTGTGTTTGATACTGTAGGAGGCGTGGGAGGCGGGATCGTTCGGAAAAGGGAGGAGGTCAAACAGGAGTGCTTTTTTATTTTTGTTTTTGCACTGTTTCCGTTTGTTTTACATATTCAAAGCCGTGGTTACGCGACGACTTCCTGAATCAGGCAGTAGCCTCGGTTGCGCACGGCACGAAACAGTCGCTCACCGTTGCTGGCGCTCTTGAACTTGTCCTGCAGGCGGCTCAGGCACATCTCCAGTCCGCGGTAGTGCTCAGGCTCCCGGCCGATGCTGAGGATCAATTCGTCACGGCTGACGACGCGCTCCTCATGGTGCAGCATCTTGCGTACCAGGGCCGTCTCAAGGCCGGTGAGGCTGATCTCCACACCCTGCTTGACCAATACGCCATGATCGTCGTCCAGGTGCCAGGCCTCGGAGCCGCCGGCGTCGACGTCGATCGTTCGGGCAATGCCGCCGGTGTCCGCCGTCGCGGGCGGATGACTGTGGAACGGGTTGGCCGATTGGGCCGCCAGCCACTCGGATTCGAGGGTGGCCAATATCTTTTGCGTGTCGTGTTCGATACTGCGCGCGACATTCTTCCTTGTGACGCTCGGGTAGGTGAACTCCATCAGCATGGGGGCGGAAGAGGGCGACGCAACACCTTCGATGAACATTTGTGCCTGGGACGTGCCGAACGAGTTGAACCGCTCACTGGACAGGATCGATTCAAGTTCACGTTGCGACGAAGTGCTGTGTGTCACGACGACAAAATATTTTCGGTGGAGGGTGGTACTGGTTTCCATGTCTCTCTCCTAAAACTGCACGCCAAAATTTGGCTAAAAGATATTCGGCAGGCGAGTAATAACCACCTTGGCAATAACCATAAGGCAGGGTCTGGGCTCGAAAGTGGCCCTCGAATAGACTTCACTCGATCTGCTGCGTGAAACAGGGCTTTATTGTTATGGTTCGGTGTTGCCACCGCGCTCATGCAATCGACAACTTATTATTGAATTTGAAACATGAATGAAACGACGAGATCCAGGATCTTTATATGGTTGCATCAGACGCTCCTTCGTATGCATGCAAAAAAACGGCTTATCCTTGGTTCAGGCGGTTGAGATCAACCCCCTCATCAGACGGTATCCGTATCCACGGATACTCTGAATGGCGTTTGTACCATACATGTCTTTGATTTTTCCACGTAGACGGCTGATCGACTTCTCCAGCGCCCGGGGGTCGTAGAAATTGGTGTTGAGCCCCATGATGTTGGCGATTTCATCATGGCTGAGTATGTGATTGCCGGTCTGCGCAAACGCTTCCAGGATCTTCATTTCAGCGAAGGAGATGTCCAGCTTCTTGCTGGTGTCGGACAGGCAGATGCGCGTGGGATCGAGCACCAGGTCGATATCCCGTTGCCATTCTTCGCTGTTGAAGAACTCGGCCAGCAGTTCTGCGCCTTCGTCGGCGAGGGTATTGAGCTTGATGCAGAAGTCGGCGCCGGCCAGGTAGTACTTGATCTTGTTGAAGGCGCCGCGGCCGGTGAGCACGGCGCAAATGATCGGCTTGAGATTGTCGCTGCGCAGCGCTTCCACCAGCGCCAGGCTTTCTTCGAGCGCCTGGGGGCTGTCGATCACGATGAAGATGGCCCGATACGAACCGCAATGTTCATGTTGCTTAAATGAACGGCCGTACGAGTTGGCCTCGATCTCCATGTCGGCCCGCACGTGCCTGGCGACCAGCGCACTGAAATGTTCAGCCACGCCACGGGTGCGGGCCAGGGTGAGGACACCTGGCTCGTCGTTTGTCCGGCGTTGGCTTCTAGTGGTCGCCAAGTTCCCTGTAAGCATCATGCATTGACTCGAAAAAGTGCTGACATCGGGATGTTAAAGCACAGTTTCTCATCTGTGACTGACAATTGGTAACATTTGCGCGGATTTTAGACGTGGCTCCCGAGTTTTCTAACAATAACTAAGCTTTTCAAGCTTTTAGTTGATTTTCTCGGAGGGGTGAACTAGTGGAAGAGGGGGCGTTAGATGATGGCGATGTGGAATTGTGCCATCATTTTGTATCTGTGGCGATTTGTTTTTTATGCCCTTTTGCCACTATCTGCCTGCGCATCGATCATTGTTCAAGTGAATGGATAATGTGAGGCGGGTCACATTTTATTGGGCCAAAGCCGATTTTTCCACCCGGGCCCTAAATTTATTTCGATGAATTCGTATCCGGACGATTAATAACATGGCTTGAGTGCGTCTTTTGATAAGGCCTATTCTCCGTCGCCGAGTAGAACAGTCGGGTATGGATACACGAACTGTTTAACATCATAGACGCAATTTCTGAATGCAATGGACGAAGTGCTCTTCAAGAGCGATCTGACGGAGGATTAATGGATTTCTGGACCTTATTCCAGGTGTTGATACTAGGGGCTGTAGAAGGTCTGACCGAGTTCTTGCCCATTTCCAGCACAGGCCACCAGATCATTGTCGCGGATCTGTTGGAGTTCGGCGGCGAACGCGCCATGGCGTTCAACATCATCATTCAACTCGGCGCGATCCTGGCCGTGGTCTGGGCGTTCCGGCCCAAGATCTTCGAAGTCGTCAAAGGCCTGCCGACCCAGCGCAATGCCCAGCGTTTCACCGCGAACCTGCTGATCGCCTTTCTGCCGGCCGTGGTGCTGGGCGTGCTGTTTGCTGACCAAATCCATCACTACTTGTTTAACCCGATCACCGTCGCCGTCGCGTTGGTGGTGGGCGGGGTGGTGATGCTGTGGGCGGAACGGCGGGAACACGTGGTGAGCGTCGACCATGTCGACGACATGCGTTGGTCTGACGCGCTGAAGGTGGGTTTCGTACAGTGCCTGGCGATGATTCCGGGCACTTCCCGCTCCGGGTCGACCATCATCGGTGGCTTGCTGTTCGGCCTGTCGCGCAAGGCCGCCACCGAGTTCTCGTTCTTTCTGGCGATGCCCACCATGGTCGGTGCAGCGGTGTACTCGGGTTACAAGTACCGTGAGCTGTTCCAGGCCGTCGACCTGCCGGTGTTCGCCCTGGGCTTCGTGATCGCCTTCATCTTCGCGATGATCGCCGTGCGCGGGCTGCTGAAGTTCATTGCGAACCACAGCTACGCGGCGTTCGCCTGGTATCGGATCGCCTTCGGGCTGCTGATCCTGGCGACCTGGCTGTTCGGCTGGGTGAACTGGACCGCTGCGGCGTCCTGACGCCTGTTTGGCCAGGCGGAGCGATCCGCCTGGCCAAACAGTTTTCAACGTCCTTCGAGCAGCCCGGCGGCCTGATCCAGCAGCGCCAGCGGATCCTTGGCCTTGTGGATGTCCACCGACAGCAACTGACGAAACTTGCGCGCCCCCGGAAACCCGGTGCCCAGCCCCAGCACGTGGCGGGTGATGTGGTGCATCGCGCCGCCGGCCAGCAGATGCTCGGCGATGTACGGCCGCAGTTGCGCCAGCGCCTCGGCCCGGCTGATCACCGGCGCCTGGCTGCCGAACAGTTGTTGGTCCACCTCGGCCAGCAGGTAAGGGTTGTGGTACGCCTCGCGGCCCAGCATCACGCCGTCGAAGGTCTGCAGATGCTCGTGGCAGGCCTCCATCGTCTTGATCCCGCCGTTGAGGATGATCTCCAGCTCCGGAAAATCCGCCTTCAACCGCGCCGCCACGTCATAGCGCAGCGGGGGAATGTCCCGGTTCTCCTTCGGAGACAGCCCCTCCAGGATCGCGATCCGCGCATGCACCGTGAAACTGGTGCAGCCGGCATCGCGCACCGTGCCGACGAACTCGCACAGCTCTTCATAACTGTCCCGCCCGTTGATCCCGATCCGGTGCTTCACCGTCACCGGAATCGACACCGCATCACGCATCGCCTTCACGCAATCGGCCACCAACTGCGGATGCCCCATCAGGCACGCGCCGATCATGTTGTTCTGCACCCTGTCGCTCGGGCAACCGACGTTCAGGTTCACCTCGTCATACCCATGCGCCTGCGCCATGCGCGCGCACGCCGCCAGATCCAGCGGCACACTGCCGCCCAACTGCAACGCCAACGGATGCTCCGCCTCGTTGTGCCGCAGGAAACGCTCGTGATCGCCGTTGAGCAACGCCCCGGTGGTGACCATTTCGGTGTAGAGCAGGGCATTCTTCGACAGCAGGCGTAGGAAGAACCGGCAATGACGATCGGTCCAGTCCATCATCGGCGCGACGGAAAAACGACGGGAGAGCGGGGCGGGTGCGGCGGTAATCGGGGACATGGGCGGTTCTGGAGTGGGTGGGGCTGGGAGGTGGGGGAGTTTATCAGGAAAGGTTGGAATGGGCTTTCCGTGTGGGACATTCGATAACTCAACAGGCGGTAGATGCGTCTAGCTGCAGTAGTGAAATAGCTCAGTCTTCTTACCGAAATTTTCCGGTAAGCAAAGAAAACAATGGGCGAAATGCACTCATGGGAGAGTTGGCGACCGATCGCCCTCTGGTGCCAGATAGCAGGGGGAGGCAGTTGTCGCTGATGCCAAAAGGCTGGCATGATCTACTCCTATTGGAAACGTAAAGGAATACCGGATGCTGTCAATAAGAAACCTTCGCTTCCAATCTCATCTGGATAGTCACTGGGCTACTCAAAAAAACGAGGCGTACGACCTAACTCATGCAGGCCTCGCTGCAAATCTCAGTACCGATTCGGTAAGAGTCAAAACCACCAAAGCCGCTAGCCTGTACCCACAAGGTGTATTCAGTTCGCTGCAAAGTTTCTATCGAGTTCGATTTAGTGTCATTCAAGGATGGGGGAAGCAATGGGTTTGAGAAAAACAATTTCCATCAACAGTATTTTGCTCGACTCCGAGAATGCGAGGCATGGAGAAAAACAGTCTCAGCGAGAAATTTATAGGTGGATGACCTCTGGAGCTGTCGCTCAGAAGGTTATTAAACTAGCGACCGATATTGCTGCAAAGGGGTTGAGCCCTTTTGACAGTATGGGGGTAATGCCTTCAAGAGAAACGGACAAAGAACCGTGGATCGTAGTTGAGGGTAATCGGCGAGTTGCAGCGCTTAAGTTTTTGAATAATCCAAAGCTTTGTCCTGATTTGAAGTTGCGCAAGCAATATGAACAACTAAAGAAAAAAGCGTCGGTGCAAATACCACTGCGTGTTGAGTTTGCGGTATTTAAAGATTTTTCAGAAGGGGCCTACTGGATACAGTTACGGCACGGGGGAGAGCACGGGGGAGTGGGCGTATCCTCTTGGGGAACCAAAGAATATGATAGCTTCCTTGCCAGACTAGGACGCAGGAGCACAAACCGCCCTGCAGTTAACTTGCTTTCATATGCGCTTTCTAAGGGGCTAATTACACCCGCCCAATATGATCAAATACCTACTACTACATTGTTTAGGATGTTAAGCACACCTTCGGTGCGTAAGGAGTTGGGCTGTCATGTGTCGAAGGGCGAAGTATACCGCATTGCAGATGTAGGGTATTTTGATCGTGCGGTGGCTACGATGTTGATCGCAATGGCTAGTGGTGAAGCATCAGTAACTAAGCTCAAGAGTCGCCCTCAGCGCGAAAATTTTATAAGAGTAATGAAGGTTGCTGGTGAGTGGGAGGATTATGATGAGCAATCACCTCAGTTGATTTCAAATGAAATCAGTGAAAAAACTAGTTCTGATTCAGATGATGATATTTTTGGCGATGCCGAAGTTTCTGGTGGTCAAGCAAAATTAGGTAGTTCTGCAAAACCTCGTTCAGGAACACGTGACAGATTGTTCGCACTGAAAGGTCATGGATTGGACTTGCCACCAGATCAAACAAAAGTTCAAGATATTCTACGTGAACTGGCAACTCTAAAACACTCTGGCGCCAAAGGGACTCCGATTTCTGTATCTTTTCTTTTGAGGGCTTTGCTAGAGTTAAGCTCAAACAACTATTTAGAGAATAATCAAGGAGCTATAAGGAGGCTAGAGACCAATACACCTCTGAGGGAGAAAGTAAAGTGCTCGGCCAGGCATATGCATGCAAACGGAAGGTTAAGCCAAGATAGCTTGGATATAGTGACTCGGCATTGCGCGGAGGATGGAGGGATGTTAACTATCAGTACTCTCCAGAAATATCTTCACTCCACAGCTCATTTTCCAAGTGGGGAAACTTTGAATTCGATGTGGAGTGAGTTGAAGGACTACATTATAGGGTGTTGGTGAATTATCTTCTGAGTGTTGGTGGGGTGTGTAGCTTTATATTTCCATAGAACATGGCTTCAGTGGCCTTAGGTCTTAGCATATGAGTTGAGTAGTGAAGCGAAAATTCGACACCTTGTGCTTGTTGATATAATGCATTAATTTCAGTGCAGTTGTCGTATGTGACTAGCCAAGGTGTGTTGATTGTCATTACCGTGTTTGCTATTTGCTGATGGTCATTGGGTTGGTAATGGTTGCGATATAGTTGGCTACCCTTTTCATAGTATGGAGGGTCGAGGTAGATTAAAGAGTTTTGTCCAATTTCCAGATCGGAATGGGTGAGTAGTGCCATTGCGTCAATATTAAACAGTTGGATACGATCTTTCAGGTTGGAAATTTTAATTATGCGTTCGATTAATCTGTCCTTTTTGAATCGCGCGTCAATTAGATATTTTCCTGTTTGATTGATACCTCCGATTACTCCACCTTTTATCATTCCTGAGCGATTCGTACGATTAAGAAAAAAAGTAGCAAAGCCTAGAGTGGTACGATCTACTGTATCGGAAATCTCGATAATCGCGCGCTGCGCGTGCCACGACTCCATGGTGACAGGCGTTTCCCTGATCAGCTCTATAAGTTTTTCAGAGTCATTAACTACGGCCCACCAGAATGCGTGGATCACCGGATCGAGATCATTAATGACAACACGTTCAACATGATTATTGGTAAGCAGGTACATGGCTGCACCTGCTCCCCCCGCGTAGGGTTCGACGTAAAGTCCGCCATCCAAGCTATTGTGCTTAAGTAGCTGAGCTAGCCAGGCCCCTAAGCGGCCTTTTCCGCCAGGATAGCGCAGGGGAGTAACAAATGAGGGGGCGGTAGACATTTCAGTTCCAGTAACGCGAATGGCGCGTAGCCTATCCGAAATCGAGCGTAGATGCGCATCTATAATTCTGCCGATCCGCGATCCGCGATCCAGTTTTCGCTTGATTCTTGCTTTCTAATGGGATCAGTGAACATTTCAACGCTGGTAGTCATTCTTGTTTAAGAGGATTGCTGGGCAGTAATCCCACCCCTACACAACCTTGCACCACCCCCTACACCTAAGCCAGAATCCGCCGACTTGTGCGTCTAGGGCACGGGTTTTATCGTTCCAGGGTCACTGAAAACCAGTGATCGGGTTTGGTAGCCCGTTTCGTTTCTAGATGTGCAGTGCCCCCATGTGCAGCCGCTTTTTCAGGGCTCGGTTTCATGGTGGTCATGCGTGGGGCCCATCCGTGGGCGCCGGGTTCTAGTGCGACCGGTCTACCAACCCGCGTATGGCCGCCACCCTCGTTTGGTAGCGAGGTTGATGGCTTCCCCAATGTTCGCGCTAGAGGTTCCATCCATGATCAAACCAACACCCAACCCACCCCTCACCGACCCCGCGTCCCCCTACGAATCCATCGATTCCCGAAAACTCAACGAAGCCGCCGAGCGCGCCCTCGACCATTACCTCAACCCTACCGCGCAGATCATGGGCACTCCCCATGAATCCGAACCCATGTACCTGGCCAACCCGGTGTACGACACCGAATCCCTGCTGGCCAACGCCAGCGAGAACCTCGGTTCGGCGTCGGAGATGCTCAATAACTTCGCTGCGGTGCTGGGCGCCGGGCAGCGGCGGATGGCGTTGGGCATTGCGCAGTTGGTGATGTTGAGCGAGGTGGCGGTGAATCAGGCGCTGGATAACGTCGAGCCGAAGACGTAAGCCACGGCCCGGCGAATGGCCTGTCGCTGATAGGGCAGGACAGGGCGGCGATGCTGAACCCCGGCTGTCGAGCCGTGAAGTTTCATGTTGCCGCCCGCCCCGGGCGCCTAGGATGGGAGCGACAAGACCGCACCCCAAGGGAGCCCAGCCATGCAAGCCCGACTTATTCGCGCGCTGTTGATCGTCGCCGCCGTTTCAGCCTTGAGCGCCTGTTCGGGCGGCGGCATGACCACCACCACGTGCTTCTCCGCCGACTGCCAGTCGCTGGACGGCCGTAACGCCAACACCCTGAAGTTCGGCGGGAGCAGCATCGGCAACAACTTCAACCAGTACAGCTCGGGCCTGTTGCACGACGATTGAGGTCACGGCGCCGTGGGCGCGGCGATCCATTCGCCCAGCACTTTCTGGTACTTGCCGGTCACCTTGCTCAGGTGCAGCCACTGGTCGACGTAGAGTTTCCAGCTGATGTCGTCGCGGGGCAGCAGGTAGGCCTTTTCGCCGTACTGCATGTACTTGTCCGGGTTGACGGCGCACAGGCCCGGTTTGAGTTTCTGCTGGTAACGCGCTTCGGATGCGTCGGTGATCATCACGTCGGCCTTGTTGTCGAGCAGTTGCTGGAAGATCGTCACGTTGTCGTGCAGCGCCAGTTGCGCCTTGGGCAGGAAGGCGTGGACGAAGGCTTCGTTGGTGCCGCCGGCGGGTTCCACCAGGCGCACGCCGGGCTGGTTGATCTGTTCGACGGTCTGGTACTTGGCCTGGTCGGCGCAGCGTACCAGCGGGATCTTGCCGTCGACGTCGAGGGTGTTGCTGAAGAAGGCCTTTTTCTGCCGCTCCAACGTCACCGAGATGCCGCCCATGGCGATGTCGCATTTGCCCGCCAGCATGTCCGGCATCAGGGTTTTCCAGGTGGTCGGCACCCATTCGGCCTTGACCCCGAGGCTGTCGGCCAGGGTGCGGGCCATGGCGATGTCGATGCCTTCGTAATCGCCGTCTTCGCGCTTGAAGGTGTAGGGCTTGTAGTCGCCGGTGGTGCAGACGCGCAGCCGGCCTTGTTGCTGGACGCTGTCCAGGTGCGAAGGGGTGGGCTCTGCTTGGGCGACGCCGGCCAGGGTCAGCAGGCCGCAGAAGATCATCCGGGTGGTTGGGGTGGTCATGGGTGAGGGGCTTCTGTGGGAAGTGGAAGTGGACGCAGTGTAGTGCCAGGGCGTTCCGGAAGGGGCGGGCATCCATGAAAAAGGGCGATCTTGCGGATCGCCCTTTGGTTTTGCGGCCGGTGGATTACGTCGGGTTGTTCGAGGTCATCTGCTGGACGACGTAGGCCTGGAAATCCTGCTCGGACAACTGCGGCGCCAGTTGCGCGTCCGGGAAGTTGTGCCAGTTGGAGCCTTCCTTGCGGGCGAACGTGCGGTGCCACTTGAGGATGTTCGTGCCTTCGCGCACGGAGCGCGAGGACGAGTTCTCGGAGTTGTCGCGGTTCTTGATCTGGAGGATTTTCCAGTCGCCCGAGCCGTCGTCCGCGCGCTTGATGAAGTCGGCCTTTTTGGTGGTGTAGCCGGAGCACTGCACCCAGCCGGTGGGTTCGGCTTTGCTGGCGATGTAGTCTTCGAGCAGGTCGCCGGTGAGGTTTTCGGCGGCCATGGCGATGGCATGGGCGGTCTGCATCTTTTGCAGCTCTTCGGGCGCGAAGTTGCCGTGCGCGCCCATGATCACCGGGATGATCGGATCTTGGACGGTTCTGGGCAGTATCAGCTGTTTGGCGGCGCGGCCGTTGGAGAACTTTTGCGCCAGCCGGCCGATGTAGGCCTCGCTGCCCAGCGGCGCCGCTTTGGTGGCCTTGGGGGCGAACTCGGGGTTGGCGCTGAGGAACTCGACGACCGTGGCGAACGGGTCGACCAGGTCCGGGTTGACGTCTTCCATGGCCGCACGGGCGGCGGCTTGGGCATTGGCTGGGAACGGCATGCGGTGTCCATACATCGTGGAGGTGCGAGGTTGATATCACTTTGATGTTGTTTTGTACAACACCTGGATCCAATCACTGTCCCTCCATCTCGGGACTCAACGTCCCCAACCACGCCACCAACCCCACGATCACCAGCGCAATCCCCAACTCCACCGCCACGCTGCGGCGCAGCGCGTTCGCCGCCACCCGGTGCTGACCGTCGCGCAACGACCGCTCCAGCAACGGCCCGAGGTGAAAGCGGTTCAGCGCCGCCAGCACCAGCATCCCGGCAAACAGGAACACCTTGACCGCCAGCAGGATGCCGTAGGCGCCGAGCAGGATCTCGCCCAGCGTCGGGCCGACGATGAACAGGTAGTTCGCCACGCCGGTGACCGTGAGCGTCACCACAATCATCGCGCCCACCCATTCGAAGCGTTTGACGGCAAAGGCCAAAAGCCTAAGCCGCGCTTCGTCGAACTTGGCGTCGGTTCGCGCCATCAGCACCAAGGCGAGCAGGGCGCCCAGCCATGCGCCGGCGGCGAGCAGGTGCAGGATGTCGCTGAGCAGGTGCCACACGCGGCGTGACCCTTCGTCCATCGCGCCGTGGCCGCTCCAGGCCAGCGAGGCGAGGGCGACGGCGCCGGCCAGCGAGGCGATCCACAGGCTCAGGCCGGGCCTGCGCGGATGGATCGTCAATGCCAGCCCCACCAGCGCTAGCGCGCCGACCCGCACCGCCCACGCCATTCCCACATCGGTTTCGCGCAACATCATTTGCAGGTGCGGCCACAGGGCGGCGAGGTCGGTTTCGCCACTCATGCTGCGAGTCATCATCACCAGGCCGGCCACCGACAGCAGCGCGCCCAATGCGGCCAATAAGGCCAGCATCGGGCGCAGCGCCAGCACCGCGCCGGAGCGCCGCTGTTCGCCGCGAAGGCTGTACACGCCGAACGACGCCACGCCGAACACCAGCAGCAGGTCCCCATACAACGCCAGGCGCAGCAGGCCGTTGATCAGCGCATCCATCGGTCACTTCACCTTGAACGTGACGTTGCCGGTGATCGGGTGGGTGTCCGACGACACCGCGCGCCACTGCACCTGATAGGTGCCGGCCGGCAACGGCGCCAGCGGGGTGACCAGCATGGTCTTAGGGTCGCTGCCGGCGCTGATCCGGGCCTTCATCGGCATGGGCGAGTGGGCCATGCCGGGCATTTCGGTCATCACCAGTTTGGCGCCGGAGAACTGGGTCGTGAGCGGCTCGGAGAAGCGCAGTTCGATCTTCTCGGGGGCGGCGCCGTCCGCGCCTTCGGCGGGGGTGGACGACAGCAGTTTCGGGTGGGCCAGGACCTGGGCGCTCAGCAGCAGTCCGGTGGCGAGTACGACGGCGGTTTTGATGGTGCGCATGCAAGGCCTCTTTCCGCTCGGGGGCGGTGTTTTTTTGGGATGGGTGAAGGGGTCAGAACCACAGCCGCACGCCGAGCACCAGGCGCGTTTCGCTGCGGTCTTCGCCTTCCTCCCGTGCGAAATCGGCGGTGTTGCCGTAGGTGCGGTTCCAGGTGACGCCGATGTACGGCGCGAATTCGCGGCGGATCTCGTAGCGCAGGCGCAGGCCTGCCTCGGTGTTGGCGAGCCCGGCGCCGATGCCGCGCTGCGGGTCGTTCTGCCCGTAGACGTTGAGTTCGGCGGTCGGCTGCAGGATCAGGCGGTTGGTCAGCAAGATGTCGTAGTCGCCCTCCAGCCGGATGGCGCTCTGGCCGCCCTCGCCGAGGAACGCCGTGGCTTCGGCCTCGAAGTTGTACAGCGCCATGCCTTGCAGGCCGAACGCGGCCCAGGTCTGCGGGGCGCCGGGCTTGAAGTCCTGGCGCACGCCGCTGACCACGTCCCACCACGGCGAGATCGCGTGGCCCCAGAGGGCCTGGAGCTCGGCGTCTTCGGTGCGGCCGTTGCTGCGCTCGCCCTCGGAACGCAGCCACAGCCGATCGGTGTCGCCGCCGATCCAGCCGGATACGTCCCAGGCCAGCACGCTGGCGTCGTCGGCGTCCTGCCATTCGAGCTTGTCGGCGAGGAAATAGCTGTGGACGGCGCTGTCATGCACCTTGTGGCCGCCGGGGCTGTTGAACACAGCGGCGCGGTCGGCGTCGGTCAGGGCCGGGATCGGCGTGCGGCTTTCGGTCGGCGCGGCGGGTTGCATGCCGCCGTCATCCATCGCCTGCAGGGCGGATGCGTCCATGCCGGGCATCTGGCTGTGGTCCATGCCGGCCATGTCGCTGGCGGCCATGGCCGTGGACAGGGTGCCGGTGAGCAAAACGGGTAACGCTGCGAATCGGATCATGGTCGGCCCCTCATTCTTCCACGCGGACTTCACGGAACATGCCCATTTCCATGTGGTACAGGAGATGGCAGTGGTAGGCCCAACGGCCGAGCGCGTCGGCGGTCACCCGGTAGCTGCGGCGGGTGCCGGGGGGCATGTCGATGGTGTGCTTGCGCACCTGGAAGTCGCCGTTCTCGTCCTCTAGGTCGCTCCACAGACCGTGCAGGTGGATGGGGTGAGTCATCATGGTGTCGTTGACCAGCACCAGGCGGATGCGCTCGCCGTACTTCAGGCGCAGGGGCTCGGCGTCGGAGAACTTCACGCCGTTGAACGACCAGACGAACTTCTCCATGTGCCCGGTCAGGTGCAGCTCGATGGTGCGGCCGGGGTCGCGGCCGTCGGGGTCTTCGAAGGCGCTGCGCAGGTCGGCGTAGGTCAGCACCTTGCGCCCGTTTTTGCGCAGGCCCAGGCCCGGGTCGTCGAGTTTCGGGGCGGTGGTCATGGCTTGCATGTCCACCAGCGGGTTGTCCTTTTCGCTGGCGGGGTGGGCCTGCATCGGGCCCATACCCATGGCCGAATGATCCATGCCGGCCATGTCGTCCATGTTCATGCTGCCGTGGTCCATGCCGCCCATGCCCATGTCGTCCATGGTCACCAGCGGCCGCGGATCCAGCGCCGGCACCGCCGCCGACAGGCCGGCGCGGGCGGCGAGGGTGCCGCGGGCGTAGCCGGTGCGGTCCATGGCCTGGGCGAACAGGGTGTAGGCCTCGGCGGCGGGCTCGACGATGACGTCGTAGGTTTCCGCCACGGCGATGCGCAGCTCATCCACCGTGACCGGTTTGACGTGCAGCCCGTCGGCGGCGACCACGGTCATCTTCAGCCCCGGAATGCGCACGTCGAAGTAAGTCATGGCCGAGCCGTTGATCAGGCGCAGGCGCAGCTTTTCGCCGGGGCGGAACAGGCCGGTCCAGTTGGCGTCGGGCGCCTGGCCGTTCATCAGGAAGGTGTAGGTGGCGCCGCTGACGTCGGCGATGTCGGTGGGGTTCATGTTCATCTGCGCCCACATCGTGCGGTCGGCGACGGTGGCGCCCCAGCCCTTGTCGCTGACGTCGTGGATGAAGTCGGCGACGGTGCGTTTGTGGAAGTTGTAGTAGTCGGACTGCTTCTTCAGGGTCTTCATCAGGCTGTCCGGGTCTTCGTCGGTCCAGTCGCTGAGCATCACCACGAAGTCGCGGTCGTAGCGGAACGGCTCCGGTTCCTTGGCGTCGATGATCAGCGGGCCGTAGACGCCGGACTGTTCCTGGAACCCGGAATGGCTGTGATACCAGTAGGTGCCGTTCTGCCGCAGCTTGAACCGGTAGACGTACACGCCGCCGGGCTCGATGCCGTGAAAGCTCAGCCCCGGCACACCGTCCATGTCGGCCGGCAGCAGGATGCCGTGCCAGTGGATCGAGGTGCTGTCCTTGAGCCGGTTGCGCACGCGCAGCGTCACGGTGTCGCCCTCGCGCCAGCGCAGCAGCGGGCCGGGCAGGCCGCCGTTGATGGTCATGGCGGTGCGGGGAGAACCGGTGAAATTGACCGGGGTCTCGCCGATGAACAAATCGAATTCGCTGCCGCTCAAGGCGTTGGGCAGGCCCGCGTCGCCCTGGGCCCAGACCGGCGTGCGCCACAGCCCAAGGCCGCCGAGCAGCCCGCCGGCGGCCAGTCCCTTTACGAAAGTGCGTCTGGAGGTGTTGGAATGCATGCGCGGAAATCCCCGTCGAGCCGTCTGGTCTGGCAATGACGGGGAGGCTAGCGACCGGCAGCTTTCAGTTGGCTGAGGGGCGGATTACAGTTTTGACAGCTTCACCGGTTGAGCACGTCCGCCAGCGCACGGGCCTGTTGCGCCGCCACCGAACGCGAGGCGCGGTCGACGTCTTCGCCCAGGATCGTCTTCTCGACGGTCAATCCGTGCACGTCAGTGACACCGATGAAGTTCAGCCAGGCTTCCACGTAGGGCTTCTGAAAGTCGAATGTTTCGGCGGGCGTAAGCGAACCGGCGGAGAAGTCCATGCCGCGCGCATAGGCCACCACGGCGGTCTTGCCCTCCAGCAAACCCTGCAAGCCGTGCTCGGGGTCGAAGCTGAAGAGGATGTCCTTCTGCGACACCAGATCGATGAAATGCTTGAGCTTGTACGGGATGCTGAAATTCCACAGCGGCACCGACAGCACCAGCACGTCGGCGCGGTGCAGTTGGGCGGCGAGCGCCTTCAGACCGTCCCAGGCGGTTTGCTGCGCCGGCGTCAGGGGCGTGCCGCTGAGGCCGGCGTACTTGGCGTTCATTGCCTCTTCGTCGAATTCCGGCAGCGGCAGGCTCCACAGATCCAGGGTTTCGACTTCCGTCTGCGGCCGGTGCTGCTGGAAGCGGTGGATGAAGTGGCGGGCGGTTTCCAGCGATGCGGAACGTTGTTTGCGGGGCGAGCATTCGATGTGCAGAAGGGTGGTCACGGTAGGCCTCGAAATCCGGGTGGGAGAACTCGAGCCATTGCAACATAGCTGGATTGAAACTATAAATCGCGAATATTCAGCCAATTGATCACAAAGCAAACTATGTTCGATGCCTTGCTGTTGAAGACCTTCGTCACCGTGGTCGATGAGGACGGCTTCAGCCGTGCCGCCGAAAAACTGCATTTGACCCAGTCCGCCGTCAGCGGCCATTTGCGCCGCCTGGAAGAGCAGCTCGGCAAGCCGTTGCTGGTCCGTACCACCCGTTCCCAGCGCCTGACGGCGGACGGCGAACGCCTGATCGCCTATGCGCGCACGATTCTGGCGTTGAACCGCGATGCCTGGGCGCAGCTCACGCGCACGCCGTTCCGGGGGCGGGTGCGGATCGGTGTTTCGGAGGATTTCGTCGAGCCCCGGCTGCTGCGTGCGTTGCAGGACTGCGCCGCGCAGCATCCGGGCATGGTGATCGATATGCAGGTGAACATTCCCGGCACGCTGCTGGGCCAGATGAAGCGAGGCGAGTTGGAGTTGGTGATCGGTTCGCTGTGCGAGTCCCGCGAGCCGGGTTTGCTGCTGTGGCAGGAGCCGTTGGTGTGGGCCTGGTCGGCGCAGGCGGTCGTTGAGTTGCCGACGCCGTTGCCGCTGGCGCTGTTTCCCGAACCTTGCCCCTACCGCGAAGCGGCGTTGACCCGCCTGGCCCAGGCCGGCATCGCCCAGCGCACCGCCATGCTCTGCACCAGCACCGCCGGGCTGCGCGCCGCCGCGTTGGCCGGGTTTGCCGTGGCGCCCATGGCCGCCAGCCAGTTGGGGCCGGGGCTGGAGGCGCTGGATGCCAGGTTAGGGTTGCCGCCGCTGCCGGATGCGGAGTTTCGCCTGTACACCGCGGATCATGCCGACCCGCAGATGATCGAGGCGGTTTCCCGGGTGATCGTCGAACACTGTTCGTCGCGGCGGCGTTGAGGTTTCCTACAGCCCCAGCCCTTCCTGAACCACCAGCAGCAGGTTGTTTTCCGTTAGGGCGATGGCGTCCAATTGCTGTCCGGTTTCAAGGGTCTGCAGCCACCAATGGCTTTCGCCGTGCTCATCGACGGTGCGCAGCAGCGAGGTCTCCTTGCCCGGCAGGTTGATCTGCACGCGGCCGGCGCCGTCTTCGGTGAACCGCGCGATCGGGTCGAACGTCAGGCTGTGCTGGTTGGCTTCGATCACCAGTTGGTCGATGGCGTAGTCGTGGGTTTCGCCGTCGGGCGAGGTTTCGCAGACATGGGTGGGGTTGCGCCGGATCTTCAGGCCGACTTCCGCC
The DNA here is from genome assembly GCF_002113645.1 of Pseudomonas sp. B35(2017). Classification (NCBI taxonomy): domain Bacteria; kingdom Pseudomonadati; phylum Pseudomonadota; class Gammaproteobacteria; order Pseudomonadales; family Pseudomonadaceae; genus Pseudomonas; species Pseudomonas sp. B35(2017). Next base: position 363,576 of record NZ_NEIZ01000004.1, on the reverse strand, counting down.
ACCGGTTGCAGCCAGCCTTCGATGCGGTGGTAAAGGGCATAGACTTGCGCGGGCCAGCAGTCGATCTCCAGTTCGGCGCAGGTGATTTCGTCTGCATGGGTGTGCCGGGTCTGTTTGAGTTTCGCGGCCAGTTCGTCTGCTTTACTCATGTCGGTTCCCTGTGGTGATGACAGCTCAATCGTAGTCCTTTCAAAGTAATGCACGTTTTGCCCTGCGTCATGCGCTTGCAACACAAGCGTGCCCCAATCGACTCCTGGCCCGAACCGGGTCAGCTCACCAAAACCACGGACGCAGACGTCCCAAGGAGCGGGAACATGAAAAAGCTTTTTACAATTCTGGCGCTGATCGCGCTGACGGCCGGTGGCCTGCAGACGGCTTCGGCGCGCCAGAGCCATGCCAGCAAGCAGGCGGCCACGGAGTCGGTGGCGGGGGTGTTCGACTACTACCTGCTGACGCTGTCGTGGTCGCCGACCTTCTGCCTGACCCACAAGGACGATGCGCAATGCTCCGGCAAGGGCTACGGCTTCGTCCTGCATGGCTTGTGGCCGCAGTACGCCGGGGGTGGCTGGCCGGAGTCATGCCCGCCGGTGACGACACTGTCGGCGGCGGAAACCGCCAAGGGCATGACCCTGTTCCCGACGCCCAAGCTGCTCAACCACGAATGGGCCAAGCACGGCACCTGCAGCGGCCTCGGCGCGATGGGCTATCTGGATGCGGCGGACAAGGCTGTGGCCGCGGTGAAGATTCCTGAAGAGCTGCAGCCGTTCAGCAAGTCGTATTACTTCGAGGCGCAGGAGATCGCCGACCTGTTCCGCAAGAGCAACCCGGGCATCCCGGCGAACGGCATCGCCGTGATCTGCAGCGGCCCGGAGCTGTCGGAAGTACGGGTGTGCATGGGCAAGGACCTGCAGTTCGGCGCCTGCGGCAAGGGCGTGAAGACCCAGTGCCGCTCCGGTGACATCCGCGTGCCGCCGTCGCGCTGATCCGGGCGCCAGACAGACCGCCATCGCCAGCAGGCTGGCTCCTACAGAGAATTTGGGTGAATGCAGAATCTGCGGCCACCGCAACGCCATGTGGGAGCCAGCCTGCTGGCGATGGCGGAGTGTCAGGCAGCAGAGATGTCGGCAGTGTCGGCCTCATCGCGGGCAAGCTCGCTCCCACAGTGGTTTTCGGTGATCCACGATACCTGTGGGAGCTGCGGTGCGACGACTCGACTTGCCAGCGATGGCGTCAGCCCATCCAGCCTAGATGCGTCAGACATTCCACCACCGCCGGCAGGCCGGTTCCTACAGTTCCCTTCGCATCGCCGCTCAAGAAAAATAAATCGACGCGCAACGGTTATCCAAAACCGTTATGTGCCGATATCCATCGGGCCGGGATTGTGCCGGTAGCACCCGGTTGCCCCTTACAATCGGGTGGACTACGCTCACGGAAACCAAGGGTTTCGGGCCCGCGCCCTTGCAGTACCTGCCCAGGACACGTTTTTGCCAATCCCAATCCACGACCCGCACCAGCCGCCCGGCGGCACGTTGAAACGCCTGCCGCTGCGCAAAGCGGCGGTGCTGTTCATCGTCGCGGTGTGCCTGTGCCTGTTCGGCCTGCTGTACCTGCAACTGGAGCAGTCGCGGCGCCAGGACCTGGCGATCGCGCAGATGGCCTCGGCCAACCTGACGCGGGCGATGGCCCAGCAGGCCGAAGACACCTTCCAGGCGGCGGACCTGGTGCTGACCAGCCTGGTGGACTGGATCCAGGATGACGGCTACGGCGCGGCCCAGCGGCCGAGACTGCAGAAGACCCTCGCCCGGCGGGTGCAGCAACTGGAGCAACTGCACGGGCTGTTTCTGTTCGACCGCCAGGGGCAGTGGGTCATCACCTCGTTCCCCGACTTGCCCCGGGGCAATGGCGTGGCGGACCGCGAGTACTTCAAGTTTCACCTGCAGAACGAGTCGACGGTGGCGCACATCGGCCCGGCGATCCGCAGCCGGGAGAACGGCGAGTGGATCATCCCGATCTCCAAGCGGGTGAACGACCGGCTCGGCAACTTCCAGGGCGTGCTGCTGGCCGGGATCAAGATGTCGTACTTCGACCGCTTTTTCAAAAGCTTCAGCCTCGACGACAACGGCACCATGTTCCTCGGCCTGACCGACGGCACCTTGCTCGCCCGCCGGCCGTTCGATGACGCCTTGATCGGCACGTCGCTGGCCCAGGGCGAAATCTATCAGCGGCTGCTGCCCAACGCGCCGGCGGGCACCGCGATGATCGATTCGGTGATCGACGGCGTGACGCGGCTCTACGGCTATCGGCAGTTGCAGGCCTTTCCGCTGGTGGTCGCGGCGTCGTCCTCGCGGGACACGATCCTGGAGGGCTGGCACGCCCGGGCCTTTCAGTCCAGCGTGATCGTCGCGCTGGTGATACTCGGCGTCGGCCTGTTCGGCTGGGTGTTCATCCATCAGGTGCGCGACGGCGAGCGGATCGAGAAGAACCTGCGCAAGGCACAGCGTGCGCTGGAGCAGATCGCCACCCATGACAGCCTGACCGGGCTGGCCAACCGGCGCCTGTTCGAGCAATCGTTGGCGGTGGAGTTCGCCCGGGGCGCGCGGCAGTCGAGCCCGGTCAGCCTGATCATGCTCGATATCGACTTCTTCAAGCGCTACAACGATGCCTATGGCCATGTGGCGGGCGATCATTGCCTGGCGCAGGTCGCCCAGGCGGTGAAGGGCTGCTGCCAGCGCAAATCTGATCTGGCGGTGCGCTACGGCGGCGAGGAATTCGCGGTGCTGTTGCCGGACACCGACATCAACGGGGCGTTGGCGATTGCCGGACAGATCCGGCGCGCCGTCATGGACCGGAACATTTCCCACAGCGGTTCGCCCACCGGCTACCTGACGGTGAGCCTGGGCTGCTACGCCTTCATCCCCAATGGCCGGGACAGCATCGAAACGTTCATCCAGCGCGCCGATGCCGCTCTCTACCAGGCCAAGAACGCCGGGCGCAACCGTGCGGCGGTGTTCTCCTACGACGGCGGCATCGGCGAGCTGATGCGCTCGGACCGCTGATCGCGTGCAGGGGCCGGTTCAGTCGCCGACGGCGTAGCCGGCCAGTCTTTTTTCCAGGTTCAGGCGCACCTGCGGCCATTCGTCGTCGATGATGCTGAAGCGCACCGAGTTGCGCTTTCGGCCATCGGGCATGATCCGCTCGTGGCGCACGATGCCTTCTTGCTGTGCGCCGAGGCGCAGAATGGCGTTGCGCGACTTTTGGTTGGTCTCGTCGGTGGTGAACTGCACCCGCACGCAGCCGAGCACGTCGAAGGCGTGGCGCAGCATCAGGTATTTGGCTTCGGTGTTGACGAAGGTCTTCTGCCAGGTTGCGGCGATCCAGCTGCTGCCGATCTCCAGCTTGCGGTTGAGCGGGTCGATCTTCCAGAAGCGGGTCGAGCCGATCACCTGGCCGGTGGCCTTGAGCACGATCGCAAAGGGCATCACGGTGCCGGCGTCGCGCCCGTCCAGGGCCTTCTTCAGGTAGCCGTCGACGGTGAGCGCCGAAGGCACCACGGTGACGGTCAGGTTCCACAGTTCGCCGTCGGCGGCGGCCTGGAGCAGGGCGTCGGCGTCGGCGTATTGGAGAGGGCGCAGGACGATGCCCCGGCCTTCCAGGGTGGTTTGCATGGCGGGTGGCTCTCGGCGGTTCGGGCGGGCGACCATTACGCCGCACCGGGCAGGCCCCACGCAAGCGGGGGAGGTGGATCGAACAAGGAAAGAGCGCCCCAAGCGATTGGCGAAATCAATTGTCGATTCCCGGTCGGGACCCCGTATACATGTCGGCCATCGGCGGAATGATCCGCGGCCCCATGCATAAGGACCCAGCAATGACCGAGCCACGCCTGAGCGATTCGACCCTGTATCTGCGGCGCCTGGGCTTCGAGGCGCCCCCGGCGCCGACCCTCGAGACCCTGCGCCAGTTGCAGTTGCGCCATACCGGCGCCTTTCCCTTCGAGAACCTGTCGACGATCGCCGGCCGACCGGTGCCGATCGACCTGGCGTCGGTGGAGCGCAAGGTTCTGCATGAAGGGCGCGGCGGCTACTGCTATGAACTCAACAACCTGTTCCTGGCCTTGCTGCTGGAGCTGGGCTTCGACGCCCGCGGCATCAGCGGCCGGGTGGTGATGAACCAACCCGAGGGCAGTTGGACGGCGCGGACCCACCGCCTGAGCCTGGTGACCCTCGACGGTGTGCGCTACATCACGGACGTCGGCTTCGGCGGCATGGTGCCCACCGCGCCGTTGGCGCTCGACACCGAAGCGCAGCAGCGCACGCCCCACGAACCCTACCGCATCGAGGTGCAGGCCGACGGCTACATGCTGCAAGCCAATGTCGCCGGCGAGTGGCGGCCGATGTACCTGTTCGACCTGCAGCGCCAGGAAGACATCGATTACACCCTCGGCAACTGGTACGTCTCGACCCACCCCGACTCGCCGTTCGCCCAGCGGCTGATGGTTGCGCGCACCGGGGACGGCTGGCGGCGCACGTTGAACAACGGCAGCTTCGCCATCCACCGCATCGGTGCCGAAAGCGAGCGCCGCGAGGTGACGGACGTCGATGAGTTGATCGGGCTGCTGGAGCGCGAGTTCGGCCTGCGGGTGCCCATGCACGAGCAACTGCGCCCGGCGCTCGAAAGGCTGATCCGGCCGTCGTGAGCCCTAGGGCTTGGCGTCCGGCTCCAGGACCCGGCGGATCTCGCCTGCGGCCGCCGCCAGTTTCTTTTCCAGGGCCTTGAGGTCGGCGGCACTGATGCCTGGCTTCAGGCGCCCGCCGTCACCGGCCTGGGCGGATGTGCCGCTGCCGTCGAGCAAGCTGTGGCGCAGGGTGTTGTTGATCACCGTCTGGTAGCCGTAGCCCTCGCGCTCGGCCACCGTGCGGGCGGCGTCGATGACGGCGTCGTCGAGCATGATGGTGATGCGCGTCTTGCCTTTGGAGGCGGCGACGGATCCCCGTTTGGCCTCGCTGAAGTCGTATTCGTCTTTCATGGTTCAAGTCTCCCAAAAGTACTGGCGCCGCTCGCTCGGCGTTGCGGTGCGCGCAGAAATGATTCGAACGACATTCGGTTCCCGGTAGCTGTACGCGACCGCCAGCAGCCGGCCCGTGCCATCGAGGCCGAGGGTGATCCAGCGCGGTTCGTCATGGTCGTTGTCTTCCAGCGTCAGTGCGCGTTCGTCGTGAAACACCGGTTCCGTCTCGGCAAGGCTGATGCCCTTGTGCTTGAGTTTGTTGGCGGCGTTCTTGGCTTTGTCGTATTGAATCTCGAATGAACTCATTATGCATACTTTATATGTATATAGAAGTGAACGGCGCTACCGCCGGTCGCCCTGAACACTTCAGCCTAGAGTGATAACGAGAGGAGCCCGGCGCGGATGTATTGCCGGATTTGTGGGGGGTGAAAGCACCGGGCCACAAGGTCGGGTGGCTGCCGAACCATTTTGTGACCGGCAAGTTGTATACAAGTCTATGGACATTTGTCACGACTCTTGAATACAGTGTGCGCACAACAAAAACCAGGGAATCCCCCCACCATGAAAACGCCCCATGTCTCACACCCACGGCCCGAGGACGAAAATCTCGGGGTCGGCGCGAATATGGCTTACGGCCTGCAACATGTTTTGACCATGTATGGCGGTATCGTCGCGGTGCCTCTGATCATCGGCCAGGCGGCCGGGCTCTCGCCGGCGGACATCGGTTTGTTGATTGCTGCGTCGTTGTTTGCGGGGGGATTGGCCACGTTGCTGCAAACCCTGGGGCTGCCGTTCTTCGGCTGCCAGTTGCCGTTGGTGCAGGGCGTGTCGTTCTCCGGCGTCGCGACCATGGTGGCAATCGTCAGCAGCGGCGGGGAGGGCGGCTTTCAGTCGGTGCTCGGCGCCGTGATCGCGGCGTCGCTGATCGGCTTGCTGATCACCCCGGTGTTCTCACGCATCACCAAGTTCTTTCCGCCACTGGTCACCGGCATCGTCATCACCACCATCGGCCTGACGCTGATGCCGGTGGCGGCGCGCTGGGCGATGGGCGGCAACAGCCATGCGGAGAACTTCGGCAGCATGGAGAACATCGGCCTGGCGGCGGTGACGCTGGTGCTGGTGCTGCTGTTGAGCAAGATCGGCAGTGCGACCATTTCGCGCCTGTCGATCCTGCTGGCGATGGTGATCGGCACGGTGCTGGCGGTGTTCCTCGGCATGGCGGACTTTTCCGGCGTCAGCCAGGGGCCGATGTTCGGCTTCCCGACGCCGTTCCATTTCGGCATGCCGACGTTCCATTTCGCCGCGATCCTGTCGATGTGCATCGTGGTCATGGTGACGCTGGTGGAGACCTCGGCGGACATTCTGGCGGTCGGTGAGATCATCGACACCAAGGTCGACTCCAAGCGCCTGGGCAACGGCCTGCGGGCGGACATGCTGTCGAGCGTGCTCGCGCCGATCTTCGGCTCCTTCACCCAGAGCGCGTTCGCCCAGAACGTCGGGCTGGTGGCGGTCACCGGCATCAAGAGCCGCTACGTGGTGGCCACCGGCGGCCTGTTCCTGGTGATCCTGGGCCTGCTGCCGTTCATGGGCCGGGTGATCGCAGCGGTGCCGACCTCGGTGCTGGGCGGCGCCGGCATCGTGCTGTTCGGCACCGTGGCGGCCAGCGGCATCCGTACCTTGTCCAAGGTCGATTACCGCAACAACGTCAACCTGATCATCGTCGCCACCTCGATCGGCTTCGGCATGATCCCGATCGCTGCGCCGAACTTCTACGATCACTTCCCGAGCTGGTTCGCGACCATTTTCCATTCCGGCATCAGTTCCTCGGCGATCATGGCGATCGTGCTGAACCTGACCTTCAACCACTTCACGGTCGGCAACTCGGATCAGCAGTCGGTGTTCGCGGCGGCGGCCGAGCGGGTGCTGCGCTATCAGGACCTGGCGGCGCTGCGTGAAGGGGACTACTTCAGCGACGGCAAGCTGCATGACTGCGACGGCAATGAAGTGCCGGTGGTCGAAGCGGATCATGACCATGGGCACGGTGCCCCGAAGGCGCACAGCAAAAGCGGTGAGCACGTCTGACCGGCGCCTGAAATGAACAACGCCGCGCTGTCGAAAGGACGGCGCGGCGTTTTGCTTGGCGGAGCTTTTCCGTCGGCCACAAAAAAGCCCCTGAACCTTTCGATTCAGGGGCTTTGCTATTTGGCTCCACAACCTGGACTCGAACCAGGGACCCAGTGATTAACAGTCACTTGCTCTACCAACTGAGCTATTGCGGAATTGGTGCGTATCTTACTGATTTAATTGGACTAGTCAAGCATCCGCATGAAACTTTTTGGCCAGGGCGCATCAGCCGCCGAAGGTCAGGGTGCCCATCAGCAGTTTGGCGTACAGCGCCGTGGCCCCCAACTGCACCAGCCACAGGGCCAGGCCGCCGAGAAACACCCCGGCCGCCACTTGCAGCACCAGGCTGCGCTCGCGCTTGCCGGAAGCACGTGGAGGATAGTAGTCGAGCTCGTCGCGGTCGGCGCGCAGGTCGTCGTTTTTCATGTCGGTTCTCGCTGGGATTCAAGAAATGCGCAGGGCTCCGAGGGAGCGGGCGATATGTGCAGTCTAGAGGGTGTGGAGGATTATTCCGCGCCAACAAAAAACGGGAAGCCCGAAGGCTTCCCGTTCTTCAGCGCAAGGCCGGATCAGATGACCTGGACAATGGCGTCCGTCACGACCTTGATGTTGTTCTGGTTCAGCGCCGCTACGCAGATGCGGCCGGTGTCCAGGGCGTAGATGCCGAACTCGTTGCGCAGGCGGTGAACCTGTTCGACGCTCAGGCCCGAGTAGGAGAACATGCCGCGCTGACGGCCGACGAAGCTGAAGTCGTGCTGCGGCGCCTTCTGCGCCAGCAGGTCGACCATCTGGTCGCGCATGCCGCGGATGCGCAGACGCATTTCCGCCAGTTCGGCTTCCCACTGGGCGCGCAGTTCCGGGCTGTTCAGCACGGCGGCCACGATGCTTGCGCCGTGGGTCGGCGGGTTGGAGTAGTTGGTGCGGATCACGCGCTTGACCTGCGACAGCACGTGCGCGCTTTCTTCCTTGGACTCGCTGACGATCGACAGGGCACCGACGCGCTCGCCGTACAGCGAGAACGACTTGGAGAACGAGCTCGACACGAAGAAGGTCAGGCCGGACTCGGCGAACAGACGCACCGCGGCGGCGTCTTCGGCGATGCCGTCGCCGAAGCCCTGGTAGGCCATGTCGAGGAACGGAATGTGGCCCTTGGCGCGGACGGCTTCCAGGACGTTCTTCCAGTCTTGCGGGTTCAGGTCAACGCCGGTCGGGTTGTGGCAGCAGGCGTGCAGCACAATGATCGAGCCGTTCGGCAGGGCGTTGAGGTCTTCGAGCATGCCGGCACGGTTCACGTCGTGGGTGGCGGCGTCGTAGTAACGGTAGTTCTGCACCGGGAAGCCGGCGGTCTCGAACAGCGCGCGGTGGTTTTCCCAGCTCGGGTCGCTGATCGCCACGACGGCGTTCGGCAGCAGTTGCTTGAGGAAGTCGGCGCCGATCTTCAGGGCGCCGGTGCCGCCGACGGCCTGGGTGGTGACCACACGGCCGGCCGCCAGCAGCGGCGAGTCGTTGCCGAACAGCAGTTTTTGCACGGCCTGGTCGTAGGCGGCGATGCCGTCGATCGGAAGGTAGCCACGGGAAGCGTGCTGAGCGGCGCGAATGGTTTCGGCTTCGATGACGGCGCGCAGGAGTGGAATTCGCCCCTCTTCGTTGCAGTAGACACCTACACCCAGGTTGACCTTGTCGGTGCGGGTATCGGCGTTGAATGCTTCGTTGAGGCCCAGGATTGGATCGCGGGGTGCCATTTCGACAGCGGAGAACAGGCTCATTATTACGGCGGCTCTGAATGGAGTATGGAGGGACGTGTCACGCTCCAGCCGAATGCACTAGAGCGGTGCACAAACGGGGAGCTAGTATAGAGGCCATCGGCGACCCGTGGCGACAGGCGAATCGGCATTTCGCTTAAGTTTTTCCGATTATTTCTCGACCGGCAGTCGAACGGTCATGGCCGGGGCTGCGCGGGATGTAGGACGTTTGCCTTGAAACGTGAAGAATTAGCCTTCACATTGGGTACATTCTCCGTTTTTCCTTGAACGACACCGGTCGTTGACGGTCTTCCCCGTGAGGCTCCGGTTTGCCCGGAACGCCGCGCTGCCAGAGGTGTGTATGTCCGAATTCCAGCTTGTCACCCGTTTCGCGCCGGCCGGCGACCAGCCGGAGGCCATCCGCCAGATGGTCGAAGGCATCGAAGCCGGGCTCGCGCACCAGACGCTGCTCGGTGTGACCGGTTCGGGCAAGACGTTCAGCATCGCCAACGTGATCGCCCAGGTGCAGCGCCCGACGCTGGTGCTGGCGCCGAACAAGACCCTGGCCGCGCAGCTGTACGGGGAGTTCAAGTCGTTCTTCCCGAACAACGCCGTGGAGTATTTCGTTTCCTACTACGACTACTACCAGCCCGAAGCCTATGTGCCGTCGTCCGACACCTTCATCGAGAAGGACGCGTCGATCAACGACCACATCGAGCAGATGCGCCTGTCCGCCACCAAGGCGCTGCTGGAGCGCAAGGACGCGATCATCGTCACCACGGTGTCGTGCATCTACGGCCTGGGCAGCCCGGAAACCTACCTGAAGATGGTGCTGCACGTGGACCGCGGCGACAAGCTCGACCAGCGCGCGCTGGTGCGGCGCCTGGCGGACCTGCAGTACACCCGCAACGACATGGACTTCGCCCGGGCGACCTTCCGGGTGCGCGGCGACGTTATCGACATCTACCCGGCGGAATCGGACCTTGAGGCGATCCGCATCGAGCTGTTCGACGACGAGGTGGAGAGCATCAGCGCGTTCGACCCGCTGACCGGCGAAGTCATCCGCAAGCTGCCGCGCTTCACGTTCTATCCCAAGAGCCACTATGTGACGCCGCGCGAGACCCTGCTCGATGCCGTCGAGGGCATCAAGGTCGAGCTGCAGGAGCGTCTGGAATACCTGCGCAACAGCAACAAACTGGTCGAGGCCCAGCGCCTGGAGCAGCGCACCCGCTTCGACCTGGAAATGATCCTGGAGCTGGGCTACTGCAACGGCATCGAAAACTACTCGCGCTACCTGTCCGGCCGGCCCGCCGGGGCGCCGCCGCCGACCCTCTACGATTACCTGCCGGCCGACGCCTTGCTGGTGATCGACGAATCCCACGTCAGCGTGCCGCAGGTCGGGGCGATGTATAAGGGCGACCGCTCGCGCAAGGAAACCCTGGTGGAGTACGGCTTCCGCCTGCCGTCGGCGCTGGACAACAGGCCGATGCGTTTCGACGAGTGGGAAGGGGTGAGCCCGCAGACGATCTTCGTCTCCGCGACACCCGGCAACTACGAGGCCGAGCACGCCGGACGGGTGATCGAGCAGGTGGTGCGGCCCACCGGCCTGGTGGATCCGCAGGTCGAGGTGCGGCCGGCGCTGACCCAGGTCGACGACCTGCTCTCGGAAATCACCAAACGGGTGGCACTGGAGGAGCGCGTGCTGGTCACCACCCTGACCAAGCGCATGGCCGAGGACCTCACCGATTACCTGGCCGACCACGGCATCCGCGTGCGCTACCTGCACTCGGACATCGACACCGTGGAGCGGGTCGAGATCATCCGCGACCTGCGCCTGGGCACGTTCGATGTGCTGGTGGGGATCAACCTGCTGCGCGAAGGGCTGGACATGCCGGAAGTGTCGCTGGTGGCGATTCTCGATGCCGACAAGGAAGGTTTCCTGCGCTCCGAGCGCTCGCTGATCCAGACCATCGGCCGGGCGGCGCGCAACCTCAACGGCCGGGCGATCCTGTACGCGGATCAGATCACCGGTTCGATGGAGCGCGCCATCGGCGAGACAGAACGGCGCCGCGACAAGCAGATCGCGTTCAACGCGGCCAACGGCATCGTGCCCAAAGGCGTCGTCAAGGACATCACCGACATCATGGAAGGCGCCAACGTGCCCGGCTCGCGCAGCAAGAAGCGCAAGGGCATGGCCAAGGCCGCCGAGGAAAACGCCAAGTACGAGGCCGAACTGCGCTCGCCGAGCGAGATCACCAAGCGCATCCGTGCGCTGGAAGAGAAGATGTACCAGTTGGCCCGGGACCTGGAGTTCGAAGCGGCGGCGCAGATGCGCGACGAAATCGCCAAACTGCGCGAGCGCTTGCTGAACGTCTGAGCCCGCAGCGGCACGGCATGCATCGGTCCATTGTGGGAACTGGCTTGCCGGCGATGAGGCCGGCACTGCTGGCATCTCTGTTGCCTGATCCACCGCCATCGCCAGCAGGCTGGCTCCCACAGGTTCCAAGTCGTTCTCAGATGCGGGGTTGAACCCAAACCGTGTAGGAGCTTGCCTGCAAGCGATGAGGCCGGCACTGCCGATATCGCTGTTGCCTGATCCACCGCCATTGCCAGCAGGCTGGCTCCCACAGGGAAGGATGTTGGCTAGTGCGCCTCTCCGGCCTTCAGCCCCGCCGGCAGTTTCTTGGTCAGCAGGATCGCCAGCATGCTGATCCCCAACGCAATCCCGACAAAATGGAACGCATCGTTGTAGGCCATGATCAAGGCCTGTTGGTGGGCGATCTCATTCAGTTTGCCCAGCGCCGCCGTATCGCTGCCGAACCGGTCGGCCATCGACGCCAGCCGCTCGGCCACCTGCGGGTTGGTGGGCACGATGGATTCGCGCAGGTAATCGAAATAGGTCTTGGTGCGCGCATCGAGCAGGGTGGCGAGCAGGGCGATGCCGATGGCGCCGCCGAGGTTGCGCAGGATGTTGAACAGGCTCGACGCCGACCCCGCATCCTGCGGCAGGATGTAGGCCGTGGCGATCAGCGAGATGGTGACCATGATCAACGGCTGGCCGAGGGCGCGGATGATCTGGATCTGGTTGAACTGCGGCCCGGCGAAATCCGGGTTGAGCACGCCGGACGAAAAGCTCGCGAACCCGAACAGGCCGAAGCCGAGGGTGCACAGCCATTTCGGCGAGACGAACTTCATCAGCTTCGGCACCAGCGGAATCAGGAACAGCTGCGGCACGCCCATCCACATGATCACATTGCCGATCTGCAGGGCGTTGTAGTTCTGGATCTGCGCCAGGTACAGCGGCAGCAGGTAGATCGAGCCGTACAGCCCGACGCCCATGCCGAGGCTGGAAATGCTAGACAGGCCAAAGTTGCGGTTGCGCAGGATGCCCAGGTTGATCAGCGGATGGGGCTTGGAGACTTGCACGATCACGAAGGTGATCAGGCTCAGCAGGGCGATGCTGCCGAGGGTGACGATCAGGCTCGATTCCAGCCAGTCCTTGCGGTGGCCTTCCTCCAGGAACACCTGCAGGCAGCCGAGGCCGACGCCGAGGGTGAGGATGCCGGCGTAGTCGGTGCTTTTGAGCAGCTCCCAATGCGCTTCCTTCTTCTCCAGCCCGTACATCAGCCCGGCGATCATGATCAGCCCCGGCGGGATGTTGATGTAGAAGATGTACTCCCACCCCCAGTTCTCCGTGAGCCAGCCGCCCAGGCTCGGCCCGATGGACGGGGCGAACGTGGCCGTCATGGCGAACATCGCCATGCCCTTGGCGCGGTGGTGCTCGGGGAGCTTGATCAGGGTCAGGGTGAACGCCAGCGGGATCAGCGCGCCGCCGGTGAAGCCCTGCATGGCCCGGAACACGATCATGCTCTCCAGGCTCCAGGCCATCGAGCACAGCAGCGACGACACCAGAAAGCCCAGCGACACCCACACCGCCAGCCGCCGCGCCGAGAGCAGCTGCACCAGCCAGGCGGTCAGCGGAATCATGATGATTTCCGCCACCAGATAGGAGGTGGAGATCCACGAGCCTTCCTCCAGGGTCGCCGACAGCGCGCCCTGGATGTCCTTGAGCGAAGAGTTGGTGATCTGGATGTCGAGCACGGCCATGAACGCGCCCAGCATCACGCTCATCACCGCGATCCAGTCCCGCCGGGTCGGTTCGCCGACCGGGCGGATCAGCGGGTCACCGGCCATTGTCCGGGGCGTCTTTGATGTTCACGGTGGCGGTGACCGACATGCCCGGCCGGATCTTGCCGCGCAGCGGATTGTCGGCCTTGAACGTCAGCTTCACCGGAATCCGTTGCACGACCTTGGTGAAGTTGCCGGTGGCGTTGTCCGGCGGCAACAGGCTGAACTGCGCGCCGGAGGCGGCGAACAGGCTGTCGACCCGCGCCTCGATGGGCGTGTCGCTGTAGGCGTCGAACGTCAGCTCGGCCTTCTGGCCCGGCTGCATGCGACCGATCTGGGTTTCCTTGAAGTTGGCCTGCACCCAGATGTCCTCGTCCGGCACGATCGACAGCAGGTAGGCGCCGGCCTGGACGACCTGGCCGTTGCGTGCGGCGCGCTGGCCGATCAGCCCGCTGATCGGGGCGTGGATTTCGCTGCGGGTGAGGTTCAGCTGGGCCTGGGCCAGGTCGGCCCGGGCGTTGGCGATCTGGGCGTCGAGGCGCTTGACCTCCGCCGTCAGCGCGTTGACCTGCTGGCGCTGGCTCTGGGCATCAGCCTGGGCCTTGGCCACTTGCGAGCGGGCGATGTGGGCGTCGGCGGAGAGGGTGGTCACCCGTTCCTCGGAAATGAAGCCTGGCTTGCGCAGGGCCTGGGCGCGGTTCAGGTCGATCTGCGAGCGGCCCAGGGTGGCTTCAGTGGTGGCGACCTGCGCTTCGCTGGCGGCGATCAGGCTGGATTGCTGGGTCAGCTTGCTCTGGGCCTGCTGGCGTTCGGCTTCGCGGGTGGCGAGGGCGGCATTGGCGCGGTCCACCGCCAGGCGGAAATCGTCGCCTTCGAGGCGCACCAGCAGTTGGCCCTTTTCCACGTGCTGGTTGTCCTGCACCAGGACTTCGTCGACACGCGCGCTCAACTGACTGGAGATGCGCGTGATTTCGCCCTGCACGTAGGCGTTGTCGGTGCTCTCGTAGAAGCGCCCCTTGAAGAACCAGTGGGCGAACAGTCCGCCGGCGATCAGCAGGACCAGCAGCAGGAACAGGGACAGGCGACGCTTGAGTTGGGCAGGCATGGGCAAACTGTAGTCGAGGAATTGTAAGGAAAATTATCAGGGGTCGAATCTGGCAGATAGCCGACAAGCGGTAAATGCCATCGGCTGATAGGCGGTCATTCAGGCGGGGCAAAAGGCGTTATAGGCGCAACCTTGGCTTAAATGCCCTGCCTGCTGGAGCGGGGCGGGTGTCGCCTGTTACCATTCGCCGCTTGATTGTTCTTTGCTTTTCATTCTTTTCGAGACATGCCATGACCACCGTCCGCACTCGCATCGCGCCATCGCCTACCGGGGATCCCCACGTCGGCACTGCCTACATCGCACTGTTCAACTACTGCTTCGCCAAGCAGCACGGCGGTGAGTTCATCCTGCGGATCGAAGACACCGACCAGTTGCGTTCGACCCGCGAGTCCGAACAGCAGATCTTCGACGCCCTGCGCTGGCTCGGCATTGACTGGAGCGAAGGCCCGGACGTCGGCGGCCCGCACGGCCCGTACCGGCAGAGCGAGCGCGGCGACATCTATAAGCAGTACTGCCAGCAACTGGTCGACATGGGCCACGCGTTCCCGTGCTTCTGCACCGCCGAGGAGCTGGACCAGATGCGCGCCGAGCAGATGGCCCGCGGCGAAACCCCGCGCTACGACGGCCGTGCGCTGCTGCTGTCCAAGGAAGAGGTCGCGCGTCGCCTGGCCGCCGGCGAGCCTCACGTGATCCGCATGAAGGTGCCGACCGAAGGCGTCTGCGTGGTGCCGGACATGCTGCGCGGCGATGTCGAGATCCCGTGGGACCGCATGGACATGCAAGTGCTGATGAAGACCGACGGCCTGCCGACGTACTTCCTGGCCAACGTGGTCGACGATCACCTGATGGGCATCACCCACGTGCTGCGCGGCGAAGAGTGGCTGCCGTCGGCGCCGAAACTGATCCTGCTGTACGAATACTTCGGTTGGGAAAAGCCGACCCTGTGCTACATGCCGCTGCTGCGCAACCCGGACAAGAGCAAGCTGTCCAAGCGCAAGAACCCGACCTCGGTGACCTTCTACGAGCGCATGGGCTTCATGCCTGAGGCGATGCTCAACTACTTGGGCCGCATGGGCTGGTCGATGCCGGACGAGCGCGAGAAGTTCTCGCTGCAGGAGATGGTCGACAACTTCGACCTGTCGCGCGTATCGCTGGGCGGGCCGATCTTCGACATCGAGAAGCTGTCGTGGCTCAACGGCCAATGGCTGCGCGACCTGCCGGTGGAAGAGTTCGCCGCGCGCATCCAGAAATGGGCATTCAATGCCGACTACATGATGAAGATCGCGCCGCACGTCCAGGGCCGCGTCGAAACCTTCAGCCAGGTCGCACCGCTGGCCGGGTTCTTCTTTGCCGGCGGCGTGAGTCCGGATGCCAAGCTGTTCGAATCCAAGAAGCTGTCGGGCGACCAGGTCCGGCAACTGATGCAACTGATCCTTTGGAAGCTGGAAAGCCTGCGTCAGTGGGAGAAGGACACCATCACCGCGACGATCCAGGCGGTGGTCGAATCCCTTGAGCTGAAGCTGCGTGACGCGATGCCGCTGATGTTCGCGGCGATCACCGGCCAGGCCAGTTCGGTGTCGGTGCTCGATGCGATGGAAATCCTCGGGCCGGACCTGACCCGCTTCCGGTTGCGCCAAGCCATTGATTTGCTGGGCGGTGTCTCGAAGAAAGAAAACAAAGAGTGGGAAAAACTGCTGGGCGCCATCGCTTAATCGCGGTTGGCGTTCGGTGGAGCCGCCGGGGGTTGCGATCTTTTGATCCTGCCCTGCGGCGGTTTCCCCCCGTATTTTCGGGGGGAGGGCGGTAAGTGATTGTTATGCCGACAAAAAATTTTAAAATTTTTGAAAAATAAGTTTGACAGGCTTCCGATACGCCCTTAAGATTCGCCCCGTCCTCAACGACGAAGCAACAACGAAGCGACATTGAGGGGCTATAGCTCAGCTGGGAGAGCGCTTGCATGGCATGCAAGAGGTCGACGGTTCGATCCCGTCTAGCTCCACCAAATTTACACTTCAAGGTCTGGCCAATTGGGCCTTGAAGCGATCAACACTCAGCGTTGATCAGATGTACAGAAGGGTTTGCGTCCCCTTCGTCTAGTGGCCTAGGACACCGCCCTTTCACGGCGGTAACAGGGGTTCGAGTCCCCTAGGGGACGCCAGTTTCACAGAAGCGATGTCGCAAGATGCCGCTCCGCCGCGAGGCGAAAAATCTGGGGCTATAGCTCAGCTGGGAGAGCGCTTGCATGGCATGCAAGAGGTCGACGGTTCGATCCCGTCTAGCTCCACCAATTTACACTTCAAGGTCTGGCCACTCCGGCCTTGAAGCGATCAGCACTCAGCACTGATCAGTTGTAGAAGGGTTTGCGTCCCCTTCGTCTAGTGGCCTAGGACACCGCCCTTTCACGGCGGTAACAGGGGTTCGAGTCCCCTAGGGGACGCCACGATTACCCGCCTTGCGGGATTTTTAAGGGTCATTCAATCATTGAATGGCCCTTTTGTTTGTCTGGCGTTTGGCCATTTCTCCTTTTTCCTTACACTGTGCTTCAGACCAGCGGTCATATCTGTGACTTGCAGAATATTATTATGAGAATAATATTCTAATCGTAATATTCGGAGGCGACGATGAACGACAAGAAAGCTCAAACCCGCGAACGCATCCTCAAGGCTGCCAGCGCCGCACTGATCCAGCGCGGCCCGGCGGAACCGAGCGTGGGTGAAGTGATGGGCGCGGCCGGCCTGACCGTCGGTGGCTTCTACGCCCACTTCGAAAGCAAGGACGCCATGATGCTCGAAGCGTTCAAGCAACTGCTGGGGCGGCGCCGTGACCTGATCGACGACATGGACGCCGAGTTGACCGGCGAAGAACGCCGCGCCCTGGTCGCCGCCTTCTATCTGTCGCGCAAGCACCGCGATTCCAGCGAGGCAGCGTGCCCGATCCCGGCCTCCATCGGCGAGTTGGGACGGTTGCCGGAGGCTTTCCGGATCGCACTGAACGAACACATGGAGTTGATGGTGGCGCAGTTGGCCTCAAGCCCTGAAGACACCGACAAGGCCTTGGCCGACATGGCCCTGATGGTCGGCGGCCTCGCGCTGGCGAGGGCCTTGGGGCCGGGGGACTTATCCGATCGATTGCTGCGCGCCGCCAAGTCGGCGGTGCGTTGACCTGAAGGCGACAGGCCTGAGGAGAGAGCGATGAACGCGTTGAAGTGGGTTCGCGGCGTTAACGGCACCTTGGGCTGGTTCGCACCGAAACTGGTGGCGAACAAAATGCGTCTGGCGTTCATGACGCCACGGGAACATCCGCCGCGGGACTGGGAATTGCCGCTGCTGGCGAAGTCCGAACGGATCACGCTGCGCTTCGGCCTGTCGGCCTTGCGCTGGGGCCAAGGCCCGACCGTGCTGCTGATGCACGGTTGGGAAGGGCGGCCGACTCAGTTCGCGTCATTGATCAACGCGCTGGTCGATGCCGGCTACACGGTGGTCGCGCTGGACGGCCCGGCCCACGGCCGTTCGCCGGGGCGTGAAGCTAACGTCGTGCTGTTCGCCCGGGCCATGCTCGAAGCCGCCGCCGAACTGCCGCCGCTGCAGGCCGTCATCGGCCACTCGATGGGCGGCGCCAGCGCCATGCTCGCGGTGCAGTTGGGCCTGCGCACCGAGACGCTGGTGAGCATCGCCGCCCCGGCGCGGATCCTGGGGGTGCTGCGCGGCTTCGCCCGTTACGTCGGCATGCCGCCCAGGGCCCGCTCGGCGTTCATCCGTCAGGTCGAGCGGGACGTCGGCATGCGCGCCGCCACCCTCGATGTCGCCCACTATCAACTGGACATGCCGGGCCTGATCGTCCATGCCGAGGACGACACGTTTGTCCCGGTCAAGGAATCGCAGCTGATCCACGAAGCCTGGTTCGACAGCCGCCTGTTGCGCCTTACGGACGGCGGCCATCAGCGCGTGCTGGCCGACCCCCGGGTGATTGATGGGGTGCTATCACTGCTGGCCGGGCGCAGCCTTCAGGCGCGGCAATCGGCCTAGGCATCCGTTACACTGCCCCGGTCGAACACATCTGACCAGGAGAGGGGCATGGGCTGGGATCGGGCAACGCCGTTTACGATTGATCTGCAAGTGGGCGCCGAGGACATCGACGGGCTGGGGCACGCAAACAACGCGGTGTACGTGACCTGGCTCGAACGTTGCGCCTGGCGCCACTCGCAGCGGCTGGGGCTGGATCTGGTCGAGTACCGGCGCCTGGATCGGGCGATGGCGGTGGTGCGGCATGAGATCGATTACCTGGCCGCCGCCTACGAAGGCGACGAACTGCAATTGGCGACCTGGATCGTCGATTGGGACCAGCGCCTGAGGATGACCCGGCAGTTCCAGTTGATCCGCCCCAGCGACAACACCACGCTGCTGCGGGCCCGCACCACGTTCGCCTGCATCGAACTGTCCACCGGTCGGCCCAAGCGCATGCCGGCGGAGTTCATCGAAGGCTACGGCCCGGCGATCCAGGCGTCGGAAAGCCTGCAAAGCTGATGCTTTGCGGGAGCGAGCGTGCTCCCGCACCTGCAGAACCCTTCGATAATCCAGTAAACTGCCGCACGTTTTTCCTTGAGTGTGTTTTTCCATGCAAATTGCCCTGGCGCCGATGGAAGGGTTGGTCGACGACATCCTGCGCGATGTGTTGACCCGTGTCGGCGGTATCGACTGGTGCGTGACCGAGTTCATCCGGGTCAACGACCAACTGCTCACACCGGCCTATTTCCACAAGTTCGGCCCTGAACTGCTCAACGGCGCGCGCACCGCGGCCGGTGTGCCGCTGCGCGTCCAGCTGCTGGGTTCCGACCCGGTGTGCCTGGCGGAAAACGCCGCGCTGGCCTGTGAGCTGGGCTCGGAGGTGATCGACCTCAACTTCGGCTGCCCGGCCAAGACCGTCAACAAGTCCCGGGGCGGGGCGGTGCTGCTCAAGGAGCCGGAACTGCTCAACCAGATCGTCGAGCATGTCCGCCGCGCGGTGCCGGCGCACATTCCGGTCACCGCCAAGATGCGCCTGGGCTTCGACAGCCCGGACGGTTCGCTGGTGTGCGCCACGGCGCTGGCCGAAGGCGGCGCCGAACACATCGTCGTCCACGCCCGCACCAAGACCGACGGCTACAAGCCGCCGGCCCACTGGGAGTGGATCCCCCGCGTGCAGGACGTGGTCAAGGTGCCGGTGTTCGCCAACGGCGACATCTGGAGCGTCGAGGACTGGCGCCGTTGCCGCGAAATCAGCGGCGTGGAAGACATCATGCTCGGCCGCGGCCTGGTCTCGCGCCCGGACCTGGCCAAGCAGATCGCCGCCGCCCGGGCTGGTGAGGAGGTCGTCGAGATGACCTGGGCCGAGCTGATGCCGCTGATCCAGGACTTCTGGCTGCAGGCCAAGGCGCAGATGACGCCCCGCCAGTCGCCGGGCCGGCTCAAGCAGTGGCTGGCCATGCTCACGCGCAATTACCCCGAGGCGGTGGAGCTGTTTTCCGTCCTGCGCCGCGAGACCGACGTGGACCAGGTCTCGCGCCTGCTGGGTCTGCCGGTGGCCGAGGCGGCCTGAAAAAATCTTCGCAAGTTCTCTTGAAATGCAAACGGCGGTCCCTATCTAAGGGTTACGCGATGCCGAATTCGGGTCGCGGAGTCAAAAAACTTGCTGATTGTTTTCAGGAGATTTGAACCATGAGTACTGCATTTTCCCTTGCCCCGCTGTTCCGTTCCTCGGTGGGTTTCGACCGTTTCAACGACCTGTTCGAAACCGCCCTGCGCAACGAGCCCGGCAGCACCTACCCGCCCTACAACGTCGAAAAGCACGGTGACGACCAATACCGCATCGTCGTGGCCGCCGCCGGCTTCCAGGAAGAAGACCTGGACCTGCAGGTCGAGAAGGGCGTGCTGACCATCAGCGGCGGCAAGCGTGACGCCAACGAAGGCGTCACCTTCCTGCACCAGGGCATCGCCCAGCGTGCGTTCAAGCTGTCGTTCCGGTTGGCCGACCACATCGAGATCAAGGCCGCCGGCCTGAGCAACGGTCTGCTGAGCATCGACCTGCTGCGCGTGATCCCGGAAGAGGCGAAAGCCAAGCGCATCCCGATCAACGGCGCGCAGAAGCCGGCCCTGCAGCACTGATTCATGTGCTGACACACATTCGTCCAGACGGACGATAAGCCGTGCGATGAAGGCCCCGACACTGTCGGGGCCTTTTTGCATGCGCACGAAAGATCTGCGCATGCTTTGCCGCCTCCCGGCGGTTTCTCTACAATCCGCGCAGTTTTGCCGACCCCATTCCTTACGGTCGGTCTGGAGCCTCTTTTCATGGACGAGATTCAACAGCGCTGGCTGTTCGCCCTTTCTGCGCCGATGGCGGCACTCAACCCCGGTGCCGGGTACGCGGATCCCGCGTTCTGCGACGATCAATACATCGACCTGCAACGCAGTTGGAGGATCAACGACCGCGCACAATTGCTGGACATGCTCGATGGCATGACCGACGGCGGCCATGCGCGGCATCTCGCCCCGGCCTACCGTGCCTGGCAACGTTGCCTGCCGAGCGAATGGCAGGCGCTGCTCGACACCCTTGAGCCCCGTGAACGCATTCTTCACGAGTTCGCCAGCCGCACGTTCGGCAGTTGCGGGCCGGGCGGGATCCTGTCCTGGGATTACGGGCGCATGGGCTTCCTGCTGCGCTGCGGCGTGCGCAACCTCTGGATCGACGAGGCCGAGAGCCTCTGGCTGCACAGTCGGCTGGCGGTGCGGGCGCAGTTTCACTACGGCAGCTGGTTGGCCTATTTCAACGGTTTCATGGTCGGGCGCTCGTTCTGGGGCTGCCTCGACAACCCTGACGATGAACTGGCCCACGAGCTGGACCGGCAGGGGCAGAACGCCAATACCGCATTGATCGCCAAGGGCCTGGGGCAAAACATGCCGGTCTTCCTCGCGGATTTGCCCTGGCACCTGGATCTGGACTTGCCGCCACGCCCGGCATCGCTTGAGGCATTCGACTGGTCATGAGTTGCTGGATACGTTTGGGCATCGATCCCACCACCGATGAAACGCTGATTCGCAATGCGTACCGGGCACGCCTGCCGGCCCATCATCCGGAAACCGATCCGGAGGGTTTCCAGGCCCTGCGCCAGGCCTACGAAAGCGCGATCCGGCTGGCCCGCGACGATGGGCCGGAAGATGTCGAGGACACGACACCGGACACGACGCCGGATTCGTCACTCGTACGGCAGGTGTTCATCGACTTCGACGGGTTGCTCAAGGATCCGGCCCGACGCTTCAACGCCGATGCCTGGCAAGCCTTTGTCCAAAGCCTGGACCGGTTGCCGCTGGGCGAACTGGACGACCTGCGTTGGGGCCTGTTCCGCAAGCTGAGGGAAAACGGTCCGTTCTCCGCCTCCGGCGCAGGACTGTTGGCCCGGCGCATGGCCTGGGACCGGCATTTGCTGGAGCTGGGCTTCGATCATGCCCGGGACGTCGAGGATTACCTGGCGCGGCTCGACGATCCCGCGCCGTTCGATACCACAGTCATGGACACCTGGTCGGCGCCCGCGCAGATCGAAAGCCTCTGGTACGCGCGCACCCTCGACTTCATTTTCAACCAGCGTCCGCTCCATGAGTTCGAGTATTTCGCCCGTCTGCACACCTGCCTGCCGCTGCCCAACGACCCTGGGTTCATCCGGCGCCTGCTGGTGCAGTTCACCCAGGCGGGCATCGGCGGCGCGGATTTGCTGCAGATGTGCCTCGAACACTGGCGCGAAGCGCCGGATGACGTGGACGGGCTGTATCTGCTCGCCTGCCAGCACACCCTGCTGGGGCAGGACGATCAGGCGCTGCCCCATTGGGTGCGGCTGTGGCGGGAACATCGTCATCCCAAGGCGGAGAGCCAGTTGCTGGCGCTGTGCGCCAAGCGCCAGCCGGATGTCTTGCCGCTGTTGATCCAGGGCTTTGACCGGCTGGGGGATTTCAGCGCATGGTCGGCCGACCTCGGTCACGTCAGCCAGGAATACGGCAGCCCGTCCCAACGCCCCGAAACCCTGGCGCGCTGGATGGGCGCGGGTCGGCTGCCGCTGCAAGGGTTGGCCCAGTGCTTCGTCGACTGGCGCACGGGCGGCGATGAGTGGCCGCTGCTGGCGCTGTTGCTCGGCCATCAAGACGACGCCCGGCTGCAACGCCTGTACCGGCACGCCTGGGCGCTGCACCGGGGTGACGTTGCGTTGCTGCGCCAGGTGCTGGATGAACCGGAACCCATCGATGCCCTTGAAGGGCTGGTGCTGAACGGGTTGCAGCATCAGGCCGAACAGCACGTGCGCTGGCTGACCCGGGCGCCCGTGCCGTTGGCGATGGAACGCTTCGTCGATGGGAGCGGGGCGCCCGGCCCGTTGCCGGCCGCGCTCGAAAAAGGCGAAGCGCACAAGATCTGCCGGGTGTGGCTGCGGCGTTGGCGTCCGTACAGCCGCGTCGGCCTGGAGTGCATCGCCCAGGCGTTCAAGTTCAATGACCCGAAGGCCGACGGCGATCTGTCGACCTTGAGCCTGTTGCTGGAACTGAGCGAGAGCGATGTCCTGTTGCCGGCGTCGGGGCAGGGCGAGGCCGTGTGGCAGTGGCACGCCCAAACGGCGTTCCTGTTGGCGCTGCTGGAGCAGCCGGAGCGTTGGCTGGGCATGGTCGATGCGCCGTGCCTGGACCGCCTGGCGTTCGACCCCGCCCACCCGGTCAGCCGGGTGCAGCCGTTGCTGAGCCGCCTGAAGCGCGAGCACGGCGACCTGAGCGCGCTGTTCGCCTGGCTGCAGCCGTCGGATCCGGTGCACGCCGCGCTCGCCCGGCGGTTGCTGGGTGTCCGGCAGGCGCTGGGCAGCCCCCGGTTGCTGGGCAACGACCGTTTGCTCGAATGCCTGCGCAGTGACATCCATGCTTTCGACGATGACTTGCTCGGGCGCATGCTGCTCACCGCCGTGCTGTACCACGACCCGTTGTTCGATGCGCAGCAGCGCCGGTTCCTGCTCGACAGGATCACCGAAGTGGTGAACCCCCAGGACTGGTTCGACGAATTCCGCCACGGCCTGATCAAGGGCGAGCCGCCGCGTCCGCCACGTCAGGCGCTGGAAGACGAAGGGGTCGCCAGCGACGCGTTCTATCTGGCGCTCGATGCGCTCAAGGGATTGGTGCGATACGGCGGCGCGGGCGTGCCGCGCCAGAAAACCCTGCTGCGCCTGCAACAGGCCAAGGACAACCCGGCGCTCGGGCTCGGCCTGCGGTTTGCCTTCAGTGCGTTGCTGTCCCGGTGCGAATGCCTGCTGCTGGCCAAGGCCGACAGCCGTCCGGTGCCCGCCGGCGCCTTCTGGCGGTTGGGTACCCGGTTGGGGCGTGGGGCGTTCATCGGGCAGGTGATCGGTACGCTGCTGGTCACGCCGTTGGCCGCGCTGTTCAGCGGTGTGGCGCTGACCGGGATCGTCGTGTCGCTGCTGGGCCTGGCCTTTCTGGTCGGCGCCGTGCTCCGGCGCCTGCACGACATCGGGCGTGGCATTCCGACATTGCTGGTGCTCGCCTGCCTGTCGCCGTTCTTTCCGTTTCTGCCGCTGATCCTGTTTGCCTTCCCCGGCGACAAGTTGCCCAACCGTTACGGCGTTGCGCCGGACAGCGCGGGTGACGACGCACTGGCCGGCGGTCTGCAGGCCGCGTTACGGCAGCTGGGCGGTCAGAGGCACAACTGATCCAGCGCTTGGTTGAGCCGGTTGCGCTGGCTGGCGATCTCTGACGGTCGCTGGCCGGCGAGCACGGTGGTGAAGGCGTCCAGCCAATCGGCGATCCGTTGGCGCTCGTCCCCCAGGCTTTGCGCCCAGGCCCGCTCCAGGCGGGCCAGCAGCGTCCGGTTGGGCAGCGTGTCGCGGGGGTGAGTCTTGAGGGCGGTCAACCGTTCATGGCTGGCCTGTCTGGCCTGTTCGTCGAGCCCGGTGGGGCTGCGGTCGATGCTGTGGCTGTGGCGCTCGCCGGTGGCGAGCAGGGTCACGTCCACTTCCAGCAGGCCGTTGATGTCGTAGCTGAAGCGCACATCCAGTTCCTGGCTCTGTTCGCTGGGTGCCAGTTCCACATCGAAGGTGTCGATGAAAATGTTGTCGCGCACCCATGGCCGTTCCCCTTGGTACACCTCGATGCGGATCGCGCTCTGATACGCATGGGTGGTGTGGAACCTCTGCACCCGGGACGTCGGGATCACCGTGTTGCGCTCGATGATCGGCGCGAAGGCGCCGGTGATTTCGTCACTGCGGCGGGTGGAGATGCCTAACGTGTAGGGGCAGACGTCGGTCAGGATCAGCTCTTCGATGGCGCCGTCGCGGGCCTTGCAGGCCGCCTGCGTGGCGGCGCCCAGGGCGACGATGGTGTCCGGGTCCAGGTGGCGGTGGGGCAGGCGGCCGAACAGCGTCGCCACCATCTGCTGCACCGACGGCATGCGCGTCGCGCCGCCCACCAGCACCAGGCTGTCGAGGTCGCGGGGCTTGAGGCGGGCGTCGCGCAGGGCCTGTTCGATGGGGGCGCGCAAGCGGGCCAGCAGCGGCTCCCAGATTTTCAGCGCGCCGGCTTCGTCCAGCGTCCATTCGTACGGTGTGTCGCCGTGGCGCCAGCTCAGTGACTGCGGGCCGTCGGCGAGTTTGCGCTTGAGCTGTTCCAGGGCGTCGCCGAGGCTGGCCATGGCCTGGGCGTCGATCTGCGCCGGCGTGAGTTGCCAGTCCTTGAGGCAGGCCTGCCGCAACGCTTCGGTGAAGTCTTCGCCGCCCAGGAAGTTGTCGCCGGTGGAGGCGTGGACTTCGATCAGCGGCAGCGCGTATTCCAGCACCGTCACGTCGAACGTGCCGCCGCCCAGGTCGAAGATCAGCGTGCGCTCGAACGCCTGCTCATGCAGGCCGTAGGCCATGGCGGCGGCGGTGGGTTCGTTGATCAACCGCGACACTTTCAGGCCGGCCAGTTCGGCGGCAAACAGCGTGCGTTTGCGTTGTTCGTCGCTGAAGTACGCCGGCACCGAAATCACCGCTTCGTCAACGGGATGGCCGAGCCAGGCTTCGGCGTCCTGCTTGAGCGCGCCGATCACCAGGGCCGAGAGCTCCTCGGGGCTGAACGAGCGGTCGCCCAATTCGAGGCGCTTTTCGCTGCCCATGAAGCGCTTGAAGGCCGCCGCCGTGCGCTGCGGATGGGTGGTCAGGCGGGCGCGGGCGGCCTTGCCCACCAGGACGCTGTCGTCCTCGTCGAGGCTGACCACCGACGGGGTCAGCACATCGCCCAGGGCATTGGGGATCAGCTTGGCCTGGCCGTCCTGCCAGACGGCGATGAGGCTGTTGGTGGTGCCAAGGTCAATGCCCAGCATGGCCGGGCGGGGGAGGGTTGCATCCTGCATGATCGATCTCGTTGGAGCCGGGTGAAAGACCGCGACCCTACAGGTTGCGGCAGGCACTGGCAAATGCCGGCCCGGCGCAGACGCAGGCGGTTACAAAACGCCGCCGGGCCTCACTTGAGCAACGTCTTCAGCGCCTCCAGCGGCAACGGCCGGCTGTACAGGTAACCCTGATACAGGTGGCAACCCAAGCCTTGCAGGAACTCCAGCTGTTCCGGGGTCTCGACGCCCTCGGCGATGATCTCCAGCGCCAGGCTGCGGGCCATGGCGACGATGGCGCGGATGATCTCGGCGTCGTTGGGGTCGCTGGTGGCGTCGCGGATGAACGACTGGTCGATCTTCAGCGTGTCCACCGGCAGGCGCTTGAGGTAGGTCAGGGACGAATAGCCGGTGCCGAAGTCGTCCATGGCGAAGGTCACGCCGAGCTTCTTGAGGCGGCGCATCTTGCTGATGGTGTCTTCCAGGTTCTGGATCACGATGCCTTCGGTGATCTCCAGCTTCAGCAGCGAGCAGGGCAGGCCGTGGCCGGTCATGCTCTGTTCGATGCGTTCGACGAAGTCGTTCTGGCGGAACTGGCGCGGGCTGATGTTCACGCACAGGGTGAAATTGAGCGGGTCGATCAGGTTTTCGGCGATCAGTTGCTTGAAGGCGTCGCAGGCCTCGTCGAGGATCCAGGTGCCGACCTCAAGGATCAGCCCGCTGTCCTCCAGCACCTTGATGAATTCGGCGGGGGACTGCGCGCCGAGCTCCGGGTGGTTCCAGCGCACCAGGGCCTCGGCGCCGATGATGCGGTTGTCCTTGGCGTCGATCTGCGGCTGGTAGTGCATGGTGAATTCGTTGCGCGACAGCGCCAGGCGCAGGTCGGTTTCCATGCGCTGGCGCTCGCTGGCCGCCTTCTGCATGGTGTTGTGGTACATCTGCGTGGTGTTGCGGCCGGAGTCCTTGGCCCGGTACAGCGCGATGTCGGCACGCTTGAGCAGGTCGGTCGGGGTCGAGCCGTGGTCGGGGATCAGCGCCACGCCGATGCTCGGCGTCACTTGCAGGCGCTGGCCGTCGAGGAACATGGGCTCCGACAGCAGCTCGCGGATGGTGTCGGACAGCTCCCGCACCTGGCTGCTGACTTCGTTGCGCGTGCCTTCCAGGCCGCTGAGCAGCACCACGAACTCGTCGCCGCCCAGGCGCGCGACAGTGTCTTCCATGCGCACGCTGGCCTCCAGGCGTGCGGTGATGATCTTGAGCACCGTGTCGCCGACCGGGTGCCCGAGGGAATCGTTGATGTGCTTGAAGTGGTCAAGGTCCAGGAACAGCAGCGCGCCGCGCAGGTTGTGGCGCTTGAGCAGGGCGATCTGCTGGCTCAGGCGATCCATCAGCAGCGCGCGGTTGGGCAGGTTGGTCAGCGGGTCGTGGTAGGCCAGGTGGCGGATCTGCGCCTCGGCGTTCTTGAGCAGGCTGACGTCCCGGGCGGTCAGCAGCAGGCAGGCGGTTTCGTTGAGGGTGATCGGCTCCACCGAGACCTCCACCGTCAGCAGTTCGCCGCGCTTGTTGCGCCCGAGCATTTCCTGGTGGTGCACGCGGCCCTTGATCTGCAGTTCGGCCAACAGGGCCGAGCGCTGTTTCTCTTCGGCCCAGATGCCCACCTGGTACATGGTCTTGCCGATCACTTCGTCGGCGCGGTAGCCGGTGAGGCGGCAGAAGCCGTCGTTGACCTCCAGGTAGCGCCCGGTGTCGCGCTCGCTGATGGTGATGGCGTCGGGGCTGGAGTGGAACGCCTTGGCGAATTTCTCTTCGCTGGCCTTGAGCGCCGCTTCAGAGCGCTGCTGCTGGGTGATGTCGCGCAGGGTGGTGACGATGCAGGGCTGGTTGCCGACGCTGATCTGGCGGCTGGAGATCACGCAGGTCAGGGACTGGCCGTCCTTGTGCTGGACGATGATCGCCACGTTGCTCAGGCCCTGCTCGCGGATCACCCGCTCGATGCGTTGCAGGCTTTTCGCCGAGGCGTCCCACAGGCCGATGTCCTCGGCGGTGCGGCCGATCACGTCGGCGGCGCTCCAGCCGAAGGTCTGGCTGAAGCTGGAGTTGATCTCGATGAATTCCCCGGTTTCCTGGCGGGTCACGCAGATCGGGTCGGGGCTGACCTGGAACAGCGTGGCGAATTTCTCCTCGGACGCCACCAGGCGCTGTTCCCGTTCGACCTGGTCGGTGATGTCCAGCAGGGTGCCGGCCATGCGCAGGGGCACGCCGTTCTCGTCGCGGTAGAGGCGGGCGCGGCTTTCCAGGTAGCGGGAGCTGCCGTCGGGCAACTGCACGCGGTAGGTCAGCTGGTAATTGCCGGCCGGGCCTTCGCGCAGGCTGCGGTAGGCGTCGCGCATGCTGTCGCGCTCTTCGCCGGGCACGCCTTCGAAGAACTCCTCGAACGATTCGTGGAAAGGCTTGGGCTCCAGGCCGTGCAGTTGCGCCGCCCGGGCGGAGCCGTAGAGCATGCCGGTGGGGATGTCCCAGTCCCAGGTGCCCAGCTGCGCGGAGTCCAGGGCCAGGTCCAGGCGTTCCTGGCTGTCCTTGAGGGCGTGCTCGGCGGCTTTGCGTTCGGTGGTGTCGAGGAAGGTGCTGAGCAGGTACGGCTGGCCTTCGAGCTCGACCTTCTGCGCGCTGAGGATGCCGTCGTGGATCTGGCCGTTGCTGGCGCGGAACTGCACCTCGCGGCTGACCAGCTCGCCCTTGGCCTTGGTGGCCTTGACCAGCTCCGCCCGCTGCTCCGGGTGCACCCACAGGCCCAGTTCCAGGGTGGTGCGGCCGATGGCGTCCTGCACCGGCCAGCCGAACAGGCTTTCGAAATACTGGTTGGCCTCGCTGATCAGGCCGTCTTCC
Organism: Pseudomonas sp. B35(2017); assembly: GCF_002113645.1. NCBI lineage: Bacteria > Pseudomonadati > Pseudomonadota > Gammaproteobacteria > Pseudomonadales > Pseudomonadaceae > Pseudomonas > Pseudomonas sp. B35(2017). Next base: position 335,207 of record NZ_NEIZ01000004.1, on the reverse strand, counting down.
TGGCGGGTCAGCAGCACCATGTTGGGGCACAGGTGAAACAGTGTGGCGAAACGTTTCTCGGAACTGGTGAGGGCCTGTTCCCGCTGGCGCTGGTGGGTGATTTCGCGGATCACCCCGATCATTCGGGGCCGGCCGTGCTTGTCCGGCAGCAGGCTGCCGTTGATCTCCAGCCAGTGCAGGCTGCCGTCGGGCCAGCGGATGCGGTGGTGCATGGCCTGTTCCAGCGGCGCGCCGGCGATCACGGCGTGGAAGGCGCGGACGGTCTTGGCCCGGTCCTCCGGCGGCAGCAGGTCGAGGTATTCCAGGTCTTCGGGCAGCGGTTGTCGCGGATCGAAGCCGAACAGCGCCTGGGTGCCGCGCGACCAGCTGATCTTGCCGCGCTCGATGTCCCAGTACCAGGCGCCCAGCCGCGCGCCGTTGAGCGCCGCCAACAGCTGCGGCGCGCTTTCCCAGCTCTGCTCGGAACGCCGCGGGTCAATGGCCTGAATGCGTGGCATTGGCGGAATACGGTCGACAGATTTCGGCATTGTTGACGGGCCTTGAGCTGATTTGGGCGTTAGGCACAGGGAAAGGCGGCTCTATAGGAGTAGCACAAGTTAGCCGTGAGTCCCTGGCAGATCGATTTGTGCATCCAGCAGGGCCATGAAGGCCCGCGCGGCGTTCGACAGCGTCCGTTCGGTGTGCAGGATATAGCCTAGCTGGCGACTGAGCTGTATGCCCGGCAAAGGTATGCGCGCCACCTGATCGTCGAGCATGGTGCGCGGCAGCACGCTCCAGGCCAGGCCGATGGAGACCATCATCTTGATGGTTTCCAGGTAGTTGGTGCTCATGGCGATGTTCGGCGTCAGGCCCTGGGCCTCGAACAGCTTCTGCACGATGTGGTGGGTGAAGGTGTTGCCGCCGGGGAACACCGCCGGATGGCCGGCGATGTCCGCCAGGTTGACGGCGCCGTTGCCGAGCAGCGAATGCTCCGGGGCGACCACGAAATCCAGGGGGTCGTCCCACACCGGCGTGGCCTTGACCAGCGCGTGGGGCTCCGGCGCCAGGGTGATGACTGCCAGTTCGGCCCGGCCGTGGAGGATTTCCTCGTAGGCCACTTCCGAATCCAGGAACTGAATGTCCAGCGCGACCTGCGGGTAGCGGCGGGTGAATTCGCGCAGCAGCGGCGGCAGGCGGTGCAGGCCGATGTGGTGACTGGTGGCCAGGGTCAGGCGGCCGCCGACCTCGCCGGTCAGGTTAGTCAGGGCCCGGCGGGTGTCGTCCAGCACATTGAGGATCTGGTAGGCCCGCGGCAGCAGGGCCCGGCCGGCCTCGGTCAGGCCGACTTCGCGGCCCAGCCGGTCGAACAGGCGCACCTTCAATTGCTGTTCAAGGCCGGCGATGCGTTTGCTGACCGCCGGTTGCGTCAGGTGCAGGCGTTCCCCGGCGCCGGAGAAGCTGCCGGTCTCGGCGATCGCGATAAAGGCGTTGAGGTTGGCCAGGTCCATTTTCGTATTCCAGTTGGTTATTCAAAGCATAAAAAATATGAATTTGAGTTATTCAATCTAACGCCATAGGATCGGCCTCACAAGCCAAAGGGTTATCGATAAGCCCAGGGCATAGAAACAAGCTGATGAGGAAACCGTCTGATGGCCGGCAAAACGCTCTACGACAAGCTCTGGGATTCGCATTTGGTCAAGCAGCGCGACGATGGTTCGGCGCTGATCTACATCGACCGTCACATCATCCATGAAGTGACCTCGCCGCAAGCCTTCGAAGGCCTGCGTCTGGCCGGGCGCAAGCCGTGGCGCATCGATGCCAACATCGCGACCCCGGACCACAACGTACCGACCACGCCGGAGCGCAAGGGCGGCATCGCCGCCATCGCCGACCAGGTCTCGCGCCTGCAGGTCCAGACCCTCGACGACAACTGCGACGAATATGGCATCGTCGAATTCAAGATGAATGACGTGCGTCAGGGCATCGTGCATGTGATCAGCCCCGAGCAGGGCGCGACCTTGCCGGGCATGACCGTGGTCTGCGGCGACTCCCACACCTCCACCCACGGCGCGTTCGGCGCGCTGGCCCACGGCATCGGCACCTCCGAGGTCGAGCATGTGCTCGCCACCCAGTGCCTGGTCGCCAAGAAAATGAAGAACATGCTGGTGCGCGTCGACGGCCGATTGCCGTTCGGCGTGACCGCCAAGGACATCGTCCTGGCCGTGATCGGCAAGATCGGCACCGCCGGCGGCAACGGCCACGCCATCGAGTTCGCCGGCAGCGCCATCCGCGACCTGTCCATCGAAGGCCGCATGACCATCTGCAACATGTCCATCGAAGCCGGCGCCCGCGTGGGCCTGGTGGCGGCGGACGAAAAGACCGTCGAATACGTCAAGGGCCGCCCGTTCGCGCCCAAGGGCGCGCAGTGGGAGCAGGCTGTCGAGGCGTGGAAGGACCTGGTGTCCGACGCCGACGCCCGTTTCGACACCGTGGTCGAGCTCGACGCCGCGCAGATCAAGCCGCAGGTCAGCTGGGGCACATCGCCGGAAATGGTGCTGGCCGTTGACCAGAACGTGCCGGACCCGGCCAAGGAAGCGGATCCTGTCAAGCGCGACTCCATCGTCCGCGCCTTGAAATACATGGGCTTGACCGCCAACCAGGCGATCACCGACATCCAGCTCGACCGCGTGTTCATCGGTTCCTGCACCAACTCGCGGATCGAAGACCTGCGCGCGGCGGCCGAGATCGCCAAGGGCCGCAAGGTGGCCTCGACCATCAAGCAGGCCATCGTGGTGCCGGGCTCGGGCCTGGTGAAGGCCCAGGCCGAAGCCGAAGGCCTGGACAAGATCTTCCTGGAGGCCGGTTTCGAATGGCGCGAGCCGGGCTGCTCGATGTGCCTGGCGATGAACCCGGACCGGCTGGAGTCCGGCGAGCACTGCGCTTCGACCTCCAACCGCAACTTCGAAGGCCGTCAGGGCGCCGGTGGCCGCACCCACCTCGTCAGCCCGGCCATGGCCGCTGCGGCGGCGGTGAACGGTCGTTTCATCGACGTTCGTGAATTGATCCAGGGAGCACAGTAACCATGAAGGCTTTCACTCAACACCAGGGACTCGTCGCGCCGCTGGACCGTGCCAACGTCGACACCGACCAGATCATCCCCAAGCAATTCCTCAAGTCGATCAAGCGCACCGGCTTCGGCCCGAACCTGTTCGACGAATGGCGCTACCTCGACGTGGGCCAGCCGTACCAGGACAACTCCAAGCGGCCGCTGAACAAGGACTTCGTGCTCAACGCCGAGCGCTACCAGGGCGCCAGCGTGCTGTTGGCCCGGGAGAACTTCGGCTGCGGCTCCAGCCGCGAGCACGCGCCATGGGCGCTGGACGAGTACGGTTTCCGCAGCATCATCGCGCCGAGCTACGCCGACATCTTCTTCAACAACAGCTTCAAGAACGGCTTGCTGCCGATCATCCTGAGCGAGGAAGAGGTCGATGAGCTGTTCAAGCAAGTCGAGGCCGAACCGGGCTACCAGCTGAAGATCGACCTGCAGGCGCAGACCGTGACCCGTCCGGACGGCAAGGTGCACCGCTTCGAGATCGACGCGTTCCGCAAGCATTGCCTGCTCAACGGTCTGGACGACATCGGCCTGACCCTGCAGGACGGAGACGCCATCGCCTCGTTCGAAGCGGCGCATCGCAAGAGCCAGCCGTGGTTGTTCCGCGACGCCTGATTTCGAACAGGGCGGATGACGCCATCGCGAGCAGGCTCGCTCCTACATTGAACCGCGTTCCCCTGTAGGAGCGAGCCTGCTCGCGATGGGGCCCAGAAGACAACACAAGGCTCACCCAAAAAGGAAGTCCACCATGAGCACCACCGCCCAGCACACCCAGGTCGTACAGAAGCAGTTCGGTGAACAGGCCGCCGCTTACCTGAGCAGCGCCGTTCACGCCCAAGGCGCCGAGTTCGCGCTGCTGCAGGCCGAACTGGCCGGGCAGGGCGGGGCGCGGGTGCTGGATCTGGGCTGCGGCGCGGGCCATGTGAGCTTTCACGTCGCCGCCCTGGCCAAAGAAGTGGTGGCCTACGACCTGTCGCAGCAGATGCTCGACGTGGTCGCGGCCGCCGCCGTCGACCGGGGCCTGGGCAACATCGTCACGGTGAACGGCGCCGCCGAGCGCCTGCCGTTCGCCGACGGCGAATTCGATTTCGTGTTCAGCCGCTATTCGGCGCACCATTGGAGCGACCTCGGGCTGGCCCTGCGCGAAGTCCGGCGGGTGCTCAAGCCCGGTGGCGTGGCGGCGTTCATCGATGTGCTGTCGCCCGGCAGTCCGCTGTTCGACACGTACCTGCAAAGCGTCGAAGTGCTGCGCGACACCAGCCATGTGCGCGACTATTCGGCCGGCGAGTGGCTGCGCCAGGTCAGCGAGGCCGGTCTGCACACCCGCAGCACCGTCCGTCAGCGCCTGCGTCTGGAATACAACAGCTGGGTCGAGCGCATGCGCACCCCTGAGGTGATGCGCGCCGCGATCCGCGAGCTGCAGCGCTCGATGGGCGACGAAGTGCGCGAATATTTTGAGATTGAGGCCGACGGTTCGTTCAGTACAGATGTACTGGTGCTGATGGCCGAACGCTGAATACATTTTTCCGGGCGCGCCGGTCAGCGGCGCACCGACTGAAGACATGAGGAAAGCATGAGCAAGCAGATTCTGATTCTCCCGGGTGACGGCATCGGTCCGGAAATCATGGCCGAGGCGGTCAAGGTGCTGGAACTGGCCAACGACAAGTACGGCCTGGGCTTCGAGCTGAGCCACGACGTGATCGGCGGCGCCGCCATCGACAAGCACGGCGTGCCGCTGGCCGACGAGACCCTGGAGCGCGCCCGTGCCGCCGACGCGGTGCTGCTGGGCGCCGTGGGCGGCCCGAAGTGGGACACCATCGAGCGTGACATCCGCCCTGAGCGCGGCCTGCTGAAGATCCGCGCGCAACTGGGCCTGTTCGGCAACCTGCGCCCGGCGATCCTCTACCCGCAACTGGCCGACGCGTCGAGCCTGAAGCCTGAGATCGTCGCCGGCCTGGACATCCTGATCGTCCGCGAGCTGACCGGCGGCATCTACTTCGGCGCTCCGCGTGGCACCCGTGAACTGGAGAACGGCGAGCGTCAGTCCTACGACACCCTGCCGTACAGCGAAAGCGAGATCCGCCGCATCGCCCGCGTCGGCTTCGACATGGCCCGCGTGCGCGGCAAGAAACTGTGCTCGGTGGACAAGGCCAACGTCCTGGCCTCCAGCCAGCTGTGGCGCGAAGTGGTCGAGCAGGTGGCCAAGGACTACCCGGACGTCGAGCTGAGCCACATGTACGTCGACAACGCCGCCATGCAACTGGTGCGCGCACCGAAGCAGTTCGACGTGATCGTCACCGACAACATGTTCGGCGACATCCTGTCCGACGAAGCGTCGATGCTCACCGGCTCCATCGGCATGCTGCCGTCGGCCTCGCTGGACGCCAACAACAAGGGCATGTACGAGCCTTGCCACGGTTCGGCGCCGGACATCGCGGGCAAGGGCATCGCCAACCCGCTGGCGACCATCCTGTCGGTGTCGATGATGCTGCGTTACAGCTTCAATCTGCAGGACGCGGCCGATGCGATCGAGAAGGCCGTCAGCGTGGTCCTGGACCAGGGCCTGCGCACCGGCGACATCTTTTCGACCGGTTGCACTAAAGTCGGTACGCAGGAAATGGGTGACGCAGTAGTCGCCGCGCTGCGGAATCTGTAATCTCTCGGGCCCGCTGCGAAATTCAATGCGAAGCAGCGGCCCACTTTTCAAGAAGGTGTAGTTGCGATGAAACGTGTAGGTCTGATCGGTTGGCGCGGCATGGTCGGTTCCGTGCTCATGCAGCGGATGCTGGAAGAGCAGGATTTCGATCTTATCGAGCCGGTGTTTTTCACCACTTCCAATGTCGGTGGCCAAGGCCCGTCCGTGGGCAAGGACATTGCTCCGCTCAAGGACGCTTACAGCATTGAAGAGCTCAAGACCCTCGACGTGATCCTGACCTGCCAGGGCGGCGACTACACCAACGAAGTCTTCCCCAAGCTGCGCGAAGCCGGCTGGCAGGGCTACTGGATCGACGCGGCGTCCAGCCTGCGGATGAACGACGACGCGGTGATCATCCTCGACCCGGTCAACCGCAAGGTCATCGACCAGCAGCTCGACGCGGGCACCAAGAACTACATCGGCGGCAACTGCACCGTCAGCCTGATGCTGATGGGCCTGGGCGGCCTGTTCGAGGCCGGCCTGGTGGAGTGGATGAGCGCCATGACCTATCAGGCGGCGTCCGGCGCCGGCGCGCAGAACATGCGTGAGCTGATCAAGCAGATGGGCGCGACCCACGCCGCCGTGGCCGACCAACTGGCCGACCCGGCCAGCGCGATCCTGGACATCGACCGCCGCGTGGCCGAAACCATGCGCAGCGAAGCCTACCCGACCGAGAACTTCGGCGTGCCGCTGGCCGGCAGCCTGATCCCTTGGATCGACAAGGAACTGCCGAACGGCCAGAGCCGCGAAGAGTGGAAGGCCCAGGCCGAGACCAACAAGATCCTGGGCCGCTTCAAGAGCCCGATCCCGGTCGACGGCATCTGCGTGCGCATCGGCGCCATGCGCTGCCACAGCCAGGCGTTGACCATCAAGCTGAACAAGGACGTGCCGATCGCCGACATCGAAGGGCTGATCAGCCAGCACAACCCTTGGGTCAAGCTGGTGCCGAACAACCGCGACATCAGCATGCAGGAGCTGAGCCCGACCAAGGTCACCGGCACCCTGAACATCCCGGTCGGCCGTCTGCGCAAGCTGAACATGGGTTCGCAGTTCGTCGGCGCGTTCACCGTCGGCGACCAGCTGCTGTGGGGCGCGGCCGAGCCGCTGCGCCGCATGCTGCGGATCCTGCTGGAGCGTTGATCCGACGCTGAAACGAACGAACCCGCACCTTGCCAAAGGTGCGGGTTTTTTCTTGCCCGGCGATCAAGCGTCCGGCACGCCCTTTTCCCATACCGGCCAGTGTTCGAGGATGTCCTGCACCAACGGATTGCCCGTGCGGTAGAGGTTTTCCAGGGCCGGCGCGAAACCGCCCTGATCGGCGTACTTGAGCAGGTTGTCCACTTCGCTGCCGCCCGGGGCGGGGCGGTCGAAGTCCGAGCCGGCCCGCACCACCGCCAGGCGCTGCACGTCCACCCGGCCTTCGCGGCTGGCGCGCAGCAGGGCCTCGTAGGTGGAGTTGTCCTCCTGCTGGGTGGTGCAGTATTCGCCCTTGCCGTCGGTCAGCAACCGCGTCCAGACCTCGGCCCGCTCGCTCAGGCGAGTGCCGGAGAACCACGTGTTGCCCGCCAGCGTGTCGCATTGCGTCACCGTCGGCGGCTGGTTGGCCGGGGCCTGCGGGTACTTCAGGCGCCAGGCCGCCGACTCTTTGCTTTCGCTGAGCGCGACGTGGCGGCTCAGGGCAAAGGCCTTGGCCTGGAGCCTCGGGTTGAGCTCGAACACTTCGGTCTTGTAGTCCAGCGGCGGCTTTTCGTTCGGGCCGCGGGTGTTGATGCCCAGGTAGCCGGTCGGCCAGTCCTTGGGCGCGTCACGGGCGTCCAGCTCCCACTGGGTGCCGAACTCCACCAGGTAGTGCGCCCACGCGGCGGTGCCGAGGGTGCCGTGCTTGGGGCTGATGCCGGCGATCCCGGCGATCAGGAAGTAGCTCTTGCGCAGGTCGAACTGCGGCGACAGCGCCAAGGCCAGGGTCGAGGCGGCGGCGTTGGTCTGGCCCATGCCGGTGACCATCAGGCACACCTGCCGGGCATTGCAGCGCACCGTCGGGTACTCGGCCGACAGCCCCGGCACGCGGACTTCCTGGGTCAGGTGCAGGCGGTCGATCCAGTGCTGCGCCTCGGGGGCGAACATGGTGATCAGCACCACCTTGGGCCGCAGCGGCTCGGGCTGGGCAGGCGCAGTCGCCGCCCAGGCGGTGGAAGAGAGCAGGGCCGCAGCGGCCAGGGAAACACGCGTCATTGCCTTCATGAAAACCTCCTGTGATCAGAACTGGTAACCGATGCCGGCGTAGTAGCCCCAGCCGTTTGAGCGTGCACGGAAGTCGCCGTCGCCGAAGTTCAGCTCGCTGCCGTCCTCCCAGTTGCCGCCGTTGTGGAAGTAACGGCCCACCAAGGTGAAGCGCAGGTGGGTGAACGAGTACAGCAGCACGTTGGTCGCCACCGTGGCGTTGGCGGTGCGGGCGGGGTTGTCCTTGTGCAGGTCCGAGCCGAAGTCGAAGTTGGTGAAGCCGATGTAGGTCAGCGACGCGCCGTTGCTGAAGCGGTCGATGGGCACGATGTACTTGAGCTGCGCACGGTAGCCGTCCCACGAGTACTCGTTGCTGGCGCCGTAGTTCTCCCACTGGTAGCGGCCGTACAGGTTGGCCGACAGGTTGACCCGCGAATGGGTGTCGATGTCGGTGCCCAGGCCGCTGTAGAGCGTGTTGGCGCGGTTGGCGCTGTTGCTGCCGTGGTCGTAGATCCAGTCGAAGGCCACGTACCACTCCTTGAACGGGCCGATGGCCAGGCTGCGGCCGGCCAGATAGTCGATGGAGATGCGCGGTTCGTGCTCCATGAACACCGGCGAGCCGTGATCCCACACGCCTTTGTCGTGGCTGTTGCCGATGTTGAAGATCTTCGGGATGTCGATGTAGCCGTACAGCTCGAACGGGCCCTTGCGGCCGAAGTACTCGTATTCCAGGTAGATGTCGTCGGCCGGGCGCGGGCCGAAGCTGATGTCCTTGCTGCCGATCAGGGTCAGGTTCTGGTTGTACCAGTCCGACAGGTAGGCGCCTTTTTTCGGCGGGCTGGCTTCGGGGCTGAGGGTTTCGCCCTGGGCCGACTCTTCGCCCTGCGCAGGCTGCGCCAGAAGGCTGTCGCTGAGAAGTCCGGTAACGCCGGCCAGTAGCAGGGAAACGGCAAACGTGCGCACGCCGCGGGAAGGGCGGCAGGAGGGAGCGTGCATTCAAAGTCCTTTTTTGCGGATCCAGGCCCGGAATTCCGGGCTTGTACGGTTCTGGGTCGAAATGGCCGGGATAAACGGCCCGCAAACGTTTGCACAAGCCGTACCAGTTTTCAAAGAGCCCGCAGATCTGGCATCCCAACCCGGCATCGCCGGTGCCTGATCCACCGCCATCGCTGGCAAGCCAGCTCCCACAGGTATCCTGGGTGTTTGCAGGATCTACGTTCACCACAAACCTTGTGGGAGCTGGCTTGCCTGCGATAGGGCCGGGACGGCCGACATCTCTGTTGCCTGACACGCCGCCATCGCCAGCAGGCTGGCTCCCACAGGTCTCCGGGGTGCTGGCAGGGTCTGTGCCCACCACAAAAAACCTGTGGGAGCCGGCTTGCCAGCGATGAGGCCGGGACGGCCGACATCTCTGTTGCCCGACATACCGCCATCGCCACCAGGCAGGCTCCCCAAAAAAGGCCCGAACCCCGCGCAGGCCGTGGATCTGGATCCATATTTCAAAAGCATCTAGCGCCAAAGTATTAACACCATTTGAAGAATGCCCCATCGCGGGGCATCAACTAGCGTGTGTCGGGAATGTCACGGTTTTGTGATGACCGTCGCAGTCTTGATTCGCGTGCGGAATAAGCGATGCGCCAGCACGCCCCTCAAGGAAGATTTTGGCCACGACAAGGAGTAGCCCGTGCACGCAAGGTCCGCTATCGCCCTCGTTTCGCGTTTTTCCCCACTGTCCCTTGCCGTGCACCTGAGCGTCGCCGGATTGCTGTTCGGCGGCGTCAGCCAACCGGCGCTCGCCACCTGTTCGGTGGCCGGCTCCACCGTGACCTGCACCGGCGTGCCGAGCCTGCCGCTGTTCCTCAACAACTACGCCAGCGCGGCCAACGGCCTGACGGTCAACGTCAACGCCGGCGCGCAGATGAACGCCACCCTCGGCGGCCGGGTGCTGGACCTGACCGGGGTCAACATCACCCTGAACAACTCCGGCACCCTGGACCCGGCGCTGCTGGGGCTGGTGTCGGTGCTCAGCGGCGGCGCGTTCATCGGCACCGGCGCGGCGAGCACGGTCAACGTCCTCAACAACGCCAGCGGCATCATCCGCGGCACCGGCATGTTGCTGGGCCTGAACCTGACCAGCATCGACGGCCTGGGCATCGGCGTGAACAACGCCGCCGCCGGCACCACCAGCATCACCAACAACGGCACCATCACCTCCACCGGCCTGTCGGTGGGCGGCATCAGCCTGGCCGACACCCCGGTGGTGGGCGTGTACGGCGGCTCGACGGTGAGCATGACCAACAACGGCAGCGTGCAGGGCCGGGTGGCGTTCGAGACGTCCGCCGCCGGCAACACGTTCACCAACGCCGGCAGCATCACCGGCAGCGTGTCGATGGGGGCGAACAGCACCAACACCTTCACCGCGGTGACCGGTTCCAGCGTCAACGTCGGCGACGGCGTGCAGGTCACCGTCGGCCTCGGCGGGCTGATCGGGGTCAACCTGACGTTCGCCCCGACCGGGCAGATCGACGGCGGCGCCGGCGGCACCAACGCCTTGGTGCTGCAGAACACCCTCGGCGTAGGCGGCGGCACCAGCGGCAGCGGCACGGTGTCCAGCGCCACCTACGTCAACTTCAACAACCTCACCGTCAACAGCGGCACCTGGACCTTGCAGGGGCCGGTGGTCAGCGGCAGTTCGACCCTCAACGGCGGGGTGGTGCAGTTCAACAACAACGCGGCGTTCGGCAGCGGCGTATTGACCTCGAACGGCGGGATCCTCCAGGCCAGCAGCGCCGGCCTGAGCCTGGGCAACCTGATCACCCTGGGCGCCGGCGGCCTGACGGTGCAGGGCGCCAACGACCTGAGCCTGACCAGCGTGCTGTCCGGCGCCGGCGGCCTGACCAAGTCCGGCGCCGGCCAATTGAGCCTGGGGGCGGCGAACACCTTCACCGGCAACACCACGATCAACGCCGGCAGCGTGCAGGTGGGCAACGATCAGGCGTTCAGCAGCGGCACCGTCACCATCGGCGGCGCAGCGACCCTGACAGCGCCCGGCACCGTCAACCTGGCCAACGCCATCACCCTCAACAGCACCCTGACCGCCAGCGGCGCCGGGGCGCTGACCCTGAGCGGCGCGCTCACCGGCGCCAGCGGCCTGACCAAGACCGGCAGCGGCAGCCTCACCCTCAGCGGCGTCAACACCGGCTACAGCGGCACCACCACCCTGAGCGCCGGCACGTTGCGGGTCGGCAACAACAACGCCTTGGGCAGCGGCACCCTGAACGCGGCCGCCGGCACCAGCCTGGACAGCACCGCCAACGTCACCCTGAACAACAACGTCGGCCTGACCGGCAGCCTCACCGTGCTGGGCAGCAACAACCTGACCCTGGGCGGCGTGCTCTCCGGCACGGGCGGCCTCACCAAGAGCGGCGCGGCCAGCCTGACCCTGACCGGCAACAACACCCAGAGCGGCGCGACCGCCCTCAACGCCGGCACGCTGTTCGTGGGCAGCAACACTGCCCTGGGCACCGGCGCACTGAACACGGCGGCCGGCACCACGCTGGACGCAACCACCGCCGTGAGCCTGGCCAACGCCGTCAACCTGGCGGCGAACCTGGTCATCGGCGGCACCCAGGCCCTGGCCCTCAACGGCGTGGTCAACGGTGCCGGCGGGCTGGTCAAGAACGGCACCGCCGCCCTGACCCTGGGCGGCAGCAACGGGTTCGCCGGCGGCATCTCGCTCAACGCCGGTACGCTGATCGTCGGCGCCAACACGGCGCTGGGCAGCGGTGGCCTGTCCACGGCGGCGGGCACCACGCTCGACGCCAACACGACGGTGTCGCTGGGCAACGCGGTCACCCTGGGCGGCAACCTGAACATCGGCGGCAGCGCCAACCTGACCCTCGGCGGGGTGGTCGGCGGCAGCGGCGGGCTGACCAAGAACGGCGCCGCCAACCTGATCCTCAACGGCGCCAACACCTTCCTGGCCGGCACCACCCTGAGCGCCGGCACCCTGACCGTCGGCAACGCCGGCGCGTTGGGCAGCGGCGATCTGACGGTCACCGGCGCCGCGACCCTGGACAGCAGCACCAGCGTGGCACTGGCCAACAACGTGGTGCTCAACGCCGACCTGAGCATCGGCGGCAGCAACGGGCTGACCCTGGACGGCGTGGTCAGCGGCGCCAACCGGCTGATCAAGAACGGCACGGCCAACCTGACCCTCAACGGCAGCAACACCTACGGCGGCGGCACCACCCTCAACGCCGGCAGCCTGACCGTCGGCAACGGGGCGGCGCTGGGCAGCGGCGCCCTGACCGTGGGCGGGGCGAGCACCCTCAACAGCAGCGGTGCGGTCACTCTGGGCAACGCCATCACCCTCAACGCCAACCTCTCGGCCGGCGGCAGCAACGCGCTCACCCTGGGCGGCGTCATCGACGGTGCCGGCGGGCTGATCAAGACCGGCACTTCCAGCCTGACCCTGACCGGCAACAACACCTACACCGGCTCCACCTCGCTCAACGCCGGCACGCTGATCGTCGGCTCCGCCACGGCGCTGGGCGTCGGCAACCTGAACGCGGCGGCCGGCACCACGCTGGACGCCAGCACGGCCACGAGCCTGGCCAACAACGTCAACCTGGGCGGCAACCTGACCGTCGCCGGCAGCAATGCGCTGACCCTCACCGGCACGGTGTCCGGCGTCGGCGGGCTGATCAAGAACGGCGCCGCCGACCTGATCCTCAACGGCGCCAACACCTACTTCGGCAACACCGCGCTCAACGCCGGCAAACTGATCGTCGGCAACAGCACCGCGCTGGGCAGCGGCACGCTGAACGCGGCGGCCAACACCACGCTGGACACCAACACCGCCGTCAGCCTGGGCAACGCCGTGAACGTGGCCGGCGCCCTGAACATCGGCGGCACCGCGGATCTGACCCTGGGCGGTGCGGTGAACGGTGTCGGCAGCCTGGTGAAGAACGGCGCGGCCAACCTGACCCTCAACGGCACCAACGCCTACGCGGGCGGCACCACGCTGAACGCCGGCACGCTCACCGTCGGCAACAGCTCGGCGCTGGGCAGCGGCGCGTTGACCGTCGCCGGGGCCGCGACCCTGGACAACAGTTCGGCGCTGGTCAACCTGAACAACGCCGTCACCCTCAACGCCGCCCTGACCGTGGCCGGTTCGCAGAACCTGGCCCTGGGCGGCGTGATCAGCGGCACGGGCTCGCTGGTGAAGAACGGCACGGCCAACCTGACGCTCAACGGCATCAACACCTACCAGGGCGGCACCACCCTCAATGCCGGCACGCTGACCCTCGGCACCCCGGCGGCGCTGGGCAGCGGAGCGCTCACCGTCGGCGGGGCGGCGACGCTGGACAACAGCTCGGCCCTGGTGCTGGGCAACGACATCACCCTCAACGCCGGGCTGACCGTGGCCGGCAACAACAGCCTGGTGCTCAGCGGCGTGGTCAGCGGCGCCGGCGACCTCATCAAGAGCGGCCTCGACGACCTGACGCTGATGGGCAGCAACACCTTCACCGGTGCGCTGAACATCCTCGCCGGCAGTGTCTCGACCCTGAGCAGCGGCGCGCTGGGCAACACCTCGGGCGCGGCCATCAGCGCCGGGGCCAGCCTCAACCTGGGCAGCGACGCGAGCGTGGGCGGCCTGAGCGGCAGCGGCAGCGTGCAGGTCGGCGCCGGCAGCACCCTGACCGTGGGCGGGGTGAGCACCACCAGCACCTTCGACGGCGACGTCAGCGGCAGCGGCGGCCTGACCAAGGTCGGCACCGGCAACCTGAACCTCACCGGGATCAGCGGGCTGACCGGCAACACCCTGGTGAGCGGCGGCACCCTGAACCTCAGCGGCTCGCTGGCCAGCGCCCAGGTGGATGTCGGCAGCGGCGCCACCTTCACCGGCAACGGCACAGTCCTCGGCCAGCTGAACGTCGCCAACGGCGGCCACCTGGCCCTGTCTTCGGGCAACCAGCTGTCGGCGAGCGGCTTGACCCTCGGCGCCAGCGGCAACCTCGACGTGGCCCTGGCCGCGCCGTCGACCACCTCGCTGATCGACGTCGGCGGCAACCTGACCCTGAACGGCAACCTCAACGTCACCGACGCCGGCGGTTTCGGCGTCGGCGTGTACCGCCTGATCAACTACACCGGCAGCCTGACGGACCTGGGCCTGGACGTGGCCAGCGTGCCGGTCGGCTTCGGCCTCGGCGACCTGGTGGTGCAGACCTCGGTCGGCAACCAGGTCAACCTGCTGGTGTCGGCGCCGAACGCCAACATCCGCTTCTGGGACGGCAGCCAGACCGTGCCCAACGGCTCGGTGGACGGCGGCAGCGGCACCTGGAACGCCGCCGGCTCCAACTGGACCAACGTCAACGGCACCCTGAACCAGGCCTGGGCCGGCGATTTCGGCGTGTTCCAGGGCACGGCCGGCACCGTGACGGTGGACGGCACGCAACTGTTCACCGGCCTGCAGTTCACCACCGACGGCTACAGCCTGGTCAACGGCACGGCGGGGCAACTGACCGCCGTCAACGGCACCGGCGGCACCACGGCGGTGCGGGTCGATCCGGGCGTGACCGCGACGGTCGGCGTCGGCATCAACGGCAGCGGCATCCTCAACAAGCTCGACAGCGGCACCCTCGTCCTCAACGGCGCCAACAGCTACAGCGGCGGCACCGCGCTGGACGGCGGCAAACTGGTGGTCGGCAGCAACACCGCGCTGGGCACCGGCACGCTGACGGCGGCGACCGGCACGCAGTTGGACAGCAACGCGGCGGTCACCTTGGGCAACGCCGTGACCCTCAACGGCAACCTGACCGTGGCGGGCAGCAACGCGCTGACGCTCAACGGCGTGATCGGCGGCACCGGCGGCCTGATCAAGAACGGCGCGGCCAACCTGACCCTCGGCGGCAACAACGCTTTCCTGGGGCCGGTGGCGCTGAACGCCGGGGGGCTGATCCTGGCGTCCAACGCGGCGCTCGGTTCCGCCACCCTCAACGCGGCCGGCGGCACCACGCTGGATGCGGCCAGCGCCGTTTCGGTGAACAACGCGGTGAACCTGGCCGGCAACCTCGCCGTCACCGGCAGCAACAACCTGACGCTGGCCGGGGCCATCAACGGCGCCGGCAGCCTGACCAAGAACGGCACGGCCAACCTGACGCTGTCCGGCGCCAACGGTTTCCTCGGCGGCACCACGCTCAACGCCGGCACCCTGACCGTCGGCAGCGCCACCGCCCTGGGCCTGGGCAACCTGACCGTGGCCGGCGCTTCGAGCCTCGACAGCAGCGGCGCGTTCGCCCTGGGCAACGCGTTGGTGCTCAACGCCAACCTGACGGTGGCCGGCAGCAACAACCTGACCCTGGGCGGCGCCGTCAGCGGCACGGGCGGGCTGGTGAAAAACGGCGCGGCCAACCTGACCCTCAACGGCACCGGCACCTACAGCGGCGGCACCACGCTCAACACCGGCACCCTGACCCTCGGCACCGCCAGCGCGCTGGGATCCGGTGCGTTGACCGTGGCGGGCGCCTCGACCCTCGACAACACCTCGACACTGGTGCTGGGCAACGACGTCAACGTCAACGCCAACCTGACCGTGGCCGGCAGCAACGACCTGACCCTGGGCGGCGTGCTCGCCGGGGCCGGCACGCTGACCAAGAACGGCGCGTCCGACCTGACCCTGACCGGCGCCAACACCTTCAGCGGCACTTTCGACGTGCAGGCCGGCAGCCTCACCACCGTCGGCAATGCGGCGCTGGGCAACAACGCCGGGGTCAACCTCGCGGGCGGCACCACCCTCAACCTCGGCGGCTCGGCGGCCATCGCCAGTCTCACCGGCAGCGGCACCGCCGACGTCGGCGCCGGCCAGTCGCTGAGCATCGGCGGCAACAACCTGAGCAGCACCTTCGACGGCCTCCTCACCGGCAGCGGCGCCCTGAACAAACTGGGCACCGGCACCCTGACCCTGAGCGGCGCCAGCACCCTGACCGGCGACACCACGGTCGGCGCCGGCACCCTGCGGGTCAACGGTTCACTGGACAGCGCCAACGTGCAGGTCAACAGCGGCGGCACCCTGGGCGGCTCCGGCAGCCTGGCGGGCGCGGTCACCGTGGCCGACGGCGGGCACCTGGCCCTGGCCACCGGCAGCGCACTGTCGTTGGGCTCGCTGGCGCTCAGCGGCAACTCGAACCTGGATGTCGGCCTCGGCGCGCCGGTGTCCGGCGGCGGCAGCGCGCTGCTCAACGTCAACGGCAACCTGACCCTGGACGGCACCCTCAACGTCAGCGACCTGGGCGGCTTCGGCAGCGGGGTCTACCGGATCATCAACTACACCGGCGGCCTGACCGACAACGGCCTGCTGTTCGGCACCTTGCCGGGCAGCGTCACCCCCGGCGACCTGCAATTGCAGACCAGCGTCGGCAACCAGATCAACCTGCTGGTCACCGCACCGGGCGTCACCGTGCAGTTCTGGGACGGCAGCCAGTTGACCGGCAACGGCACCATCGAAGGCGGCAGCGGCACCTGGGGCAGCGGCACCTCCAACTGGACCGACGTCAACGGCACCGTCAACCAGGCCTGGGGCAACAGCTTCGCGGTGTTCCAGGGCAGTGCGGGCACCGTGACGGTCAACGGCGCGCAGACCGTCACCGGCCTGCAGTTCGTCACCGATGGCTACAGCCTGCAGAACGGCACGGCGGGTTCGCTGAATCTGGTCAACGGTTCCTTGGGCAACGCCACCGTGCGGGTCGACCCGAACGCCACCGCCACCCTCGGCGTGGCGCTCAACGGCAGCGGCACCCTGGGCAAATACGACGCCGGCACCTTGGTGCTCAACGCCGCCAACGGCTACACCGGCGGCACCGCCCTCAACGGCGGCAAACTGGTGGTGGGCAACGACGCGGCCCTGGGCACGGGCACATTGACCGCCGCAGGCGGCACGGCGCTGGACAGCAACACCGCCGTCACCCTGGCCAACGCCGTGGTGCTCAACGGCGGGCTGGCCATTGCCGGCAGCAACGCCCTGACCCTCGACGGCACGGTGAGCGGCAGCGGCAGCCTGTCCAAGGCCGGCGCCGCCAGCCTGACCCTCAACGGCAACAACACCTACAGCGGCGGCACGCAACTGTCCGGCGGTTCGCTGATCCTGGGCAACAACAGCGCACTCGGCAGCGGCGCGCTCAGCGTCCTGGGCAACGCCACCCTCGACAGCGCCAGCGCACTGCAACTGGCCAACGCCATCGGCCTGGGCGCGCAGCTCACCCTGGCCGGCAACCAGAACACCAGCCTGATCGGCGCCATCAGCGGCAACGGCAGCCTGGTGAAGAACGGCAGCGGCGACCTGGTGCTCAGCGGCGCCAACAGCTACACCGGCGGCACCACGCTCAACGGCGGCAGCACCCGGGGCGACACCAGCAGCCTGCAAGGGGCCATCGTCAACAACGCGGCGCTGACCTTTGAGCAGAACAGCGACGGCACCTACACCGGCAACCTCACCGGTGCCGGCACCTTGACCAAGACCGGCACCGGCGCCTTGCTGCTGACCGGCACCAACGGCTTCACCGGCAACACCGACGTGCAGGCCGGCACGCTGCGGGTCAACGGCGTGCTCAACAGCGCCAGCGTGAATGTCGCCAGCGGGGCGAAGATCGGCGGCGGGCAGTTCGGCGGCAACGTGCAACTGGCCAACGGCGCGACCCTGCTGGGCGGCGGCGCGGCGACGCCGCTGTCGGTCGGATCGCTGGCGCTGTCCTCCGGCAGCGTGCTGGACTTCACCCTCGGCTCGGCCGCCAGTTCCACCACGGTGGTCAACGTCGCCGGCAACCTCACGCTGGACGGCACCCTCAACATCACCAACGCCGGCGGCTTCGGCACCGGGATCTATCAACTGTTCAGCTACGGTGGCACCCTCACCGACAACGGCCTGACCTACGGCAGCCTGCCGGTGCCGACGGGCAACCTGTCGCTGCAGACCGCCTTCGCCAACCAGATCAACCTGCTGGTGCAGGGCTCGCCGGGCGAAGTGCAGTTCTGGAACGGCGGCAAGACCAACCCCGACGGCAGCATCGGCGGCGGCAGCGGCGTGTGGGGCCCGGGCACCAACTGGACCGACCCCACCGGCACCCAGGCGCTGGGCGCCAACGGCCAGTTCGCGGTGTTCGGCGGGCAGGGCGGCACGGTCAGCGTGGTCGGCAACCAAGCCTTCACCGGCCTGCAGTTCCTGGTCGGCGGCTACAGCCTGACGCCGGGTGCCGGCGGCAGCCTGACCCCGGTCAACGGGCCGGACGGCAGCCTGGCGCCGGTGCGGGTCAATGCCGGGGGCAGCGCGGAAATCTCCGCGCCGCTGGTGGGCACCGGCGGCATCGAAAAACTCGACGCCGGCACGCTGGTGCTCAGCGGCGCCAACACCTACAGCGGTGGCACCACGGTCAGCGGCGGCACGTTGATCGGCAACAGCACCAGCCTGCAAGGCAACATCCTCGACAACGCTTCGCTGGTGTTCCAGCAGAACGTCGATGGCCAGTTCAGCGGCCGGCTCAGCGGCATCGGCGCGCTGGCCAAGCGCGGCACCGGCCGCTTGCTGCTGACCGGTGACCAGCCGTTCAGCGGCGCGGTGTCGGTGGATCAAGGCGTGCTGCAGGTCGGCAGCCGCGCGGCACGCGCCTCGCTGGCCGGGCAAGTCACCGTGGCCAACGGCGCAGCGCTGAGCGGCAACGGCAGCGTCGGCGCGATCGTGAACCATGGTGTGGTGGCTTCCGGCGGCACCGACGGCACCTTGAGCGTCACCGGCAACCTGACCAACGCCGCCGACGGCCTGCTGGCGCTGACGGTCAGCTCGCCGACCGCAACGCCCCTGGCCGTCGGCGGCACCGCGACCCTCGGCGGCGGCCTGCTGGTCAACAGCCTGGCGCCGTTCTCCGGCAGCACCGTGTATTCGCTGATCACGGCGGGCGGCGGCGTCACCGGCACCTTCAGCTCGGCGGACCTGCCGCAGTACGCGTTCCTCAACACCAGCCTGGTGTACAGCGCCAATGCGGTGAACCTGGCGGTCAGCCGCAACGGCAATTCGTTCGCCGATGTGGCGGCCACCGGCAACCAGCGCAGCACGGCAGCGGCCCTGTCGCGCAACGGTGCGGCGGGGGCGGCGTTGCAGAACGAGATCGTCAACCTCAGCGTGGCCGGTGCGCGCAACGCGTTCGACAGCCTGTCCGGGGAGATCCACGCCAGCACCGCCAGCGCCGTGCTGGAGGATTCGCGCTATGTGCGCGACGCGGTCAACGACCGCATGCGCCAGCCGTCGTGCAGCGCAGCGGACGATCCGCGCCGGGCCCTGGCGCCGAGCGACAACCAGTTGAGCAGCAACGGCTGCCACGGCGAGATGGTCGGCTGGATCCGCGCGCTCGGCGCGTGGGGCGAGTCGGACGGCGACAGCAACAGCGCCAAGCTCGACCGCAACCTCTCGGGCTTCCTGCTCGGCACCGACAAGCAGCTCGACGACCAGTGGCGCGCAGGCATGGCCGCCGGTTACACCCGCAGCGACCTCGACGCCCACGACCGGCGCTCGGACGCCACGGTCGAGAGCTACCACTTGGCGGCGTACCTGAGCTCGCAGTTCGATGCCCTGGCGGTGCGCCTCGGCGCGGCTTACAGCTGGCACGACATCGAAACCAAGCGCGACGTCAGCGTCGGCAACTACAACGACCGGTTGAAGGCCCATTACGACGCGCGCAGCGCCCAGGTGTTCGGCGAAGTCGGCTACACGCTCGAGGCCGCCGGCATTGCGCTGGAGCCGTTCGCCGGGCTGGCCTACGTCAACTACGACACCGACTCGGCCAAGGAAAAGGGCGGGGTGGGGCGGCTTAAGGCCGATGCCGACCAGGACATCACCTTCTCCACCCTTGGCGTGCGCGCCGGCAAACTGATCACCCTGGCCAACGGCGGGCAGTTCACGCCGCGGGCGGCCATCGGCTGGCGGCATGCCTTCGGCGACACCCAGCCCGACGCCGACCTGACCTTCATCGACGGCGGCGCCTCGTTCAGCACCCAGGGCGTGCCGATCGCCGAGGACAGCGCCATCGTCGAGGCCGGCGTGGACTTCCAGATCAGCCCGACCGGCAAACTGGGGATCGGCTACTCCGGGCAACTGTCCGGCGACGGCAACGATCATGCGATGACCATCAGCTTCAGCCTAGGCTTCTGACTTTCATGGCCGGAGCGCTTCAGCCGCCCGCAAGGGCGGCTTTTTTTTGCCTGTTTCTGGCTGATGTGGCGAGGGAGCTTGCTCCCGCCGGGGCGCGGAGCGGCCCTGAGCCGAGCACAGGTCGGGCAGCGCGTGAAACATTTGCGGCGGGCGCCTCTGCTAGAATCCGCCCCATCCACAGCCTGAGAATTGTCCATGAGCGAGCCGATTCGTCTGACCCAATACAGCCACGGCGCCGGTTGCGGCTGCAAGATTTCCCCCCAGGTGCTGGAGGTGATCCTGGCCGGCAGCGGGGCGCAGAACCTCGATCCGAAACTGTGGGTCGGCAACGCCTCGCGCGACGACGCGGCAGTGTATGAGATCGACGCCGAGCGCGGCGTGGTCTCGACCACCGACTTCTTCATGCCGATCGTCGACGACCCGTTCGACTTCGGCCGCATCGCCGCCACCAATGCCATCAGCGACATCTACGCCATGGGCGGCGACCCGCTGATGGCCATCGCCATCCTGGGCTGGCCGGTCAATGTGCTGGCGGCGGAAGTGGCGCGGGAAGTGATCCGCGGCGGGCGCGCGGTGTGCGACGCGGCGGGCATCCCGCTGGCCGGCGGGCACTCCATCGACGCGCCGGAGCCGATCTTCGGCCTGGCCGTCACCGGCCTGGTGGAAAAGCGCCACATGAAGCGCAACGACACCGCCACCGCCGGCTGCCGGCTGTACCTGACCAAACCCTTGGGCATCGGCATCCTCACCACGGCCGAGAAAAAGGGCAAGCTGCGCCATGCCGACATCGGCCTGGCCCGCGACTGGATGTGCACCCTGAACAAGCCCGGCAGCCGCTTCGGCAAACTGGCCGGCGTCACGGCCATGACCGACGTCACCGGTTTCGGCCTGCTCGGGCACCTGGTGGAAATGGCCGACGGCAGCCACCTGACGGCGCGCATCGCCTATGACCGGGTGCCGCGCCTGGCCGGCATCGAGCATTACCTGGAGCAGGGCTGCGTGCCCGGCGGCACCTTGCGCAACTTCGACAGCTATTCGAGCAAGATCGGCCGCTTGCAGGAGCTGCACAAGCGCGTGCTGTGCGATCCGCAGACCAGCGGTGGCCTGCTGATCGCCGTCACCCCCGAAGGCGACGCCGAGTTCCTCGCGGTGGCGGCCGAACTGGGCCTGAGCCTTGAGCCGATCGGCGAACTGGTCGAGCGACAGACCCACGCGGTCGAGGTGGTTTGATGCGCTTCGACTGCACCGATTACCGCGACATCTTCCTCAACGACCGGCCCCTGATGGATGCGCGCGCGCCGGTCGAGTTTCTCAAGGGCTCGTTCCCGGGCGCGGTCAACCGGCCGCTGATGAATGACCACGAGCGCCAACGGATCGGCACCTGCTACAAGCAGCACGGCCAGCAGGCCGCCATCGAACTGGGTTACCGCCTGGTCTCCGGCGCGGTCAAGGCCGAACGCATCCAGGGCTGGGCCGACTTCGCCCGGGCCCACCCCGACGGGCTCCTGTATTGCTTCCGCGGCGGCCTGCGTTCGCAGATCACCCAGCAATGGCTACGGGACGAGGCCGGCATCGACTACCCCCGGGTCGGCGGTGGCTACAAGGCGATGCGTACCTTTCTGATCGACACCCTCGAACAGGCCGTGGCCCAGTGCGATTTCGTGCTGCTGGGCGGCATGACCGGCACCGGCAAGACCGAAGCGCTGGCGCTGCTCGACAACGGCCTGGACCTGGAAGGCCACGCCAATCACCGGGGATCGAGCTTCGGCAAGCGCGCCACCGGCCAGCCGTCGAACATCGATTTCGAGAACCGCCTGGCCATCGACATCCTCAAGAAGCGCGACGCCGGCATCGGCCAGTTCGTGCTGGAGGACGAGAGCCGGGTGGTCGGCAGTTGCGCGCTGCCGTTGCCGCTGTACCAGGGCATGCAGCAGTACCCGATGGTCTGGCTGGAGGACCGTTTCGACCACCGCGTGGAGCGCATCCTGCGCGATTACGTGGTGGACCTGTCGGCGGAGTTCACGGCGGTGCACGGCGAGGCGGGGTTCGCGCTGTTCTCGCAACGCCTGCTGGACAGCCTCAACAACGTGCACAAACGCCTGGGCGGCGAGCGGCACCGGCGGATGCTGGAACTGATGGAGCAGGCCCTGGCCGAGCAGGGCCGCAGCGGCGCGGTGGAACTGCACCGGGGCTGGATCGAGGGCTTGCTGCGCGAGTACTACGATCCGATGTACGTGTTCCAGCGCGAGAAGAAGGGCGCACGGATCGAGTTCGCGGGGGAGCGGGAGGCGGTGGTTGAGTACTTGAAGGCGCGGGCGAGTCAGCGGCGCTGATGGTGTGGCCGCCCCATCGCCAGCAGGCTGGCTCCCACCCAGATCGGTGTCGCAGGCAAGAACTGTAGGAGCCAGCCTGCTGGCGATAGCGTCAGTGAGGGAACCGCAGAGCAAGATCAAGACAGCTGACCCCACAGGTTCTGGGGTGACTGCAGACCCTTCATTCACCCGGATCCCTGTGGGAGCCAGCCTGCTGGCGATGGCGTCAGTGGGGGCGCCGCAGATCCGCGAACTCAGGTCGGGCAGGTGGCCTTGCCGTTGTCCAGCCCCTGCTTGTAGCTGTGGCTCTGCAGGCTGGCCTTGCCGTTGTGCCAGGTCAGGGTCAGCACGTACAGCGAGTCGAAGTCCCCGGCGTCCCAGTCGTCGGTGATGGTCTGCCGCTCGCCCACGGCCTTGCCGGCCACCTTGTTGATCAGCTCCGGCAGGTAGCCGTGGGACCAGGCGGTGTAGATGGTCGCGTTGTGGTACTTGTCTTCGATCAGCTCCCGGGCCAGGTCGCTGGTGTCGTTGGCGGAAAACTCGATGTTCACCGGCAGGCCGAGCCGGATCGCGGCGGGGCTGATGGTCATCAGCGGGCGGATGTAGCTGTAGGTGTTGTCCAGCTCGCCTTCCTCGACGTTGCGCGTGGGGTTGGCGGCGAACACGTAGTCGGCCTTGCCGAACTTCTCCGGCAGCAGGGTCGACAGTTCGAGCGCCCGGTTCAGGCCCTGGCAGTTGAGCTGGCCCAGGCCGCCGGCGGGCTTTTCGGCGTGGCGCAGGAACACCAGCGTCTGTGTGCCGTCCACCGGTTGCGCACGGCTTTCGCTGGACTCAAGCGAAAGGAACAGCGCACTGGCCGCCAGCAGGGAGGGCAGGGCCACGTAGGGGCGGTGCTTGAAGCGTTTGGCGAAGCTCATCAGGTTCGTCATGGGCAAAGGATTCTTCAGCGGATTCGGTCAAGGCGGACAAGCCTGTGCACCTCGGGCTTCCAGCGCCGGGTGTGTTCCCTGTCTTCAATGGCGTTCCTTGCGAAGTGTGTGCGCTCAGAGTCCCCTGAGGCCCGGTTGGTTCGATCCGTGCCCCGGCAGCCTAACCACAAGATGTTACGGTTCGGCGGAGCCTCCATTATGATCGGGGCTTCAATTGTGACTGGATGCTTCCCATGACCGATCTGTCCGCGTTCCCGATCACCCGCAAATGGCCGGCGCAATGCCCCGACTGGATTCAGCTGTATTCCCTGCCGACCCCCAACGGCGTCAAGGTGTCGATCATGCTTGAAGAGATCGGCCTGCCTTACGAGCCGCACCGTGTGGGGTTCGACACCCAGGACCAGATGTCCCCGGAATTCCTGTCGCTGAACCCGAACAACAAGATCCCGGCGATCATCGACCCGCACGGGCCGGATGACCAGCCGCTGCCGCTGTTCGAGTCCGGGGCGATCCTGATCTACCTCGCCGACAAGAGCGGCCAGCTGCTGGCCCACGAAGGCGCGTTGCGTTACGAGACGATCCAGTGGCTGATGTTCCAGATGGGCGGCATCGGCCCGATGTTCGGCCAGCTCGGCTTCTTCAACAAATTCGCCGGCAAGGACTACGAGGACAAGCGCCCCCGCGACCGCTACGTCGAAGAGAGCCGGCGCCTGCTCAGCGTCCTCAATCAGCGGCTCGAAGGCCGCGACTGGATCATGGGCGAGCGCTACACCATCGCCGACATCGCCACGTTCCCGTGGGTGCGCAACCTGATCGGTTTCTACGAGGCGGGGGATCTGGTGGGCATCGGCAATTTCCCCAACGTCACCCGGGTGCTGGAGCGTTTCCTGGCGCGGCCGGCGGTAGTGCGGGGCCTCACGATTCCTTCTTGACGGTCGCCCTGTAGGAGCGAGCCTGCTCACGATGACGGCCCTGACGTCACCGCAACGGGTTCACTCCCACAGCCCATTGTTGCGCACGCGGTAACGCACTCTTGATTGATCCAGGTTTGTACGCCGCCCTGGGCAAGGCATAAGCTTCGCCCCCTACGACTTTCGTCTCATCCGCCGTTTTCAGGAAAGGCCCCATGTCCAGTCAGTTCCCCGAAGCACGTCCACGCCGTCTGCGCCGCAATGCGAGCCTGCGCAGCCTGTTCCAGGAAACCGAATTCACCCTCAACGATCTGGTGCTGCCGATTTTCGTCGAGGAAGAGATCGACGACTTCGTGCCGATCAAGAGCATGCCCGGCGTGATGCGCATTCCCGAGCGCAAGCTGGCCGGCGAGATCGAGCGTTACGCCCGCGCCGGGATCAAGTCGGTGATGACGTTCGGCGTGTCCCACCACCTGGACGCCAACGGCAGCGACACCTGGCGCGAGAACGGGCTGGTGTCGCGCATGTCGCGGATCGCCAAGGATGCCGTGCCGGAAATGATCGTGATGTCCGACACCTGCTTCTGCGAGTACACCGACCACGGCCATTGCGGCGTGATGCACAACCATGAGGTGGACAACGACCAGACCCTGATCAACCTCGGCAAGCAAGCCGTGGCCGCCGCCCGCGCCGGGGCCGACGTGATCGCGCCGTCGGCGGCGATGGACGGCCAGGTGCAGGCGATCCGCCGGGCGCTGGATGAGGCCGGGTTCGCCCAGACCGCGATCATGGCCTATTCGACCAAGTTCGCCTCGGCCCTCTACGGCCCGTTCCGCGAGGCCGGCGGCAGCGCGCTCAAGGGCGACCGCAAGAGCTACCAGATGAACCCGATGAACCGCCGCGAAGCCCTGCGCGAGTCGCTGCTGGACGAACAGGAAGGCGCCGATGCGCTGATGGTCAAGCCGGCCGGCGCGTACCTGGACATCATCCGCGACATCCGCCAAGCCTCGAACCTGCCGCTGTCGGCGTACCAGGTCAGCGGCGAGTACGCGATGATCAAGTTCGGCGCCCAGGCCGGCGCCATCGACGAAGACCGCGTGGTGCGCGAAAGCCTCGGCGCGATCAAACGGGCCGGTGCGGACCTGATCTTCACCTACTTCGCGATGGATCTGGCCCTGGCCGGGATCTGACCGACCCCTCCATCTTGGATGTGGGAGCCGGCCTGCGGGCGATGGCGGTAGGTCAGGCAACAGAGATGTCGGCTGAACTGGCCTCATCGCTGGCAAGCCAGCTCCCACAAGTTTTGTGGTGTACCTGGATCCTGCAAACACCCGGGGTACCTGTGGGAGCTGCGGTGCGACGATTCGACTTGCCAGCGATGGCGTCAGTCCGGGCGCCGCAAGGTCGGGTCAGTTGAAGAACGGCCGGATCCCGTGATCGCGCAGGTAGCGTTCGATCACTTTCGGGTCGGCGCTGTTGTCGGCAACCGCGACGTAGGTGTCCGGGCGCAGCAGGTAGAAGCCATTGCGCCCCAGGCCCGCCGCCTCGAAGGCCGGGCGCCAGTCGAACACGTGCAGCGGCAGGTTGTGGGCGTGGCACCAGGCGATCATCTCGTCGCTGGTGTCGCCGTACACATGCACCTGCCAGCCGGGGTGACGCAGCGGTTCGTAGTTGTCGCCTTCGCCGTCGTGGGCCCACGGCAGGCGGTCGCCGCCGTGCACATGGCCGGCCAGCCCTTCGCTCAGCGGCATGCCGCGGTAGTTGAGGGTGATCTGCGACACGGTGCGGAACAGGAACTCGCGGCTGGCCTCGAACGACGCCATTTTCGGGATCAGGAACGGCGCCAGCCGCGTGCGCAGCAAGTCGGCCATGCGCCCTTCGGCGGTGACGAAGCTGAACACCTTGTCGGTGGTCGACACCAGGCGCCGGGCGAAGGCGATGCGCTCGGTCTCGTAGCTGTCGAGCAGCTTGGGCGTGGCGCCGCCGCTGAGCACCGCCGCCAGTTTCCAGGCCAGGTTGATCGCATCGCCGATGCCGGTGTTCATGCCCTGGCCGCCGGCGGGGCTGTGCACGTGTGCCGCGTCGCCGAGCAGGAAGGCCCGGCCGCTGCGGAAAAACTCGGCCACCCGGTGGTGGACCCGGTAGGTGGAGAACCAGTGGACGTCGTCGATGTGCACCTTGAGGTGTTCGATGGCACGGCTGCTGACATCGGAGAACTGCAGGGTCTCGGCGCGCTCCGCACGCTCGTCGCGCACGGTGCCGATCAGCCGTGCACGGCCTTCGCCGGCCAGCGGGAACACGGCGAGGAAGTCCGCTTCGTCCAGGTCCAGGTGCAACTCACCATTGAGCGCAGGGCCGCTGGCCTGGACATCGGCGACATAGAAAATCTGCTGATAGGTGCCGCCGGGGAACCCGCTGTCCAGGTTCTTGCGCACCACCGAACGGGCGCCGTCGCACCCGGCCAGGTAGCAGGCCTGGCAGGTTTCCTGTTCGCCGTCGGGCAGGCGCAGGTGGGCGCTGATGCCGTCGCCGGTCTCCTCGAAGCTTTCCAGGGTGGTGTTGCGTTCGACGGTCACGCCGTAGTCTTCCAGGCGCTCGATCAGCAGCCGTTCGTGTTCGTCCTGCGGGTAGATCTCCAGGAACGCATACGGCGTCAGCCCTTCGCCGATGCGGTGCAGCGGCAACTGCGCCACGGGCTTGCCCTTGACCCAGAAATTGGCCGCCTGCACCCGGTGGCCGCTGCGCACCACGGCGTCGGCCAGGTCCAGTTGCCGGTACAGCTCCAGGGTGCGCGCCTGCACCGCCAGCGCCCGGGAGGTGGTGCCGGGGGCGGAGGCCTTGTCGATGATGCGCACGCGGATCGACAGCTTGCTCAGCCACAGGGCCAGCACCAGACCGGTGGGGCCGGCGCCGATGATCAGTACGTCGCTGCGGTTCATGGCGGTTCTCCCAGGCAGGTGCAACGGCAAGTATGGATCAGCCGGGGAGGGTGGCCAGTCGGGCTGCTCAACGGAATCCGGGCAGTCCCGCCACGGAACAGGGCAGAATGCCGGGAGTCATAGCCAGCACCGGATCCTTGGACAGAACCCTATGCCCACCTTTCGAATGCTCATCGGTCTTGCCGTCTTGGCGGTGCTCGCCGGTTGCGCCGGCCAGCGCGGCGAAGGGCCGGCCGCACGCACGCCGGCCGAGGTCAAGGCGCAGATCGTGCGGCTGCTGCCGGCCGGCACGGCCGACCGTCAGGGCTGGGCCACCGACATCTATGCTGCGTTCGCCGCCCAGAACCTTGACCCGAGCACCGCCAACCTGTGCTCGGTGCTGGCCGTGGCCGAGCAGGAGTCGACCTTCCAAGCGGATCCGCCGGTGCCGGGCCTGGGCAAGATCGCCCGTGACGAAATCGACCGCCGTGCCGCCAAGGCCCACATTCCGGGACTCTTGGTCAGCGGTGCGCTGGCGCTGCGTTCGCCCAACGGCAAGTCCTACAGCGACCGCTTGAGCGCCGCCCGCAGCGAAAAGGAACTGAGCGGGATCTTCGATGACTTCATCGGCATGGTGCCGATGGGCCGCACGCTGTTCGGCGGCTTCAACCCGGTGCACACCGGCGGGCCGATGCAGGTCAGCATCGAATTCGCCGAGCGGCACGCCAAGGACTATCCCTATCCGGTGGACGGGACGATCCGCCGCGAAGTGTTCAGTCGCCGGGGCGGCATGTATTTCGGCATCGCCCATTTGCTGGGGTATCCGGTGAGCTACCGCGAGCCGCTGTACCGCTTCGCCGATTTCAACGCCGGTTGGTACGCCAGCCGTAACGCGGCGTTCCAGAATGCGGTAAGCCGCGCGTCAGGCATCCCGCTGGCGCTGGACGGCGACCTGATCCGGCCGGGTGCGATCATGCCCGGCAGCACGGAGCTGGCCGTGCGGGCGTTGGGCAAGTCCCTGGGCCTGCGCAATCCGGCGATCCGCGAGCAACTGGAGAAGGGCGACACGCTGGCTTTTGAGGACACCCGGCTGTACCGAAAGGTGTTCGAGTTGGCGGAGCGGGCCGAGGGCAAGCCGCTGCCCCGTGCGGTGTTGCCGGGGATCGTGCTGCAGAGCCCGAAGATCACCCGCAAACTGACCACCGCCTGGTTCGCCAAACGGGTGGACGGGCGCTACCGGCGCTGCATGGCCAAGCAATGAAGAACTGAAAGGCATAAAAAAACCCGGCTGACGGGAGCCGGGTTTTTCCTGGGCTGTTGCGGTGAGGCGAGGCATCAGGCCACGCGACGTTCGATCAGACGGTCCGAGCCACCTTCGGCGACGCGGCGTTCCAGCAGACGGTCCGAGCCGCCTTCGGCGACGCGGCGCTCCAGCAGACGATCCGAGCCACCTTCGGCGACGCGGCGTTCCAGCAGACGGTCCGAGCCGCCTTCGGCGACGCGGCGTTCCAGCAGACGGTCCGAGCCGCCTTCGGCGACGCGGCGCTCCAGCAGACGGTCCGAGCCGCCTTCGGCGACGCGGCGCTCCAGCAGACGGTCCGAGCCACCTTCGGCGACGCGGCGTTCCATCAGACGGTCGGAACCGCCTTCGGCCAAACGGCTTTCGATCAGTTTGTCCGAGCCGCCTTCGGCGATCATCGTGTGGGCGGAAGGGGCTGCAAAAGCGTTCAGCGCAAGTACCGAGAAAGCGATGCCGAGGATGGTTTGGCGTTTCATGATCGTGTGCTCCAGAGGGTGTTGTCGGTTGGTATGGAGCAGATGTTACGCCCGGGATTTTTTAAGAGAACTTCATTGCCGTGATGGTGAACATCGACGCCGATGATGGTTTGGCGCACGGGCCGTCGGTCAGCGTGATGGGGCCGCGAGGGCGGCGTTATTCGCCTGGCCTTCTACACTGCAAGCGTGAAGCGGAACCGGCAGCCGGAGGAGGGCGCATGTATCAACTGTACGGGCACAGGAATTCGGGCGCGGCGGCCATCGAGGCGGCGCTGGAGCTGTGCCAGATCGCTTACCGTTTCATCGACGTGGAGGCCAGCAGCGAAGCGGCGCAGGAGCTGGCCCGGCTCAACCCGTTGAAGCAGATCCCGACCCTGCAACTGCCTGACGGTCGCGTCATCACCGAAAGCGCGGCGATCCTGGTGCACCTGGGCCTGAGCTTTCCGGAATCCGGCCTGCTGCCGGCCGATGCCGCCGACCGCGATCAGGCGATCCGCGGCATGGTGTACATCGTCAGCAATTGCTACGCGGCCATCGGCGTCATCGACTATCCGGAACGCTGGCTGGTGATGCCGGACGAGGCCTCGCGGCAGAACCTGATGGCCGGCGCCCGCGAACGGCTGCACTGGATGTGGGAAGTGTTCGCCGACCTGTTTTCCGCCGAGCTGTACCTGGACGACGAAAAGCCGGGGGCGCTGGACCTGCTGGCGGCGGTGGTGACCCGCTGGGCCGGCTCCCGCGAGCATCTGCGCCAGACCCGCCCCGGATTCCATGCCTGGCTGGCGCGCATCGACCGCCACCCCGTGCTGGCGCCGGTGTTTGCGCGGCACTGGCCGGCCTGAACGGGCGGGATTGCCTGCCGACGACTGCGGTGGCTGACCCAACGCCATCGCGGGCAAGCCCGCTCCCACAGGTATCCCGGGTGTTTGCTGGATCCAGGTACACCACAAAACCCTGTGGGAGCTGCGGTGCGACGATTCGACTTGCCAGCGATGAGGCCGGCACTGCCGGTATCAGTGGTGGCTGATCCACCGCCATCGCCAGCAGGCTGGCTCCCACAGGTATCCCGGGTGTTTGCAGGATCTAGGTACACCACAAAATCCTGTGGGAGCTGCGGTGCGACGATTCGACTTGCCAGCGATGAGGCCATCACAGCCGACATCTCTGTTGTCTAATCCACCGCCATCGCTGGCAAGCCAGCTCCCACAGGTATCGCCGGTGTCCCCAAGATGCAGGCACACCACAAAACCTGGTGGGAGCTTGCCTGCAAGCGATGAGGCCGGCACTGCCGGTATCAGTGGTGGCTGATCCACTGCCATCGCCAGCAGGCTGGCTCTCACAGTGGAGGGCTCATTCCCCGCGGATGTAGCTCTCCAGCTGCCGGATCAGGTCGGCCTGTTCGGCCAGGGCTTCCTTGACCAGGTCGCCGATCGACAGCAGGCCGATCAGTTGGCCGTTCTCCACCACGGGCAAGTGGCGCAGGCGCTTGTCGGACATGATGCCCAGGCAGGTGTCGACGGTCTGGTGGGTGTCCACCGTGATCACCGGCGACACCATGATGTCGCGCACCGGCGTGCCCACCGACGAGCGTCCCTTGAGCACCAGCTTGCGCGCGTAGTCGCGCTCGCTGATGATCCCCTCGACCCGGCCGTCCTTGACCACCAGCAACGCACCGACGTTCTTCGCGGCCATGTCCATCAGGGCCTGCAGCACCATGTCGTCCGGCGAGATGGTGTGCACTTTCTGGTTTTTCTCATCTTTGAGCTTGAGCAGCTGGGCGACGGTCTTCATGGCGGTTACTCAGGGGTTGTCGTTGTTCCTGAAGCATCGTAGACGCCGGCGCGCAGGGCAAGGCCGCAAAACGGCAGATAACACGCAAAAAACGTCATCCGGCAAAAAAACGGCCGGTTCTGCCGGTGTGACGGGGCCGTCCCGGGAAACGGGAGCAAGCTCCTGCGCCCCGGGCCGGGTAGAATGGCCGCCAGATTCCGTTTCCCGAGGTTGCAGTGGTGGATGTACAGCAGGGCTTCGTCCTGACCCGGCATTGGCGCGACACCCCGGCCGGCACCGAAGTCGAGTTCTGGCTGGCGACCGATGCCGGCCCGCGCCGCGTGCGCCTGCCGCACCAGCCGTCGGTGGCGTTCATCCCAGCCGAACAGCGGGGGCCGGCCGAGCGCGTGCTGGCGGACGAAAAGAACGTCGAACTGCGTCCCCTGGCCCTGCAGGATTTCGAGCACCGCCCGGTGCTGGGGCTGTACTGCCAGCAGCACGGCCAGCTGATGCGCCTGGAGACCGCGCTCAACCGCGCCGGCGTCGATGTGTTCGAAGCCGACGTGCGCCCGCCCGAACGCTACCTGATGGAGCGCTTCATCACCGCACCGGTGCGGTTCGGCGGCACGCCGGACGCCGATGGCGTGCTGACCGACGCCCACCTCAAACCCGCCCCCGGCTATCGGCCCACGCTGCGGTTGGTGTCGCTGGACATCGAGACCACCGAACAGGGCGAGCTGTATTCCATCGCCCTGGAAGGCTGCGGCGAACGGCAGGTGTACATGCTCGGCGCGCCGAACGGCGACGGCAGCGCCGTCGACTTCGACCTCGAATACTGCGACTCGCGCACCCTGATCCTGAAGAGACTCAACGACTGGTTCGCCCGCCACGACCCCGACGCGATCATCGGCTGGAACCTGGTGCAGTTCGACCTGCGCATCCTCCACGAACACGCGCGGCGCCTGGGCGTGCCGCTCAAGCTGGGGCGCGGCGGGGAAGAGATGCAATGGCGCGAGCACGGCAGCCGCACCCATTTCTTCGCCTCGGCGGCGGGGCGGCTGATCATCGACGGCATCGAGTCGTTGCGCTCGGCGACCTGGAGCTTTCCTTCGTTCAGCCTTGAGAACGTCGCCCAGACCCTGCTCGGCGAAGGCAAGTCCATCGACAACCCGTACCAACGCATGGACGAAATCAACCGCATGTTCGCCGAGGACAAGCCGTCGCTGGCCAAGTACAACCTCAAGGACTGCGAGCTGGTGACGCGGATCTTCGCCAAGACCGACCTGCTGGACTTTCTGCTGGAGCGCGCCAGCGTCACCGGCCTGCCGGCCGACCGCAGCGGCGGCTCGGTGGCGGCGTTCACCCATCTGTACATGCCGCTGATGCACCGCCAAGGCTTCGTGGCGCCGAACCTGGGCACCAACCCGCCCCAGGCCAGCCCCGGCGGATTCGTCATGGACTCGCGGCCGGGGCTGTACGAATCGGTGCTGGTGCTGGACTACAAGAGCCTGTACCCGTCGATCATCCGCACGTTCCTGATCGACCCGGTGGGCCTGATCGAAGGCCTGCGCCAGCCCGGCGACGCCGAGTCCGTGCCGGGCTTTCGCGGTGCGCGGTTTTCCCGTACGCGGCATTGCCTGCCGTCCATCGTGGCGCGTGTTGCCGAGGGCCGGGAACAGGCCAAGCGCGAACGCAACGCGCCGCTGTCCCAGGCGCTGAAGATCATCATGAACGCCTTCTACGGCGTGCTCGGCTCCAGCGGCTGCCGGTTCTTCGATACGCGGCTGGCGTCGTCGATCACCCTGCGCGGCCACGAAATCATGCTGCGCACCCGTCAGTTGATCGAAGCCCAAGGCCACGCGGTGATCTACGGCGACACCGATTCCACCTTCGTCTGGCTGCGCCGGCCCCACGGCCAGGAAGAGGCGGCGCAGATCGGCCGGGCGCTGGTGCAGTCGGTCAACGACTGGTGGCGCGGGCACGTGCGTGAGCAGTACGGGCTGGAGAGCGCCCTGGAGCTGCAGTTCGAGACCCATTACAAGCGCTTCCTGATGCCGACCATCCGCGGCGCCGAGGAGGGCAGCAAAAAGCGTTACGCCGGCCTGGTGACCCGGCCCGACGGCCGCGAGGAAATGGTCTACAAGGGCCTGGAGACCGTGCGCACCGACTGGTCGCCGCTGGCCCGGCAGTTCCAGCAGGAACTGTACGAACGGATCTTCCGGCGCGAGCCCTATCAGGATTACGTGCGCGAATACGTGCGCCAGACCCTGGCCGGCGCGTTCGACGACCGGCTGGTCTACCGCAAGCGCCTGCGCCGCACCCTCGACGACTACGAGCGCAACGTCCCGCCCCATGTGCGCGCCGCGCGCCTGGCCGACGACTACAACGCGCAGCACGGCCGGCCCCGGCAATACCAGAACGGCGGCTGGATCAGCTACGTCATCACCTTGGCCGGCCCCGAGCCGCTGGAGGCGCGCCGGGCGGCCATCGATTACGACCATTACCTCACCCGTCAGCTGCAACCGGTGGCGGATGCGATCCTGCCGTTTGTCGACGACGACTTCTCAACCCTGGTCGGGGGGCAGATGGGCCTGTTTTGAGTCCAGCAGCTGCAGCGTCCATTCGTCCTGGATGCCATGGAAATAGCGCTCCAAGGCCTGATGGAACACGCTGCCGGCGTCGGCGAACTGGGCGAAGAGGGTGGTCGAGGAATGGAACTTCAGGTCGTCCGGATGCCCGAAGATCTGCGCCACCGAGCGCTGCGGAACGTTGAGCACCAGTTGCGTGCAGGTGCGCAGCCGGGCGCCGAGCAGGTCATGGGCCAGATAGGCCCGGGCCTCGGCCGCTGAACCGATGGCGAAGCGCCGGGACATTTCGCTGCCGCCGAGCCCGGCGAACTGCGGGAAGACGAACCACATCCAGTGGCTGCGCTTGTGGCCGTCGTCGAGCTCGCGCTGCACCCGCTCGAACACCGGATCCTGGGCCTGGACGAAACGTTGCAGGTTGAACGGGTCGTACTGATCTGTGCTTCTCATGCCGAAGCCCTCGGCCAGTCGGCGGTGGCTCAGACCATGGCCAGCCGCCGCTTGCGGTGTGGCGCCTGAAACACCCGGTCCAGCGCCGCCAGATCCCCGGCGTCCAGTTGAAGCTGCGCCGCCTGTGCATTGAGTCGCACATGCTCGGGGCGCACGGCCTTGGGGATCGCAATCACGCCATCCTGACGCAGAATCCACGCCAGCGAAACCTGTGCGGGGGTGACGCCGTGACGAGCGGCGATCTCTTGCAGCGCGGGCGCCGCCAGCAGCGCGCCGCCCTGGCCGATCGGACAATACGCCATCAACGGCATGCGCTGATGCTGGCACCACGGCAGCAGATCGAATTCGATGCCGCGCTCCTCCAGGTTGTACAGCACCTGATTGGTGGCGCAGGCCGGCACCGACAGCTCTTCGAGGTCATCGACATCGAAGTTCGACACGCCCCAGCGGCCGATCTTGCCGTCCTCGCGCAGGCGCTCGAAGGCCTCGACGGTTTCCTCCAGCGGATACTGGCCGCGCCAATGCAGCAGATAGAGGTCGATGCGCTCGGTGCCGAGGCGGCGCAGGCTGCGTTCGCAGGCTTGGGGAATGCCTTGGCGGCTGGCGTTGTGCGGGTAGACCTTGCTGACCAGGAACACCTGGTCGCGCAGGCCGGCGATGGCTTCGCCGACCACGGTTTCGGCGCCGCCTTCGCCGTACATTTCGGCGGTGTCGATCAGGTTCATGCCCAGCTCGACCCCCAAACGCAGCGCCGCCACCTCGCTGCGGTGCGCCGAGCGGTCTTCGCCCATGCGCCAGGTGCCTTGGCCGATCACCGGCACCTGTACGCCGGCGAGTTCGAGTGTACGCATGCAAACCTCCTGTTCTTGAGCGGTCGGGACTTTGGTTGGTCAGCAGGATAGCCCAACCCGATCCGGCAGGAGGTCTGCGGCGGGGATCCGCCTTACTGCGCCGAGAACCGGAACACGACGGATTGGGTGTAGGTCTGGCCGGGATCCAGCCGCGTGCTGGGGAAGCCTTTCTGGTTCGGCGAGTCCGGATAGTGCTGGGTCTCCAGGGTGAAAGCGCCCCAGTGCGGGTACACCTTGCCGCCCTTGCCCTTGACGGTGCCGTCAAGGAAGTTGCCGGTGTAGAACTGCACCCCCGGCTCGCTGGTGTACAGCTGCAAGCGGCGGCCGGAGTGCGGGTCGCTGACTTCGGCCGCCGGTTTGGCCACATCGCCCTTGGCGTCCAGCACCCAGTTGAAATCGAAGCCGCCCTGCTTGGGTTCGGCGAACTTGAGCTGCGGATGATCGTCCTTGATGCGCTGGCCGATGGCGGTGGGCCGGGTGAAGTCCATGGGCGTGCCCGCCACCGGCGCCAGCTCGCCGGTGGGGATGAGCTTGGCGTCGATCGGGGTGTAATGGCCGGCATGCAGGGTGGCGAGTTGCTTGAGGACGTCGCCGTTGCCTGCGCCGGCCAGGTTGAAGTAGCTGTGGTTGGTCAGGTTGAGCACCGTGGGTTTGTCGGTGCTGGCCTTGTAGTCGATGCGCAGTTCGTTGGCGTCGGTGAGGCGGTAGGTCACCTCGGTGGTGAGGTTGCCGGGAAAGCCCATTTCGCCGTCCGCCGACAGGTAGGTCAGGGTCACGCCCACCGAATCCTTGTCTTTCGTCTCGCGGGCCTTCCAGACCTTCTTGTCGAACCCCTGGGGGCCGCCGTGGAGGGCGTTGGTCTTGTCGTTCTGCGGCACCTGGTAGCGCTGGCCGTCGAGCTCGAACGCACCGTCGGCCAAGCGATTGCCGAAGCGGCCGATGGTCGCGCCGAAGTACGCGGTGCCGCGCTGGTAGCCCTGCACGTCGTCGAAACCGAGCACGATGTCATCGAGCTTGCCGTGGCGGTCCGGCACCCGCAGCGCCTGCAGGGTGGCGCCGTAGGTGATCACCGTCGCCTGCATGCCGTGGCGGTTGCGCAGGATGTATTGCTCGACAGGGGTACCGTCATCGGTCTTGCCGAAGGCTTTGTGTTCGCCGGAAAGGCTGGCGGCGTGGGCGGGCAGGGTCGAGAGCATGAGGGACAGTCCGAGGCCGGGGAGCAGGTGACGGGATTGAAGCATGGTGACCTTCCTTTTTGTTGTTTTGGCGGTGGCGTCAAACGGTGAAGGTTTTCGGTGAACTCGCTTATTTAGTCATACTAAATAAGCGAGAAGTTAAATTTATAGCCGCAAAATTGCGTTAGTCCAATTAAAAGTCTGACTAGAATGTGTGGCGCGACATGCCAAAGGTCGGCTGGGCAA
This sequence comes from Pseudomonas sp. B35(2017), assembly GCF_002113645.1. Classification (NCBI taxonomy): domain Bacteria; kingdom Pseudomonadati; phylum Pseudomonadota; class Gammaproteobacteria; order Pseudomonadales; family Pseudomonadaceae; genus Pseudomonas; species Pseudomonas sp. B35(2017). The sequence goes on along the minus strand of NZ_NEIZ01000004.1, from coordinate 299,079 downwards.
TGCTGGCATCGCACTTTTGCCCGATCCCCGGCTCTATCCATGGTCAGGTTGCGGCGAGCCCCGTCGCGCAGGAATGAGACTGCCGAAGCATTGATGACCCGTTTGTTCGCCCATATTCAACGCCCGTGCCTGTTGCTGGCCTGCCTGGCGGCGCTGCCGCTCGGCGGTTGCAGCCACCAGGACGGCAACGGTTTCATCAGCCAGATCCGCGATGGCCAACCCCAGGAGTTCCTCCAGACCAGCGTCGACCGCATGGCCTCCCTGGCCATGCGCGACAACCTCAACAGCCTCTACCGGTTGATGGGCAAGCTGTACCTGCGCAACCCCGACGAGCTGCGCAAATCGGGATTCCTGAACATCGGCGTCGCCGTCAAACAGGTGCGCCTGGCCATCGAACAGCAACAACCGCTGCCGGTGCTCGGCGGCCGCAAGGATCTGGCGGCGCTGAGCTATGCCATGAGCCCGGAGTTTCTCGGCGACCGGGTCGGCGCGTTCATCTACGCCATCGGCAGCATGCTGGTCACCGCCCACGGCAACCGCACCGAGTTCTACATGACCGATGCGATCAACCCCACCTTCGTCCACAACGCCGCGCGCAACATCGAGAAAGCCACCTGGATCCTGGCCCAACGGCAGAACAAGGAAGGCCAGCCGCTGCTGTTCTCCAACGAGATCTCGGAGGAGGGCAGCAACCTGAGCTTCGCCACCGAGTTCGGCAAGATCGTGGCGCGCCTGGACCTGCTGACCCAGATGCTCGACGAGCGCTACCGGCGCATCGGCCTGAACTACGCCCAGAGCCTGTTGTTCCTGAACTTCCTGCCGGTGCAATAGGAACGCCTGCGCCCGCAGGCGCGAGCCTGCCCGGTCAGATGCGATGATTTGGCTGGCACGGCCTCATCGCGGGCAGGCTTGCTCCTTCGGGCAAAGGGTGAAATGGCATAACGATAGATCCCATCGATATAGGGAGTTATAAGAAAACTCGCTATGCTGCGGGCCATATTTTCCTGTGGCTTTTCTGGGCGTCTTCATGGAATTGGCAAATTTCGGCCTGGTGGTTGCCGGGCTGGTGGTGGGGTTCATCGTCGGCATGACCGGTGTCGGCGGCGGTTCGCTGATGACGCCGATCCTGCTGTGGTTCGGCATCAACCCGGCCACGGCGGTGGGCACCGACCTGCTGTACGCCGCCATCACCAAGTCCAGCGGCGTGCTGGTGCACAAGAAGAACAACAACATCGACTGGGCCATCACCGGATGGCTGACCCTCGGCAGCGTGCCGGCGGTGGCGATGACGCTGTGGTTCCTCAGCACCCTCCACGCCGCGCCGGACGCGATGAACGCCATCATCAAGCAGGCCCTGGGCTTCGTGCTGTTCGCCACGGCGCTGGCGATCCTGTTCAAGAAACGCCTGCTGGACTTCGCCCACAAGCGTGCCGGCGGCAACTACAACCCAAGCGGTGCGCGCCTCAATGCCATGACCGTGGTCACCGGGCTGATCCTCGGCACCATGGTCGCGCTGACCTCCATCGGCGCCGGCGCCCTGGGCACCGTCGCGCTGTTCATCCTCTATCCGCTGCTGCCGACCCGTCGCCTGGTCGGCACCGAAATCGCCCACGCCGTGCCGCTGACCCTGGTCGCGGGCCTGGGCCACGCCAGCATGGGCAACATGGACTGGGGCGTGCTGGGCTTTCTGCTGATGGGCTCGCTGCCGGGCATCTGGCTGGGCAGCCACCTGACCGGCCGCGTCTCCGATGAACTGCTGCGTCCGTGCCTGGCGACCATGCTGGTGCTGATCGGCTACAAGCTGGCGTTCTGACCCCGCCGCGAAGCCGCGGCGGGCTCAGCGGGTGAGGGCGTACTTCATCAGCGTCACCGGCAACCCCTCATAGTCCAGCTCCTCGACCACCTCCCAGCCCAGCCGCGCGTACAGCGATTGCGAGGCGTCGGTGTACAGGAACAGTTCCGGCACGCCCAGCGCGGCGGCCTCTTCGACGATGCGGTTGACCAGCAGCGAAGCGATGCCGCGGCCCCGGTGCTCGGCCTTCACGTAGACCCCGGCCAGCCAGGGCGTCAGGTGCGGGCGCAGGTCCAGGTCACTGTCGATCAGCAGGGCGCCGCCGAGCAATGTCCCGTCTTCGATGGCCACCACCACGCTGGGCACCGCGCCTTTGCCGCAGGCCGCCCGCATGCGTTCGGTGCGGGCTTCGAGCGTGTCGCCGGGCCGGTAATGGCCCCATTCCTTGAAATTGAGCTCGGCCAGTTCCCCGATCAGTTGGGGGTGGTCGCACAGGTAATCGATCTGCATGCCGCTTGAACTCCTTTTCGTTGGGGGCAGCGGACACCCTAATGGGGACACGCCCGGTAATCAAATTCGCATCGGGGCTGGCGCCGTGCGGTTGCGCAATGTCGGCCCTGTCCTAAGCTTGGGACATGGCGAAACACTTTTACCGGGGCCGACCCGGAACGATCGCCATGGTGCGCAATCAGTAGAGCGTGGATATCAAAAGGAGATGCGCATGCTCATCAGGTCACTGACCCTGACAACCTTGCTGGCGTTCGCCGGCCCCCTGTTCGCCGCCGCCGACAGCGATTCCCCGTTGGACATCGACAAGGGGCGCGCCCGGCCACTGATCGTGATCACTTCCAGCACCGTCGACTCCGAATGGCTGCGCCTGAAGAAGTCCCTGGAGGATCCGGCCAACAAGCAAGGCGTCAGCGACCGCAACATCCGCGTCTACACCGTGCTGAACATGTCCGGCCAGCTCGACGGCAAGGATCTCGGCCAGCAGGACACCATGGCCCTGATCCGCGCGCTCAAGCTAGGGGCCGGCGCGTTGCCCAAGGTGATCCTGGTGGGCAAGGACGGCGAAAAGAAGCTGGAGAGTTCGGGGGATGACACCAAGACGGTGGACCTGAAGAAGATCTTCGACACCATCGACGCCCTGCCGGCCGCCGAGAAGGAAATGACCGCGACGGTGGTCACCGCACCGACCGCCACGGAACCGGCCCCGGCCAAAGGCGCCAAGGGCGCCAAACCTGCGAAACCCGCCAAGCCGACGAAACCGCCGGAGCAGCCGGATGATTGAGGGGCATCCTGTGATGCCGAAACGAAAACGGGCGACCTTAAGAGGTCGCCCGTTTTTTTTGCCTGTGGCGTTACTCGGTCAGCGCACCAAGAATCTTGTGCGCCATTTTCACCCGCTCCGGAATCGGGTAGTTGCGGTTCGCCAGGATCACGATCCCGACCTTCTTCGACGGCACGAACGCGACATAGGCGCCGTAACCGCCGGTGGAGCCGGTCTTGTTGATCAGCACGTTTTCCGGTTCCGGCTGCGGCGGGTTGAGCCAGTTGACCTTGTGCGCCTCCATGGCCATCGGCGTCGAGTTGCCGGCCAGCAGGCGGTCGAGGCTGATCGGGTAGGCGTAGCGTTCCCAGCCCAGGCCCTGGGTCATGTCGCCGACGGTGTAGTAGCCGGTGTGGGTGAGGGCGATGGCCTTTTGCAGAGGCGTTTCGAGCTTGGCCGTGTCGAGGTTGGCTTCGACGTAGTGCAAAAGGTCCGCGGCGCTGGTTTTCACGCCGTAGGCTTCGGCGTCGAGCGCGCCGGGGGTGACCCGAACGGGTTGGTCGTTCTTGTCGTAGCCCTGGGCGTAGAGCTTCTGTTCAGACGCAGGCACCGAAAGGAAGGTGTGCTTGAGCCCGAGCTTGGGCAGCAGGGTATCGGTCATGAGCTGGTTGAACGGCTGGCCGAGGCTTTTCGCCGCCAGATAGCCGAACAGGCCGATGCTCGGGTTGGAGTACAGGCGATGGCTGCCGGCGGGATAGGTGGGTTTCCACTGTCGGTAATAGCCGAGCATCCTGTCGGAAGCGTCTGCGGCGGCGGGGAACTGCAGCGGCAGGCCGCCGGCGCTGTAGGTGCCCAGTTGCAGCAGGCTGATGGTGTCGAAGGCGCTGCCTTTGAGTTCCGGCCAGTGCTGGCTGGCCTTGTCGGAGAAGTCCAGTTTGCCGTTGGCCTGGGCGTAGGCGGCGAGGGTGGCGGTGAACGTCTTGCTCACCGATCCGACCTCGAACAGGGTGTTTTCGCTCACCGGTTGCCCGGTCTTCTTGTCGGCGACACCGTAGTTAAAGTAATGCGCCTTGCCATCGACGGTCACGGCGACGGCCAGACCCGCGATGTTCTCCAACTGCATGACCGGCGTCACGGTGGCCTTGACCAGCGACTGCAGCTGATCGTCGGTCTGAGGGGCTGCCAGGCAACTGGCGGCGCTGAAGAAAAGTCCGAAAGCGCTGAAAGACTTGAGTTTGTTCAGGTTGATCGAAAGCATGGTTGAACCACTCTCCATGAGTGCTGATGGTGTAATCCCGCTACACTGCGAGCGTTTTCCGTCGCGCCGGCTGATCGGCGCCGCCAAATCTAGGCAGTCCGGCGGTATTCGGCAAACGATGAAAACTCGGACGAGCCATTAGAAAAATTTGGGACATGGCATGATTCGACCTCAATTGCCTTTGAATGCGCTGCGCGCCTTCGAAGCCTCCGCGCGTCATTTGAGCTTCACCCGCGCCGCCGTGGAGCTGTGCGTGACCCAGGCCGCCGTCAGCCATCAGGTGAAAAGCCTGGAGGCGCAGCTCGGCGTGATCCTGTTCAAGCGTCTGCCCCGTGGTTTGATGCTGACCGGCGAAGGCGAAACCCTGCTGCCGGTGTTGACCACGTCTTTCGATCATATCGCGCAGATGCTGGAGCGTCTGGCGGGCGGACAGTACCGGGAGACGCTGACGGTCGGGGCGGTGGGCACCTTCGCCGTGGGCTGGCTGCTGCCCAGGCTGGCGGACTTTCAGGCGAAGCATCCGCTGATCGATCTGCGCCTGTCGACCCACAACAACCGGGTGGACGTGGCCGCCGAAGGGCTGGATTACGCGATCCGCTTCGGCGCGGGGGCGTGGCACGGGATCGAAGCGACCCGTCTGCTGGAGGCGCCGCTGTCGGTGCTGTGCGTGCCGGAGATCGCCCGGCAACTGCACGCGCCGGGGGATTTGCTGCAACAGCGTCTGCTGCGTTCCTACCGCAGCGATGAATGGCCGCAATGGTTCCAGGCGGCGGGTCTGGCGACTCACGCGGCACCGCCCCAAAGCATCGTGTTCGACTCATCGCTGGCGATGATGGACGCGGCCTTGCAGGGGAGCGGGGTGGCGCTGGCGCCGCCGTTGATGTTTGCCCGGCAATTGGCGACGGAGGCGATCTGTCAGCCGTTCGCGATCGAGATCACCACGGGGAGCTACTGGCTGACGCGGTTGCAGTCGAAGCCGCAAACCCCGGCGATGGCGGCGTTCAGGCACTGGTTGCTGCAGATGTCCGCCTGACGCTCATCCCATGTAGGAGCCAGCCTGCTGGCGATGGCGGTCTGCCCGACACCTCGATGCCGGACGTGCCGCCGTCATCGCGAGCAGGCTCGCTCCCACAGAGGGGCTGTGGTCCGGTCAGGGATTCAGCGCACCAGGCACGGCTTCTTGTTATCGAACGCCCAGCCGGGGATCAGGTACTGCATCGCCACGCTGTCGTCCCGCGCGCCCAGCCCCATGCCTTTGTACAGTTCATGGGCCTTGGCCACCTGATCCATGTCCAGTTCCACGCCCAGCCCCGGCTTGTGCGGCACCTTCACGCAACCGTCGACGATCTGCAGCGGTGCTTTGGTCAGGCGCTGGCCGTCCTGCCAGATCCAGTGGGTGTCGATGGCGGTGATGTCGCCCGGCGCGGCGGCGGCCACGTGGGTGAACATCGCCAGGGAAATGTCGAAGTGGTTGTTGGAGTGCGAGCCCCAGGTCAGCCCCCATTCGTGGCACATCTGCGCCACGCGCACCGAGCCCTGCATCGTCCAGAAATGCGGGTCGGCCAGGGGGATGTCCACCGACTGCAACTGGATCGCGTGGCCCATTTCGCGCCAGTCGGTGGCGATCATGTTGGTGGCGGTCTTGAGTCCCGTGGCGCGGCGGAATTCGGCCATCACTTCGCGGCCCGAGTAGCCGTTCTCCGCGCCGCACGGGTCTTCCGCGTAGGCCAGCACATGATGCTGGTCACGGCACAGGCGGATGGCTTCCTTGAGCGACCAGGCACCGTTCGGGTCGAGGGTGATGCGCGCCTCGGGGAAGCGTTCGGCCAGGGCGGTCACGGCCTCGATTTCCGCATCGCCGCTCAGCACGCCGCCCTTGAGCTTGAAGTCCTGGAAGCCGTAGCGGGCGTGGGCGGCTTCGGCCAGGCGCACCACGGCGTCGGCGGTCATGGCTTGCTCATGGCGCACGCGGAACCAGTCGTTGTCGGCGTCCGGTTCGCTGCGGTAGGCCAGGTCGGTCTGCCGACGGTCGCCGACGTAGAACAGGTAACCGAGCATCTTCACTTCGTCGCGCTGTTGGCCTTCGCCGAGCAATGCGGCCACCGGCACGTCGAGGTGCTGGCCGAGGAGGTCGAGCAGGGCGGCTTCCAGGGCGGTGACCGCGTGGATGGTGATGCGCAGGTCGAAGGTCTGTAGGCCGCGTCCGCCGGCGTCGCGTTCGGCGAAGGTCTGGCGCACCTGGTTGAGGATCTTCTGGTAGGTGCCGATCGGGCTGCCGACCACCAGGCTGCGGGCGTCTTCAAGGGTCTGGCGGATGCGTTCGCCGCCGGGCACTTCGCCGACGCCGGTGTGGCCGGCGTTGTCCTTGAGGATGACGATGTTGCGGGTGAAGAACGGCCCGTGGGCGCCGCTCAGGTTGAGCAGCATGCCGTCGTGGCCGGCCACCGGGATGACCTGCATGTCAGTGATGATCGGGGCTTTGGCGGTGTCGTGTACGGTCATTTCGGTTGTCCTTTGAGGCGCGGTTCAGGCGTGTTTCGGCGCAGCGTCGGCGGTGACGGCGTCGGGCGAGGATTGGGGGGCGGTGCGGGCGGCGAACACGATGACGGCAGCGATGATCGACGTCGCGGCCAGGCCGTAGAGCCCGCCCTGGATGGAACCGGTGTGTTCTTCCAGCAGGCCGAAGGTGGTCGGCGCCACGAAGCCGCCCAGGTTGCCCACCGAGTTGATCAGGGCGATCACGGCTGCGGCGATGCGTGCGTCCAGGTACGCCTGGGGAATCGGCCAGAACAGCGACGACGCGGACTTGAACCCCAGCGCGGCGAAGCAGATCGCGACGAAGGCGAAGACCGGCCCGCCGGTGGTGGACAGGAACATCCCCGCCGCCGCGATCAGCAGGGCTGCGGCGACCCAGGCCTGCTGGTGTTTCCACTTGGCCGAGAACGAAGCGAACGCGTACATGCCGATGATCGACAGCAACCACGGGATCGAGTTGAACAGGCCGACCTGGAAGTCGCTCATTTCGCCCATCTTCTTGATGATGCTCGGCAGCCAGAAGGTCGCGGCGTAGATGGTCAGCTGGATGAAGAAGTAGATCAGGCAGAACAGGATGATCTGGCGGTCCTTGAGCAGTTTGCCCAGCGACGGCCTGACGGTGGTCGCCGCTTCCCGCGCCCGTTGCTCGTCGTCGATGGCCTTGACCAGCGCGTCCTGCTCGGCGCGGCTCAGCCACTTGGCGTCGTGGGGCTTGGCGTCGAGCCAGAACCAGACGAAGACGCACAGGCCCACCGAGAACATCCCTTCGATGAAGTACATCCATTGCCAGCCGTGCAGGCCCAGGCCGCTGATCTGCAGGAGCAGGCCGGACAGCGGGCCGGATATCAACGAGGCCACCGCCGAACCGCTGAGGAAGATCGCGATGGCCTTGCCCCGTTCGGCGGCCGGCAGCCAGCGGGTGAAGTAGTAGATCACCCCCGGAAAGAACCCGGCCTCGGCGACGCCGAGCAGGAAACGCAGGATGTAGAAGTGGGTTTCGTTCTGGATGAACGCCATGCCGGCGGCCACTAGGCCCCAGGTGAGCATGATGCGGGTCAGCCAGATCCGTGCGCCGACCCTTTGCAGCAGCAGGTTGGAGGGGACTTCGAACAGCGCGTAGCCGATGAAGAACAGGCCGGCGCCGAACCCGTAGGCTGCGGCGCCGATGCCCAGGTCGTGTTCCATGTGGGTGCGGACGAAGCCGATGTTCACCCGGTCGATGTAGTTGACGATGAACATGATCACGAACAGCGGCAGGACGTGGCGTTTGACTTTGGCGATGGCCGAGGACAGCGCCGTATCGGCGCCCTCGTTCATCCCGGCGATGGATGGTTTCACTTGGTTTTCTCCCACTCGTTATTTTTATGCGGGGTATGTCTGGGTGTTGCGTTGTTGATAGACATCATACAACTAGATTTTTTTGTCCGACAAGCTGTGAGTACCAACGAAATGATTTGATGCAGGCGTGCCTTTATTCGATTTGTGGGTTTTGTGCTGTGGTTGCTGGGTTTTTTGTGGCTTTGCGGCCGGTTTTGTCTGGTGGATTGTGGGAGGTGGGGAGTGAGGGTTTGGCTCGGATGAATGAATTATTTGAGTGTTGTCATACAAGTTTGGTCGTGTGGTGAGCTAAAATTCGCTCAATGCCCCTCCATGGCAGTGCTACGATCCGCAAGCCCCGCCACCGGAACCGACCATGCAAGACGAACTCGACGCCCCCGCCCGCAAGCGCGCCCATAACCTGGCCCATGACCTGGTCGAAAAGCTGACCCAGGGCATCCTGCTCGGCCAGATGCTGCCCGGCGACAAGCTGCCGTCCGAGAATTCCATCGTCCGGGAGCATGGCGTCAGCCGCACGGTGGTGCGCGAGGCCATTTCCAAGTTGCAGGCGTCGGGGTTGGTGGAGACGCGTCACGGCATCGGCACGTTCGTGATCGAGCGGGCGCCGGAGCAGGGCTTGCGACTCAATGTCGAAACCGCGCTGGGGGTACGCGGCATCCTCGAACTGCGCATGGGCCTGGAGACCCAGGCTGCGGCGCTGGCGGCGCAGCGCCGCAGCGAGCAGCAACTGGCGCAGATGCGTCAGTCCCTGGACGATTACCGGCGCCTGCTGGCCAACAACGACAGTTGCGTCGAGGCCGACCGGCGCTTCCACCTGCTGATCGCCGAGGCCACCGGCAACGTGTGCTTCACCGAAATCATGCAGCAGCTGGGGAGCGCGATGATCCCGCGCACCCGGGTCAACGCCGCCGAACGCGGCGCGGTGGACCTGAGCAAGCTGGGGGAACTGGCCAGCCAGGAGCATGAGGCGATCCTCAATGCAATCAGGCGCCAGGATCCGGACGCGGCCCGGGCGGCGATGTGGCTGCACCTGACCAACAGCCGGGACCGGTTTTTGGCTCAGGGCTGAACCGGGGAAGAGGTCGGTACGGCTGACATCTTCGTTGCCCGACATACCGCCATCGCTGGCAAGTCGCATCGTCGCACCGCAGCTCCCACCGGGTTCGGCGGTGTTCGCAGAAATGGCAGGCCACCGCAGATTCTGTGGGAGCTAGCATGCTAGCGATGAGGCCGGTCCAGTCGACATCTCTGTTGTCTGTTCCGCCGCCATCGCTGGCAAGTCGCATCGTCGCACCGCAGCTCCCACCGGGTTCGGCGGTGTTCGCAGAAATGGCAGGCCACCGCAGATTCTGTGGGAGCTAGCATGCTAGCGATGAGGCCGGTCCAGTCGACATCTCTGTTGTCTGTTCCGCCGCCATCGCTGGCAAGTCGCATCGTCGCACCGCAGCTCCCACCGGGTTCGGCGGTGTTCGCAGAAATGGCAGGCCACCGCAGATTCTGTGGGAGCTAGCATGCTAGCGATGAGGCCGGGCCAGTCGACATCTCTGTTGTCTGTTCCGCCGCCATCGCTGGCAAGTCGAATCGTCGCACCGCAGCTCCCACAGGGTTCGGCGTTGTTCGCGGAAATGGCGGGCCACCGCAGATTCTGTGGGAGCTAGCTTGCTAGCGATGAGGCCGGTCCAGTCGACATCTCTGTTGTCTGTTCCGCCGCCATCGCTGGCAAGCCAGCTCCCACAGGGCTCAGTGGCGTTCGCAGAAATGGCCGGCCACCGCAGCTCCTGTGGGAGCCAGCCTGCTGGCGATGGCGTCGGTGAGGGCGCCGTCAGGCTCAGGCCGTGCCGATGTCCCGCATCAACAGCCCGAAGCGCAGGTCCACCGCATCCGGAATCGGCAGGTAAACGGTGTGCCCGTCCCCCGGCGCCACGTCGATGGCTTCGTCCTTGAGGTTGTGCAACTGGTGCAGGTCGAAATGGAAGTTGCCCTTGGGCGTCATCAGTTCCAGGTGATCGCCCAGGGCAAAGCGGTTCTTCACCTTGACTTCGGCCAGCCGGCCCCGGCGTTCGCCGGTCAGTTCGCCCACGAACTGCTGGCGCTCGGAGACCGAGCTGCCGTTCTGGTAGTTCTGGTACTCGTCATGCACATGGCGGCGCAGGAAACCCTCGGTGTAGCCGCGTTGGGCCAACGACTCCAAGTCGTTCATCAGGCTGCGGTCGAACTCGCGGCCGGCCACCGCGTCGTCGATGGCCCGGCGATAGACCTGGGTGGTGCGCGCGCAGTAGAAGTGCGACTTGGTGCGCCCCTCGATCTTCAGCGAATGCACGCCCATGCGGGTCAGGCGCTCGACGTGCTGCACCGCGCGCAGGTCCTTGGCGTTCATGATGTAGGTGCCGTGTTCGTCTTCGAACGCTGGCATCAGTTCGCCGGGACGGTTGGCCTCCTGCAGCAGGAACACCTGTTCGGTGGGGGCACCCAGGCCGAGGGTCGGCTGCGGTTCGCAGGTCTGCACGATTTCGCCCAGTTGGTTTTGCGTGGCCTCCTGTGCCGAGTACTTCCAGCGGCAGGCGTTGGTGCAGGTGCCTTGGTTGGCGTCGCGTTTGTTCATGTACCCCGAGAGCAGGCAGCGGCCGGAGTAGGCCATGCACAGGGCGCCGTGGACGAACACCTCCAACTCCATGCCCGGCACCTGTTCGCGGATTTCGCCGATCTCCTCCAGGGAAAGTTCGCGGGACAGGATGATCCGGCTCAGGCCCTGCTGCTGCCAGAACTCCACGCTCGCCCAGTTCACCGTGTTGGCCTGCACCGACAGGTGGATGGGCATCTGCGGGAAGTGCCGGCGCACCAGCATGATCAGGCCCGGGTCGGACATGATCAGCGCGTCCGGCGCCATTTCGATCACCGGCGCCAGATCCTTGAGGAAGGTCTTGAGCTTGGCGTTGTGCGGGGCGATGTTGACCACCACATAGAAGCGCTTGCCCATGGCCTGGGCCTCGCGGATGCCGAGGGCGAGGTTGGCGTGGTCGAATTCGTTGTTGCGCACCCGCAGGCTGTAGCGCGGCTGGCCGGCGTACACCGCGTCGGCGCCGTAGGCGAAGGCGTAGCGCATGTTCTTCAGGGTGCCGGCGGGGGCCAGCAGTTCCGGGGCGGTAAGGGGCAGGGTGGCGGTCATGGCGGCATCGCTGGCAAAAGCGCGGGAGGGTAAGGCAACGGCGGCGAGGATTCATTGATCTGGATCTATGCTCCATGAACAAAAAGGGCACTTGTGCCGCAGCGGGCTGACCAAGTCCGGGTGGGCGCACGGGGCGCCCCGGCCGACGTGGATCGCACATGAACCGAAAGAGCCTGCAATTCAAATCCCTCACGGTGCTGCTGGCGCTGGTGACCGTCGCCTTCATCTGGATCCTGCTGCCGTTCTACGGCGCGGTGTTCTGGGCGGTGATCCTCGGCATCCTGTTCGCACCGATGCAGCGGCGCCTGCAGTTGCGGTTCGCCTGGCCGCGCAACCTGACGGCGTTGTGCACCTTGGGCATCTGCCTGGTCGTCGCGATTTTGCCGGTGATCGTCATCGGGGGGCTGCTGGTGCAGGAAGGGGCGATGCTCTACAAGGGCATCGACAGCGGCGAGATCGACATCGGCGCCTACCTTGCACAGTTCAAGCACAGCCTGCCGCCGTACTTCCAGCACCTGCTCGACCGCTTGGGCGTCGGTGAGCTCAACGCCTTGCGCGAGAAGATCGTCAAGGCCGCGCTGCAAGGCAGCCAGGCGCTGGCGACACAGGCGTTCAGTGTCGGTCAGGGCACGTTCGAGTTCGTGGCGGGTTTTTTCATCATGCTGTACTTGCTGTTCTTCTTTTTGCGCGACGGCGCCGAACTGGCGCGCAAGGTACGCGCGGCGGTGCCGCTGGAGGAGCAGCACAAGCGCCGTCTGCAACTGAAGTTCAACCGCGTGGTGCGCGCCACGGTGAAGGGCAATCTGCTGGTGGCGATCACGCAAGGGGCGCTGGGCGGGGCGATCTTCTGGTTCCTGGACATCCCCAGCGCGTTGCTGTGGGCGGTGCTGATGGCGTTCCTTTCGCTGTTGCCGGCGGTAGGGGCGGGCCTCGTCTGGGCACCGGTGGCGCTGTATTTCCTGTTGAGCGGAATGATCTGGCAGGGCGTGGTGCTGGGGTTGTTCGGCGTGTTCGTGATCGGGCTGGTGGACAACCTCATGCGTCCGCTGCTGGTGGGCAAGGACACGCGCATGCCGGACTACATGATCCTGATCTCGACGTTAGGCGGCCTGGCGGTCTTCGGGCTCAACGGCTTTGTGATCGGTCCGCTGATCGCGGCGCTGTTCATGTCGAGCTGGGCGCTGTACCTCGAGACCCGGCCCAAGGTGCAATTGCCTTAGGCGCCGAGCGGGCCGTCGAGCATGGCCCGGGACAGCGCCTGGGCGTCCGGCAGCGAGCGCAGCGGGCCGCTCACCGGTTCGCCGTCGCGCACCACGTACCAGCAAGCGAGCAACCCCAAGGCGCGGAGCGAGGCGGGGACGGCGCTGCCGATGACAGACATGATTTGAACCTGAGCCATTGCCGATACCTCCATCAATCGATGGGGCTACCTTATGCAATCGTCGGCCCGGCGGAAAATCAACGCTTTCGATAGTGGACATCGACGCCGGCGGGGGGCTGTTCAGTCGACCACTTGATCGAGCATGTGCACCACTTCCCGCTCGTTGAGCAAGCCCTTGCGCACCAGGTTTTCGGTCAGCAGCGAAAGGAACTTGGCGCTGCGGTGGCCTTCCAGGTGCTTGAGCTCGGTCAGGGCGCTGTAGACCTTGCTTGAGGTGCATAGACCGACGATGCGGTGCGGGTTCTGTGTGGGCATGGCTGTCGTCCTTGTTGTTTTCAACCTTGTTGTTTGCGGACGGATTCAGAGTGCGGCTCCGTCATGACAAAGGGATGACCGTCGGATGACCGGGCGCTCCGGGTCTTGTCCATCATGCCGACTTTAACGGCCGGGACTGTCTTCGGAGCGACCTTGACGCGGTGTATCCAGACGCGGCCGACGGACGGTCATAAAAAAGCCCCGCTCAAAAGCGGGGCTCCTTGCAGGGCGGTTACCAGCGCGGGCCGCCGTAGTAGTGCGGGCGACCGTAGTAGCCGCGGGGCGGGCCGTAGTACACAGGGCCCGGCACGTACACCGGCTGTTGCACATACACCGGTGCCGGCTGGTAGTAGACCGGTGGCGGCGGTTGCTGGACGTACACCGGCGCCGGCTGAGCGTAAACAGGCTGTTGGACGTAGACCGGCCGGTCCTGGTTGATGAGCGCCGAGCCGATGATGGCCGAGCCGACGATCGCACCGAACACCGCCGGGCCCTGCCAGCCACCGCCGTGGGCTTCTGCCTGACCTGTGACAGCGAATGCACCAATCAACAAGGCCACGATGGGGAGTTTACGAATCATGATAATTCCTCGGTTCTTCGACCCGGCGTCCGGGCCTGCAGCAGGCACGGGATGGCGCGGGGATACCTCTATGACAACGAATTTCTGAAAATCGGCACGGCCGCTGGGTAAATTTTGTGTAAGGTCTGTACCGGCTCGGTTACCCGGTTTCGCGGCATCGGCTGCGGTGCCCGGAACAGACCGGCCCATGATCGTTCAGAACCCGATGGCCTGGCTAATCCCGTCCATCCGAAAGTGCATTCCGAGGAGATTCTTCATGCAGATGAACCCCAACAAAGACACCCAACTGTGCATGTCCCTGTCTGGGCGTCCCGGGAACTTCGGCCTGCGTTTTCATAACCACCTGTACGAGCAGTTGGGCCTGAACTTCTATTACAAGGCGTTCAGCAGCCAGGACCTGCCGGGCGCCGTAGGCGGGATCCGCGCGCTGGGCATCCGCGGCTGCGGCGTGTCGATGCCGTTCAAGGAGGCCTGCATCGAACTGGTCGACGAACTGGACGCGTCGGCGGCGGCGATCCAGTCGATCAACACCATTGTCAACACCCAGGGCCACCTCAAGGCCTACAACACCGACTACATCGCCGTCGCGCAACTGTTGCAGACCCATGCGGTGCCCAAGGACTCGACCTTCGCCCTGCGCGGCAGCGGCGGCATGGCCAAGGCCGTGGCCAGCGCCCTGCGCGACGGCGGTTACCGCAACGGCCTGATCGTCGCCCGTAACGAACGCGCCGGGCGGGCGCTGGCCGACTCCCTGGGCTACCGCTGGACGGCGGAGCTGGGCGATGAGCGGCCGCAGATGCTGATCAACGTCACCCCCATCGGCATGACCGGCGGGCCTGAAGCCGATCAACTGGCGTTCGCGCCGCAGGTGATCCAGGCAGCGGACACTGTGTTCGATGTGGTGGCGATCCCGTCGGAAACGCCGCTGATCGTGCGTGGCCGGGCCGAAGGCAAGCGAGTGATCACGGGCCTAGAAGTGATCGCCATTCAGGCGCTGGAACAGTTCGTGCTCTACACCGGCGTGCGGCCGACGACGGAGCAGTTCGAGGCGGCGGTGGCGTTCGCCCGCAGTTGAGATCGGCAGGGATCTTCATCGCCTGACATGCCGCCATCGCTTGCAGGCAAGCTCTCACAGGGTTCGGTGGCGTTCGCGGAAATGGCAGGCCACCGAAGATCCTGTGGGAGCCAGCCTGCTGGCGATGAGGTCGGTACAGCCGACATTTCTGTTGTCTGTACCTCCGTCATCGCTGGCAAGTCGAATCGTCGCACCGCAGCTCCCACAGGGTTCGGCGGTGATCGCGGAAATGTCAGGCCACCGCAGATCCTGTGGGAGCTAGCTTGCTAGCGATGAGGCCGGTACAGCCAACCTCTTCATCGCCTGACCCATCGCCATCGCTGGCAAGTCGAATCGTCGCACCGCAGCTCCCACATGGGCTGGCGGTGTTTATTCGAGGCGGGCCAGGCGTTCTTCCAGTGCGGCGATCCGTGCTTCCAGCTCCTCGATCCGCTCGACCGACACGCCGCCGCCAGAACTGCGCTCGCCGGCGTTCTGCCGCGCCGCGATGATGGCCTCGATGTCCGCCGGGTCGCCCAGGGCATGGGTGTAGCGGTCTTCGCGCTGGCCGGCCTGGCGCGGAATCAGTACCGCCAACCCGCGGGCGATCAGGCGTTCCAGCTGATGCACCACCTGTTCGGCGTCTTCGAAGTCATGCATGCGGCCGCTGCGGGTCAGCAGTTCGTTGACGGTCTGCGGGCCGCGCAGAAACATCAGCCCCGTCAGCACCAGCTGCGCCGGCACCAGTTCCAGCGCCTTGTCGACCTTGTGCTCCCAGCGGTCGGCGCGGCTGCCCATCACCAGTCGGGCCATGCCCTGGCTTTCGAGGGCGCGCAGGCTCTGGCCGATCTGGCCTTGGGTCAGGTTCATCACCGGTTCGCGGCTGGTCTTCTGGTTGCAGGCCAGCACCAGCGCGTTGAGGGTCAGCGGGTAGGTTTCCGGGCTGGTGGCCTGCTTCTCGATCAGCGAGCCCAGAATGCGGATTTCCGTGGCGTTGAGCCGCGGTTCGTCGAAAGTGGTCTCTGATTCGGTGGTCATTGCGGGCTCCCTGTGCAGTCGAAGGCGCCTAGCCTAATCCTTGCGCGACAAAAGACAAGCCGCGCCGGCGCAAGGCATGGCTATAATCGCCCACGTTTGACCACCCGCCACCACGCGAGACTGCCATGACCATTTCCCTGTACGCCGCATCCGTCCCGGTTTTCCAGCAGATGCTCAACGCCCTGAGCGATGTGCTGAAAAAGGCCGAAGCCCACGCCACCGAGAAAAACATCGACCCGAACGCCTTCCTCCAGGCGCGCCTGTACCCGGACATGTTCCCGCTGGTGCGCCAGGTGCAGATCGCCGTGGACTTCGCCAAGGGCGTGTCGGCCCGCCTGGCCGAAGTCGAGCTGCCGAAGTACGACGACAGCGAAACCACCTTCGCCGAGCTGCAAGCCCTGCTGAGCAAAGTCCTGGCCTTCATCGGCGAGATCAAGCCGGAGCAGATCAACGGCAAGGAAGGCATCGAGATCGTGACCCGTCCGGGCACGCCGAAAGAGAAGCGCTTCACCGGCCAGGCCTACCTGCTGACCTACGGCCTGCCGCAGTTCTTCTTCCACGTCACCACCGCCTACGCGCTGCTGCGCCACAACGGCGTGGAAGTGGGCAAGCGCGATTACATGGGCGCGTTCTAAGCCGCCCGGCTTCGCAAAACCATTGAAAAAGCCCGCCAAGGCGTCAACCTTGGCGGGCTTTTTCATGCCGTTCTTCTGTAGGAGCGAGCCTGCTCGCGATGTGGCCGTACTGGCCGGAACGCCATCGCGAGCAGGCTTGCTCCTACAGGTTTGGCGTCAGGCCGGGCGCTGGGCCTTCTGTTCTTCGCCCAGGCACGCGGCGGCGGTGAACAGCACGTCGGTGGAAGAGTTCAGCGCGGTCTCGGCCGAGTCCTGCAGCACGCCGATGATGAAGCCCACGGCCACCACCTGCATGGCGATCTCGCTCGGGATGCCGAACAGGCTGCACGCCAGCGGAATCAGCAGCAGCGAACCACCGGCCACGCCCGAGGCGCCGCAGGCGCAGATCGCCGCGACGACGCTGAGCAGGATCGCGGTCGGGATGTCCACGGCGATGCCCAGGGTGTGCACGGCGGCCAAGGTCAGCACGGTGATGGTGATCGACGCGCCGGCCATGTTGATGGTGGCGCCGAGCGGGATCGACACCGAATAGGTGTCTTCGTGCAGGCCCAGGCGCTTGCTCAGTTCCAGGTTGACCGGAATGTTGGCCGCCGAGCTGCGGGTGAAGAACGCGGTGATGCCGCTTTCGCGCAGGCACTTGAGCGTCAGCGGATACGGGTTGCGGCGCAGCTTCCAGAACACGATCAGCGGGTTCATCACCAGCGCCACGAACAGCATGCAGCCCAGCAGCACGGCCAGCAGGTGCGCATAGCCGATCAGCGCGCCGAAGCCCGAGGTGGCCAGGGTCGAGGCCACCAGGCCGAAAATGCCCAGCGCGGCGAAGCGGATCACCACCCGCACGATCAGGGTCACGCCGTTGGACAGGTCGTCCAGCACCTGGCGGGTGGTGTCGCCGGCATGGCGGATCGCCACGCCCATGCCGATGGCCCAGGCCAGGATGCCGATGAAGTTGGCGTTCATCAGGGCGCTGACCGGGTTGTCGACCACGCTCAGCAGCAGGCTCTGCAGCACTTCGCCGATGCCGCCGGGCGCGGTCACCGCGACGTTGTCGGTGGACAGCACCAGGTGGGACGGGAACAGCGTGCTGGCGATCACCGCCACCACGGCGGCGCCGAACGTCCCCAACAGGTACAGGAACAGGATCGGCCGGATGTGGGTTTCCTGGCCGTGCTTGTGGTTGGCGATCGAGGCCATGACCAGCACGAACACCAGAATCGGCGCCACGGCCTTGAGGGCCGAGACGAACACCTTGCCGATGAACGCAGTGCCTTTGGCCGCTTCCGGCGCGAACAGCGCCAGGGCGATGCCGGCCACCAGACCGATCAGGATCTGCGTGACCAGGCTGAGGTTTTTCAGGCGCTGCAATAGAGAAGGGGATGAAGCGGTCATAACGGCATCTCTGAATTTTTATGGGGAGCAGGTCGCGTGCGCGGACGACAAGGCGGGGGCAGGCCCGGCGCACGAACCGAAAGTGTCGGCGAGCCAACGACGCCGACAAACGGGTCGCTGAACAGGGTGTACGTTTTGCAGGGCGCGGACTTTACCACAGCACAGGCGCGTTCCTTCAGGCCTGTGACGATCCGCCGCCCGAACGGCCGGCAAGATCGGCAGCTTTGTGCAAGCCTGGGCGCAAACACTTCTGTTAAGATCCGCCATCCTCATTTTCAGATTTGCCGGCGGGCCTTCGGGTCGAACGCCGGTGCCGTCGTTTCGCTGGAGTTTCCCATGCTGTTTCCGATCCTTCTGTTGTCCGCCGCCGGCTTCACGGTGCTGACCACGGAATTCATCATCGTCGGCCTGTTGCCGGCGATCGCCCGAGACCTTGACGTCACCATCCCGCAGGCCGGGTTGCTGGTGACCCTGTTCGCCTTCACCGTGGCGATGTTCGGGCCGTTCCTGACGGCGTTCTTCGCACGGTTCGAGCGGCGCCGGCTGTTCATCACCATCCTGATCATGTTCGGTCTGGCCAACACCCTCGCGGCCCTGGCGCCGAACATCTGGGTGATGGCCGTCGCCCGGCTGATCCCGGCGCTCGGGCTGCCGGTGTTCTGGGCCCTGGCCAGCGAAACGGCGGTGGACATCGTCGGCCCCGACCACGCCGGCCGCGCCATCGCCAAGATCGGCTTCGGCATCGTCTGCGCCACCGTGTTCGGCATTCCGGTCGGCACGCTGATTTCCGACGCGTTCGGCTGGCGCAGCGCGTTCGCCATCCTGGCGGTGATCGCGTTCGCCAAGGCGTTGCTGCTGTTCGTCTACCTGCCCAAGACCCACCTGCACCAGCATCAGGTCAGCTTCGCCTCGCAGTTCAAGATTCTGCGCAGCCCGCTGATGCTGGGCCATGTGCTGCTGTCGATCGTGGTGTTCAGCGGCATGTTCACCGCCTACACCTACCTGGCGGACATCCTGGAACGGCTGGCCGGGTTCAACGGCACCGTGGTCGGCTGGTGCCTGATGGGCTTCGGCGCGGTGGGGCTGATCGGCAACTCGCTGGGTGGCCGCGCGGTGGACCGTCATCCGCTGGTGGCGTCGATCATGTTCTGCACCTTCATGATCGCCGGCATGGTGGCACTGGTGCCGAACATCCATTCGCCGGTCGGGCTGGCGGCGGCGATGGGCATCTGGGGCGTGACCCAGGCGGCGCTGTTCCTGGTCAGCCACGTGCGCCTGATGAAGGCGGCGCCCGAGGCGCCGGCGTTCGCCGCGTCGCTGAACATCGCCGGGGCCAACCTGGGCATCGGCCTGGGCGCGATGGTCGGCGGCCGGGTGATCGACAGCGCCGGCCTGGGCTTCGTGGGCTTCGCCGCCGCCGGCTTCATCCTGCTGTCGATCGTCCTGGCCATGGTACTGATGGCGCTCAAGCCGCGGGTGGCCTGCGCCGAGGCCTAAAGGGCGGTGAACAGCTCGCGTCGGGCACCTTCGGTGATCGCAACGATGCCGGGGTGCTTGACCTTGCGCTCCACGGAAATCGCGTAGAACGATTCGCTCACCGCGTCGGTCTGGCCGATCGCTTCGACGCCGCACTGACGCTTCACCTCATCGGCGATCACGCTGGGGCCGATGAAGATCCCGCTGCCGGACTGGCCGAACGCCTGCATCAGCGCGCTGTCATCGAACTCGCCGACGATCCTCGGCTGGATCTGCTGTTCGGCGAACCAGCGCTGCAAGCGGCTGCGCACCACGGTTTCCGCGCCGGGAATCAACAGCGGCGCACCGTGCAGGCTGCGCGGGAAGTCGTTTCCGTATTGCGCCGCCAGTTCGGCGGTGGCGAAAAAGCTGATCCCGCATTCCCCCAGTTTCTGGCTGTAGCCCTTGATGTCCAGGTGCGACGGCATCGGGCTGTCGGAAATCACCATGTCCAGCCGCTGGATCGCCAGGTCCGCCAGCAACCGTTCCAGTTTGTCTTCGCGGCAGGTGATGCGCAGCGGCTCGCTCAGTTCCATGGTCGGCGCGATCAGGCGGTAGACGATGGATTTGGGCACCACATCGGCCACGCCGACGCGGAACAGGATCTGCTGCTCGTTGGGCTGGGTGCGCAGCATCCGTTCCAGCTCGCCGCCCAACTGAAACATCTGTTCGGCATAAGGCAGGGTCTGGCGCCCGGCTTCGGTGAGCTCCAGCTGGCGGCCGACCCGGCGGAACAGTTCGATGCCGTAGGTTTCTTCGAGCAGGGAGATCTGCCCGCTGATGGTCTGCGGGGTCAGGTTCAACTGCTCGCAGGCGCGCACGATGCTGCCGGTCTTGGCCACCACCCAGAAGTAATGCAGTTGTCGGTAATTGAGCATGGCGTTCTTCTGTGAAATGTTTTGTTCGTAAAAACCGAAGTATAGCCGGTAAAAATACGAATTTTTCTGAAGTGTCACCTTCCCTAGAATGCCCAGCCATCGACGGCGGGCCTGTCAGGCCAGATGTCTGATCCATTCGAGGGAAACAAGATGAAACTCAAAACCACGGCGGTGCTGATCGCGTCTTTACTGGTGTTGGCCGGATGCGACCAAGCGGAAAAGAGCGCCCAGCAACTGATGGGGCAAGCGGCGGAAGCCGCCAAGCAGGCCATCGACGACACCCACAAGGCGGCGGAGCAGGCGCTCAGTGATGCCACCGGCAATCTGACCGGCAAGAACGAATCGAAGGATGACGACGTAAAATCCGAATCGTCCTCCCAGGAAATCTAAAACGTCTTACAAGAACCAGGACTGAACCATGGAATATCTGTTGGAACTCGCCGCCAGCCCCACCGCCTGGATTGCGCTCGCCACCCTGGTGGTGATGGAGATCGTGCTCGGCATCGATAATCTGATCTTTATCTCGATCCTGACCAACAAGCTGCCCGAGCAGCACCGTCAGAAGGCGCGGCGCATCGGTATCGGCATGGCGCTGATCCTGCGTCTGGGCCTGCTGAGCACCATCGCGTTCATCGTCCAGCTGACCGAGCCTGTGATCGAGATCTTCGGCCATGCGTTCTCCTGGAAGGACATCATCCTGATCGCCGGCGGCCTGTTCCTGCTGTGGAAAGCCACCACGGAGATCCATCACAGCATGGATCCGGCGCCGGAGGATCCGAAGTCCGCCAGCTCCACCGTGACCCTGGGTTTCGCCGCCGCCATCGGGCAGATCCTGATGTTGGACCTGGTGTTCTCCATCGACAGCATCATCACCGCCGTCGGCATGACCGAACACCTGCCGATCATGATCATCGCGGTGCTGGTGTCGGTGCTGGTGATGCTCCTGGCGGCCGATCCGCTGGCCAAGTTCATCAACGACAACCCGACGGTGGTGATGCTGGCCCTGGGCTTCCTGATCATGATCGGCATGACGCTGATCGCCGAAGGCTTCGGCGCCCATGTGCCCAAAGGCTATGTGTATGCGGCGATGGCGTTCTCCGCGGCCATCGAGGTGCTGAACATGATGTCGCGCCGGGCCAAGCAGAAGCGCCTGCCGGCCGAAGGCTAAGCGCCGCTGAACGAAAAGGCCGCCCGGGCTCTTGCGAGTCCGGGCGGCCTTTTTTCCGTTTGGGCTGTCGGGCGCCAGTCAGTGCGCGGTGGCGTGGCGGGTGCGGTGCCTGGCGGTCTTCTGCGCAGGTTCGGGACGGGGCGGATGAGGGTGGTGGCGCCGGGCGATGCGCAGCACGCCCCACAACATGGCGGCGGCCACGGCCAGCCAGCCGGCTATCAGCATCATGATGGTCATCGTCAGGCTCATCGTTGCCTCCTCTTTTGCCCTGCGTCGGGCGCACGCTTTCTCTATCTTCAGGCTTCAGTCTAGACGCTGGTGTGTTTCAGGCCATTGACCGAAGGTCGAGGATGACCGACCGATTCGCTCTATGCCCGGCAAGCGTCTGCCGTTTCGGGCTATACCCCGGCGCTGCGCCGTCCTATGATCGTCGGCCAAGCCGGAACACGACGACCGGCGTCTTTGATAGAGAGTGACGATGGTGCAGGTATTTTCTCGGATCCGCGCGGCGCTGCTGGCGGCAGGTTGCGCAGCCGCCCTGGCGGGGTGCGCGGGCAGTGTGGCGCCGGAGGTTCAGCGTTTGCCGGAGCGGGTCGAGCTCAGCGGCACGTTCTACCGTGGCGAGGCCAATCAGAGCGGGCCGCAGGTGCTGGCCAGCCTGTTGTCGCAGCAGGGCATCGTGATCACGCCGGGCCTTTTGGAGAAGCCGCTGCGCCTGCCCCAAGCGCAAGACCAGTTGCAGCAGAACCTGCAGAACCTCGCCCGGGAATACGGCATGGTGGTCTATCCGCTGGACAGCCGGCTGCCGGCGCTGCTGACCCAGGTCGCCGCAGGCTATCCGGTGATGGTGCGCTTCAGCGAAGGCTCGGCCTTCTGGGCCGAGCCGCGCTACGCGATCCTCTCCGGCTACGACCGGAAAAAGCAGACCGTGCTGTTGCGCGCCGGGATGAACCGACGCGAGCTGATGGGCTTCGACGCCTTCGAGTCGGCCCTGAACAAGGCCGGCGGCTGGGCGGTGCTGATCCAGAAGCCTTCGCAGGTGCCGGCCTCGGTCGACCGCCAGCGCTGGCTGAAGGCCGCCGACGAGCTGGCCCAGGCCGGGCAGGAGCAGGAAGCGGCCCAGGCGCGCAAGGCGCTGGGGGCGCAGTAAGGCGCCGTTCGTCATCTCTCGGGCACGGCGTGGTGCATCGGGTTTCTTATGGTCAGAGGCCCGGTCGTTCCGGGCCGTATCCCGGATGCGAGGTGCACATGAGTACCGATTCGAGCTTCGATGACCATAAACCCGACAGCGTGCCGACCACGGCGGAACCCGAGGTGGATCCGGTGCTGGATCCTGAAAGCCCGCTGCGCGACCCGTTGGCCCGTCCGGCGGTGGTGACGCCGCATACGCGGGATCCCAGCGCCGGCGACGGCATCCCCGACGATGACCAGATGCCGCTGCCCAACGATTGAAACTGCAGACGAAAAAAAGCCCCGAACGTTCGGGGCTTTGTCGTTTCGCGGATTACTTGGATGCTTCGACCACGTTGCCGGGGCGGTTCTTCAGGTTCTTCGCCGCCTTGTACTGCAGCGCCGCCGCCGGTGCGTTGGTGCTCTTGCCGGTTTCCACCCAACTGCGGATGCGGCTGGCGTCGGCGAAGTGGGTGTACTTGCCGAACGCATCGAGGATCACCAGGGTCACCGGGCGGTTGCCCATGCGGGTCACCAGCACCAGGCAATGCCCGGCGGGGTTGGTGAAGCCGGTCTTGGTGATCTTGATGTCCCAGTCCGCCTTGTTCACCAAGTGGTCGGTGTTGCGAAAGCCCAGGGTGTAGTTGGGCTTGCGGAACGACACGGTCTTTTCCTTGGTGGTGGTCAGTTCGCTGAGGATCGGATGCTTGTGCGCGGCCACCAGCAGTTTGCTCAGGTCGCGGGCGGTGGACACGTTGCGCTCCGACAGGCCGGTCGGTTCGACGAAATGGGTGCTGGTCATGCCCAGGGCCTTGGCCTTGGCGTTCATGGCGGCGATGAACGCTGCGTAGCCGCCCGGGTAGTGGTGGGCGAGGCTGGCGGCCGCCCGGTTCTCCGAGGACATGAGCGCGATCAGCAGCATCTCGCGGCGCGGCAGTTCGCTTCGCAGTTTGACCCGGGAGAACACGCCCTTCATTTCCGGGGTATTGCTGATGTCGACGTCGATCCATTCGTCCATGTTCTGTCGCGCTTCCACAACCACCAGGCCGGTCATCAGCTTGCTCACGGAGGCGATCGGCACGACCACGTCCGGGTTGCTGGAATAGATGACTTTATTGGTCTGCATGTCCATCAGCAGGGCGCTGCCGGAGGCGATCTTCAGTTGCGAGGCGTCTCGGGGGGCAGCGGTGGTTTCGGCGGCATCGGCCGTTGGCGTGAGGAGTGTGCCTGAAAATGCAAAAACCAGGCTCAGGATGGAGAGGCGAATATTCACGCGGGCGAACTCATAAGGGTTGGAAATGCCGCTTTTGTAACGGCTTGTGTCGTAAAAACGACGCATTGTAGGAGTATGGTCGAAGAACTGTCGATGGTTGTGCGAGAGCCATGAAAAAGTCGTGAAAAGCCCTGTGAAAATAGGGGTTTCCGGCGAACGGTAAAGGTTTTTTCGAGGGCATGAAAAACCCCGCGCAAGGCGGGGTTCTCAGGGGGCGGAAAACGCGCCTCAGCCGTGCAGGGTTTCTGCCGCGTAGAGCGTGTTTTCCAGCAGGCAGGCGCGGGTCATCGGGCCTACACCGCCCGGCACCGGCGTGATCCAGCCGGCGCGGGGCAGGGCGGTCTCGTACACCACGTCGCCCACCAGCTTGCCGTCTTCCTGGCGGTTGATGCCGACGTCGATCACGATCGCGCCTTCCTTGATCCACTCGCCCTTGACCAGGCCCGGCTTGCCGGCGGCGACCACCACCAGGTCGGCGCGGCCGACGTGGCCGGCCAGGTCCTTGGTGAAACGGTGGGTGACGGTCACGGTGCAGCCGGCCAGCAGCAGTTCCATCGCCATCGGGCGACCGACGATGTTGGAAGCGCCGACGACCACGGCGTGCATGCCGTACAGGTCGACGCCGGTGCTTTCCAGCAGGGTCATGATGCCTTTGGGGGTGCACGGGCGCAGCAGCGGGATGCGCTGGGCCAGACGGCCGACGTTATAAGGGTGGAAACCGTCGACGTCCTTGTCCGGACGGATGCGCTCCAGCAGCTTGGAGGCGTCCAGGTGTTCCGGCAGCGGGAGCTGGAGCAGGACGCCGTCGATCGCCGGGTCGTCGTTCAGGCGGTCGATCAGGTCGGCCAGCGCCTGCTGGGTGGTGTCGGAAGGCAGGTCGTAGGCCTGGGAAAGGAAGCCGACCTCTTCACAGTCTTTACGCTTGTGCGAGACATAAACCTGAGAGGCAGGATCGCTGCCGACCAGGATCACCGCCAGGCCCGGCGTGCGCAGGCCTTGCTCGCGACGCTCTGCGACCCGTTGGGCGATCTGCTGGCGCAGGCTGGCGGCGATGGATTTGCCGTCGATTAGTTGTGCAGTCATTGCGCGTGATTAACCATCGAGAGGGGAAAAAATGAGAACGCATTCTCGCATGTCAGGCGGTGAGGGCAAAGGCGCTTGGTCTGCAAATTCCCCTAACCCCTTTAATTAAATGAATTTTTTTTAAAAAGGATTTGACGGTCTCCGGGTGTCTCTATACTATTCGTCGCACTTGTCGGGCACAGCCTAGCACTGGTTAAGAAAGTCGAGCGGAATCAAGGTTCTGCAAGGCCGGAAAGCACTTAGTTTGTAGTCCTCCAAGGGTACAGATTAACAAGGCGCCCGTAGCTCAGCTGGATAGAGCATCCGCCTTCTAAGCGGATGGTCGCAGGTTCGAGTCCTGCCGGGTGCGCCATTAGGCAGCATTGGCACAAGTAGCGCGATATGGTGGGCGTAGCTCAGTTGGTAGAGCACGGGATTGTGACTCCCGTTGTCGTGGGTTCGATCCCCATCGTCCACCCCATATTCAAAAGGCGCCAGATTTAACGGTCTGGCGCCTTTGCTTTAACCGCTTCAAGTCGCGGATGTGGTGGAATTGGTAGACACACTGGATTTAGGTTCCAGCGCCGCGAGGCGTAAGAGTTCGAGTCTCTTCATCCGCACCAATCAAGGCTTCATTCATGCCGCTGGCTTGGTTGAGGTATCGCAAAGGGGCTGAAAGGCTTTTTTGACACGCAATATGGTGGGCGTAGCTCAGTTGGTAGAGCACGGGATTGTGACTCCCGTTGTCGTGGGTTCGATCCCCATCGTCCACCCCATATTTCGAAAGGCGCCAGATTTAACAGTCTGGCGCCTTTTTTGTTTCGGCGGTCCGTGTTTCGGGCCGGCTGTCAGGGAGATGCTGGCGCGCCTCTTCTATATATAGAATGGTCGGCACGAACCCCTGGCGGGATTGTTGTATTCGCCTGCGGAGCGCGGCGCATCCGTGCGTCCGCACCGGAAAACCGCCTGCTGCGTTTCCACCTGATTTCAGTAGGGTGACTTCTTGGGTTTGACCCACTAGAATGCATGCCCTTGATTCTGGGGTCGGAAACGGCCGGCCAACGTCTGTGCAACGAGGAATATCCATGCAAGTTTCTGTTGAAAATACTACTGCTCTTGAGCGCCGCATGAGCGTCACCGTGCCGGCCGAGCGCATCGAGAGCCAGGTCAACAAGCGTCTGCAGCAGACTGCCCAAAAGGCCAAGATTGCGGGCTTCCGTCCAGGCAAAGTGCCGATGAGCGAAATCAAGCGCCGTTTCGGTGCCGACGCTCGTCAGGAAGCGGTGGGCGACGTGATCCAGTCCTCCTTCTATGAGGCGGTGGTCGAGCAGAAGCTGAACCCTGCCGGTTCGCCTTCGATCGAGCCGAAATCCCTGGAAGCCGGCAAGGACCTGGAATACGTAGCCGTATTCGAAGTGTTCCCTGAGTTCACCGTCGCCGGTTTCGACGGCATCACCGTCGAGCGCCTGAGCGCCGACGTGGCTGACGCCGACCTGGACAAGATGCTGGACATCCTGCGCAAGCAGAACACCCGTTTCGAAGTGGCCGAGCGCGCTGCCCAGAACGAAGACCAGCTGAACATCGATTTCGTCGGCAAGGTCGACGGCGAAGCGTTCGCCGGCGGTTCCGCCAAGGGCACCCAGCTGGTGCTGGGCTCCGGCCGCATGATCCCGGGCTTCGAAGAAGGCCTGGTCGGCGCCAAGGCCGGTGAAGAGCGCGTTCTGAACCTGACCTTCCCTGAGGACTATCAGAACCTGGACCTGGCCGGCAAGACCGCCGAGTTCACCGTGACCGTCAACACCGTATCCGAGCCTCAGCTGCCTGAGCTGAACGAAGCGTTCTTCGCCCAGTTCGGCATCAAGGAATCGGGCCTGGAAGGTTTCCGCACCGAAGTTCGCAAGAACATGGAGCGTGAACTGCGTCAGGCGATCAAGTCCAAGGTGAAGAACCAGGTCATGGACGGTCTGCTGGCCACCAACCCGATCGAAGTGCCGAAGGCGCTGCTGTCCAACGAAGTCGACCGTCTGCGCGTGCAGGCCGTCCAGCAGTTCGGCGGCAACATCAAGCCTGACCAACTGCCGGCCGAGCTGTTCGAAGAGCAAGCCAAGCGCCGTGTGGTGCTGGGCCTGATCGTGGCTGAAGTGGTCAAGCAGAACGACCTCAAGCCTGACGAAGCGCGCGTTCGCGAAATGATCCAGGAAATGGCCTCGGCTTACCAAGAGCCTGAGCAAGTGGTGTCCTGGTACTACAAGAACGAGCAGCAACTGAACGAAGTCCGTTCGGTTGTGCTGGAAGAACAAGTTGTGGATACTGTTCTGCAGAAAGCTAGCGTGACCGACAAATCGGTCTCTTACGAAGAAGCGGTCAAGCCGGTAGAAGCTCCAAAAGCCGACTGATTGTTCCTGCGTTAAGAAGTACACACATAAGCCAGCCTTCGCGCTGGCTTATGTGCATTCAAGACATAACTATTTGGGAGTGACTGCAGAGCATGTTCCGAAATTCTTATATTCAGCAGAACTCTGATGTCCAGGCCGCCGGCGGCCTGGTCCCGATGGTTGTCGAGCAATCCGCTCGCGGCGAGCGCGCCTATGACATCTACTCGCGTCTTCTCAAGGAGCGGGTGATCTTCCTGGTCGGTCCTGTCGAAGACTACATGGCCAACCTGATCTGCGCGCAACTGCTGTTCCTTGAGGCGGAAAACCCGGACAAGGACATCCATCTCTATATCAACTCGCCGGGTGGTTCGGTGACCGCGGGCATGTCGATCTACGACACCATGCAGTTCATCAAGCCGAACGTGTCGACGACCTGCATCGGTCAGGCGTGCAGCATGGGCGCTTTCCTGCTGACCGCCGGTGCGCCGGGCAAGCGCTACTGCTTGCCGAACTCGCGCGTGATGATTCACCAGCCGCTGGGCGGTTTCCAGGGTCAGGCCTCGGACATCGAGATCCACGCCAAGGAAATCCTGTTCATCCGCGAGCGCCTCAACACGTTGATGGCCAAGCACAGCGGGCGCACGCTCGAGGAAATCGAGCGCGACACCAACCGCGACAACTTCATGAGCGCCCACGCTGCGCGCGAGTACGGCTTGATCGATGAAGTGATCGAGCAGCGTCCCGCTTAAAACAAGCAGCCCGAAAACAAGGCAGGTCGGCAGGTCCGATCACCTGCGGGCTTGAAAAAGCCCGCAATAGCCTTCATCTTGTGTTGCAAGCCTATCGGATTTGGATCGATCGAATGACTGACACCCGCAACGGCGAGGACAACGGCAAGCTGCTTTATTGCTCCTTCTGTGGCAAAAGCCAGCATGAAGTACGCAAATTGATTGCCGGCCCCTCGGTCTTTATCTGCGACGAGTGCGTCGACCTGTGCAATGACATCATCCGCGAGGAGGTGCAGGAGGCACAGGCCGAAAGCAGCGCGCATAAACTGCCTTCGCCCAAAGAAATCAGCGGCATCCTTGATCAGTACGTGATCGGTCAGGAGCGTGCCAAGAAGGTTCTGGCGGTAGCGGTGTACAACCACTACAAGCGTCTGAACCAGCGTGACAAGAAAAGTGACGATGTCGAGCTCGGCAAGAGCAACATCCTGCTGATCGGCCCGACCGGTTCGGGCAAGACCCTGCTGGCCGAAACCCTGGCCCGCCTGCTGAACGTTCCGTTCACCATCGCTGACGCGACCACCCTCACCGAGGCGGGGTACGTGGGCGAGGACGTCGAGAACATCATTCAGAAGCTGCTGCAGAAGTGCGACTACGATGTGGAAAAGGCCCAGATGGGCATTGTCTACATCGACGAAATCGACAAGATCTCGCGCAAGTCCGACAACCCGTCGATCACCCGCGACGTGTCGGGCGAGGGCGTGCAGCAGGCCTTGCTCAAGCTGATCGAAGGCACCGTCGCCTCCGTTCCGCCGCAGGGTGGCCGCAAGCATCCGCAGCAGGAGTTCCTGCAGGTCGACACCCGCAACATCCTGTTCATCTGCGGCGGTGCGTTCTCCGGCCTGGAAAAGGTCATCCAGAATCGCTCCACCAAGGGCGGCATCGGCTTCAACGCCGAAGTGCGCAGCAAGGAAGAGGGCAAGAAGGTCGGTGAATCCCTGCGTGAGGTCGAGCCTGACGATCTGGTCAAGTTCGGTCTGATCCCGGAATTCGTCGGTCGTCTGCCGGTGCTGGCGACCCTGGACGAGCTGGACGAGGCTGCTCTGATGCAGATCCTCACCGAGCCGAAGAACGCGTTGACCAAACAGTACGCCAAGCTGTTCGAGATGGAAGGCGTGGATCTGGAGTTCCGCTCCGATGCGCTGAAGTCCGTCGCCAAGCGTGCGCTGGAGCGCAAGACCGGTGCCCGCGGCCTGCGTTCGATCCTCGAAGGCGTGCTGCTCGACACGATGTACGAAATCCCGTCGCAGTCCGACGTGAGTAAAGTCGTGATCGACGAAAGCGTCATTGAAGGCAAGTCCAAGCCACTGTACATCTACGAGAACAGTGAGCCGACCGCCAAGGCAGCGCCGGACGCGTAAGCGTCCACCGTGCCGGATCAGGAAGGGGCCTTCGGGCCCCTTTGCTTTTTCGGGTGCAGGCGATCCGGCGCAAGCGGGCCGGGCTGTTCCCCACGGCACTCAATCCCTGCGTGCGCATGCGTAAGTCGTGATTTTTCAAGCCGATCCTTTATCCGCTTGTATTTTTCGGATGCAGCCCCCATCTTGGTTTCAAGCTTACTTCCATCCTTTTACGGCCATCTGGCCGACGCAGAGGCGAAATCATGAAGACAACCATCGAATTGCCTCTCCTGCCATTGCGTGATGTCGTGGTCTATCCGCACATGGTTATCCCACTGTTCGTGGGGCGCGAGAAGTCCATCGAAGCCCTCGAGGCAGCGATGGCGGGCGACAAGCAGATCCTGCTGCTGGCCCAGAGAAACCCGGCCGACGACGATCCCGGCGAAGAGGCTCTCTACCGCGTAGGCACCATCGCCACCGTTCTGCAATTGCTCAAGCTGCCTGACGGCACGGTCAAGGTGCTGGTCGAAGGCGAGCAGCGCGGCACCGTCGAGCGTTTCAGCGAAGTCGACGGTCACTGCCGCGCCGAAGTGTCGCTCATCGAAGAGACCGACGCCGCCGAGCGTGAATCCGAAGTGTTCGTGCGCAGCCTGCTGTCGCAGTTCGAACAATATGTGCAGTTGGGCAAGAAAGTCCCAGCCGAAGTCCTGTCGTCGCTCAACAGCATCGACGAGCCGGGCCGCCTGGTGGACACCATGGCCGCGCACATGGCGCTCAAGATCGAGCAGAAGCAGGAGATCCTGGAGATCGTCGACCTGTCGGCCCGGGTCGAGCACGTCCTGGCGCTGCTGGACGCCGAAATCGACCTGCTGCAGGTCGAGAAGCGCATCCGCGGCCGGGTCAAGAAACAGATGGAGCGCAGTCAGCGCGAGTACTACTTGAATGAGCAAATGAAGGCCATTCAGAAAGAGCTCGGCGACAGCGACGAAGGCCACAACGAAGTCGAGGACCTGAAGAAGCGCATCGACGCCGCTGGCTTGCCGAAAGACGCCCTGGCCAAGGCGACCGCCGAGCTGAACAAGCTCAAGCAGATGTCGCCGATGTCCGCCGAAGCCACGGTGGTGCGCTCGTACATCGACTGGCTGGTGCAGGTGCCGTGGAAGGCCCAGAGCAAGGTACGCCTGGATCTGGCCCGCGCCGAAGACATTCTTGATGCCGACCACTACGGCCTCGAAGAGGTCAAGGAACGCATCCTCGAATACCTCGCCGTGCAGAAGCGCGTGAAGAAGATCCGTGGCCCGGTGCTGTGCCTGGTCGGTCCTCCGGGCGTGGGCAAGACCTCGCTGGCGGAGTCGATCGCCCATGCCACCAACCGCAAGTTCGTGCGCATGGCCTTGGGCGGTGTGCGTGACGAAGCGGAAATCCGTGGTCACCGTCGGACCTACATCGGTTCGATGCCAGGAAGATTGATTCAAAAGATGACAAAGGTGGGTGTCCGCAACCCGCTGTTCCTGCTCGATGAAATCGACAAGATGGGCAGCGACATGCGGGGCGACCCGGCGTCGGCGTTGCTGGAAGTGCTCGATCCGGAGCAGAACCACAACTTCAACGACCACTATCTGGAAGTCGACTACGACCTCTCCGACGTAATGTTCCTGTGCACCTCCAACTCGATGAACATCCCGCCGGCGCTGCTGGACCGGATGGAAGTGATCCGTCTGCCGGGCTACACCGAGGACGAGAAGATCAACATCGCGGTCAAATACCTGTCGCCGAAGCAGATCCAGGCCAACGGCCTGAAGAAGGGCGAGCTGGAGTTCGACGAGGAAGCGATCCGCGACATCATCCGTTACTACACCCGTGAAGCCGGTGTGCGCGGTCTGGAACGCCAGATCGCCAAGGTCTGCCGCAAGGCGGTCAAGGAGCACGCGCTGGAAAAACGTTTCTCGGTGAAAGTGACAGCTGACCTGCTGGAGCATTTCCTGGGCGTGCGCAAGTTCCGCTACGGCCTGGCCGAACAGCAGGATCAGATCGGACAGGTGACTGGCCTGGCCTGGACTCAGGTCGGCGGCGAATTGCTGACCATCGAAGCCGCTGTCGTGCCGGGCAAAGGGCAGCTGATCAAGACCGGTTCGCTGGGCGACGTCATGGTCGAATCGATCACCGCGGCCCAGACCGTGGTGCGCAGCCGCGCCAAGAGCCTGGGCATTCCGCTGGACTTCCACGAGAAGCGCGACACCCACATCCACATGCCGGAAGGGGCGACCCCGAAAGACGGCCCGAGCGCCGGTGTAGGCATGTGCACCGCCCTGGTGTCGGCTTTGACGGGCATTCCTGTGCGTGCCGATGTCGCCATGACCGGCGAGATCACCCTGCGCGGCCAGGTGCTGGCCATCGGCGGGCTGAAGGAGAAGCTGCTGGCGGCCCACCGCGGCGGAATCAAGATCGTCATTATCCCGGAAGAGAACGTGCGCGATCTGAAGGAAATTCCGGACAATATCAAGCAGGATCTGCAGATCAAACCGGTTAAATGGATTGACGAAGTCCTGCAAATTGCGCTGCAATACGCGCCGGAGCCCTTGCCGGATGTGGCTCCGGAGATAGTTGCCAAGGACGAAAAACGTGAGTCTGACTCTAAGGAAAGAATTAGCACGCATTAGTACGCATTTGCCTGGGGGGCTTCCTTGACAGCTTTTTAGAGCCCTTGTTATAAAGCGGCTCTTAAGTGTCTGTAGGCCATTCAGCACTCGTTTTTGCTTTCACCAAAAAACTTAGAATCATACTCAAATAGATATAAGGGGACTTAGAGTGAACAAGTCGGAACTGATTGATGCTATCGCTGCATCCGCTGATATCCCGAAAGCTGCTGCTGGCCGTGCGCTGGACGCTGTAATCGAATCCGTCACTGGCGCTCTGAAGGCTGGCGACTCCGTTGTTCTGGTTGGCTTCGGCACTTTCTCCGTGACCGATCGTCCAGCTCGCGTTGGTCGCAACCCACAGACCGGCAAGACGCTGCAAATCGCTGCTGCTAAAAAGCCAGGTTTCAAAGCCGGTAAAGCCCTGAAAGAAGCTGTCAACTGAGTTCGATTCAGGTTTTTACCCATCCGGGTCGGGGTCATGCCTGACTTGGCAGCGGGGCGGTAGGGCAGGCGAGCCGAAGCGTTGCCTGCCACGCCGGGATCGAGGGTTCGAGCCCTGTCCGCTCCGCCAGTTTCGAGAAGGCGCATCCTCGGGTGCGCCTTTCTTCTATCCGGATTCTACCCACGCTCCACGGTTGCCCACTCTGAAGTACAACCGTTTCTGGGGGACGCATGCTGCAGAACATCAGGGACAATTCACAAGGCTGGATTGCCAAGACCATCATCGGAGTCATCGTCGTACTGATGGCTCTGACCGGTTTCGACGCCATTTTCAAGGCTGCCACTCACAAGAATGAGGCAGCCAAGGTCAATGGCGAAGAAATCAGCCAGAACGAGCTGAGCCAAGCCGTCGACATGCAGCGCCGTCAGCTGATGCAACAGCTGGGCAAGGATTTCGACGCTTCTCTGCTCGACGAAAAACTGTTGCGCGATTCGGCCCTTAAGGGCCTGATCGACCGTAAGCTGCTGCTGCAAGGCGCTGAACAGTCGAAGTTCGCGTTTTCGGAAGCTGCGCTGGATCAGGTGATCCTGCAGACGCCTGAGTTCCAGGTGGACGGCAAGTTCAGCTCCGAGCGCTTCGACCAGGTGATCCGCCAGTTGGGTTACAGTCGCATGCAGTTCCGCCAGATGCTGGCCCAGGAAATGCTGATCGGCCAACTGCGCGCCGGCGTCGCCGGCAGCGGCTTCGTCACCGACGCCCAGGTGCTGGCGTTCGCCCGCCTGGAGAAGCAGACCCGCGACTTCGCGGCGCTGAGCGTCAAGGCCGACCCGGCTGCCGTCAAGCTGACCGATGACGAGGTCAAGGCTTACTACGACGAGCACGCCAAGGAATTCATGACCCCGGATCAAGTGGTCATCGATTACCTGGAACTGAAAAAGGCCTCGTTCTTCGACCAGGTGTCCGTCAAGGACGAAGACCTGCAGGCGGCCTATCAGAAAGAGATCGCCAACCTGTCGGAACAGCGTCGTGCGGCGCATATCCTGATCGAAGTCAACGGCAAGACCACCGAGGCCCAGGCCAAGGCGAAGATCGAAGACATCCAGGCACGTCTGGCCAAGGGCGAGAAGTTCGAAGCGCTGGCCAAGGAGTTCTCGCAGGATCCGGGTTCGGCCAACAACGGCGGCGACCTGGGCTATGCAGGTCCCGGCGTCTACGACCCGGCGTTCGAGAAAGCCTTGTACTCGCTGGCCAAGGATCAGGTGTCCGCACCGGTGCGCACCGATTTCGGTTTCCACCTGATCAAGCTGCTGGGCGTCGAGGCGCCGGAAGTGCCGACGCTGGCGAGCCTGAAGGACAAGCTGACCCGCGAGCTGAAGGCCCAGCAGGTCGAGCAGCGTTTCGTCGAGGCGACCAAGCAACTGGAAGACTCTTCGTTCGAATCCTCCGACCTGGCCCAGCCGGCGCAGGATCTGAAGCTGACCGTGCACACCTCCAAGCCGTTCGGCCGTGAGGGCGGTGAAGGCGTTGCCGCCAACCGTGCCGTGGTGACGGCTGCGTTCAGCACCGAAGTGCTGGATGACGGCGCCAACAGCACCGCCATCGAGCTGGATCCGGAAACCGTGATCGTGCTGCGCGCCAAGGAGCACCTCAAGCCTGCTCAACTGCCGCTGGAAAGCGTGTCTGCGGCTATCCGCACCCAGTTGGTCAAGGAGCATGCCAGCGCTGCCGCCAAGACCCGTGCCGATCAGTTGATCGCCAGCCTGCGTGACGGCAAGGCACCGGCCGACAAGGCGGTGGACGGTCAGGGCTGGAAAGTGACCGAAGCGGCCACCCGTGCCCAGGAAGGCGTCGATCCGGCGGTGCTGCAAGCGCTGTTCCGCATGCCGAAGCCGGCCGCCAAGGACAAGCCGACCTTCAGCAGCATCACCCTGCCGGACGGCGGCGTGACCATCGTGCGCCTGAACGGCGTGAACGAAGGCGCCGCGCCGACCGAAGAAGAGAAGGCGCAGTACCGCCGCTTCCTCGCCTCGCGCGAGGGCCAGCAAGACTTCGCGGCTTACCGCAAGCAGCTGGAAGGCCAGGCGGACATCAAGCGTTACTGATGTTCGGTTGAGCGCAAAACGTCAGGCCCCGGATGAGAATCCGGG
This sequence comes from Pseudomonas sp. B35(2017), assembly GCF_002113645.1. Lineage (NCBI taxonomy): Bacteria > Pseudomonadati > Pseudomonadota > Gammaproteobacteria > Pseudomonadales > Pseudomonadaceae > Pseudomonas > Pseudomonas sp. B35(2017). The sequence continues at coordinate 264,534 of NZ_NEIZ01000004.1, read as the reverse complement.
GCCTTTTCGTTTCCGCCGGGCGGCGGATGACAGTTTTTTCATCGTACGTTTGTCGGTGCGACTTTTTCCGGCCACCCATGACCGGTACAGTTGTAACCGATTCAAGACACTAATCCATGCGCCGCGGGGTGGCGATCTGATGCACAATACGCCCCGGACCGTTTTTCCCTCAGGATGTTCAATGTTGAATTCAATACCCGTGCGTTTCTTCGGGTTGGCGCTGTTGCTGACCGCCGCTGCCGGCTGCTCCAAGGACAAGCCCGTTTACGAGCATGAGAACTTCGATGACTCCGGCACGTTCTCGCGCAACTATCCGGTGAGCGACACCGCCAGTTGCGAAGCGGCGCGCCGTGCGTTGCTCAGCCAGGGCTACATCATCACCAGCAGCGACCCGAAACTGGTCAGCGGCCACAAGAGTTTCCAGCAGACCGGCGAGAGCCACCTGGAAATCAGCTTCAACGTCGTGTGCGCCGAAGACAGCAGCGTCGGCCATCACGCGACGGTGTTCGCCAACGCCCTGCAGGACCGCTACGCGCTGAAGAAGACCAACAACTCCGCCAGCCTGGGGGTGGGCGTGCTGGGTTCGGTGTCGATGCCGATCGGCTCGTCGGACGATTCGATGGTGAAGGTGGCCAGCGAGACGGTGTCGTCGCAGAAGTTCTATGAGCGTTTCTTCACGTTGGTCGAGCTGTTCCTGCCGGCGGACGCCAAGAAGGCAGCGCACATCACCGAGAAGCCGAAGACCGACCTGGGCGTGCCTGAGGCCAAAACGACGCCGGCGGCCGAAACGCCTGCACCGGCCGCAGAGCCTGTGGCGGCACCGGCCCCCGCTCCGGCGGTGCAGGCCACGCCGGCTGCGCCTGAGGCGGCGCCAGCACCTGCCGAGGCGACGCCCGTCAGTGCGCAACCGGTGACCCCGACCGCCGAAACGGCACCGGTCACACCGTCGCCGAGCGCGGAACCTGCGCCCGCCACGGAGGCCGTCACGCCGCCGGCCAACCCTGCAAACCTGGCGCCGCCGTCCGAGCCGATTTCGGCGCTGCCCGCCGGCCAGTGACACGGGCAGGAGCGGGTCGGTTCGCTCCTGCAACGGCGCCGCAAAAAACCGCGATAAATTCCCCTCCGGCTGCTACGTTAGTTTCATGAAGGCGGTGTTTCATTTTTCCTTCATGCGGGCACTTTAAGCTCGGCGCACGGGTCTGTTCTTCAGACCATTTTCGGCAAGCGGGGGATCACACGATGGATGACTATCAAGAAGAGCTGCTCGAGTCGCAGGCCTTTGAACTGGACTCGCCGGAGCCGGCCGAAGACGCCACCGAGCTCTGAGGCACCGGCCTGGCGCTTCAGGCCGTCTTGCGGTGACTGCGGCGGAACTCGCCCGGCGTCTGGCCGGTCCAGCGCTTGAACGCGCGCTGGAAGGCTTCGGCTGAGGCGAAGCCCAGCAGGTAGGCGATTTCGCCGAACGCCAGTTCGGTGTCGCGGATGTAGGTCATGGCCAAGTCGCGGCGGGTGTCGTTGAGAATGGCGCGAAACTGCGTGCCTTCCTCGGCCAGCTTGCGGCGCAGGGTCCAGGTCGGCAGCTTCAGGCGTGCCGCAACTTCTTCGAGGTCGGGTTCCCGGCCGCCATTGAGCAACGGCCCCAGCAGTTGCGTGATGCGTTCACGCAGGCTGCGGGTGCGGGTCAACTGCTCCAACTCCCTTTCGCACAATTGCAGCAGGTGCCGCCAGGTGCTCGGGCAGTGTTCCGGATTGCGTTGGGCGAGGCTGTCCAGGCTCAGGCGCAGCTGATTCTGCTGGGCGCCGAACTGGATCGTACAGTCGCCGAGCTGTGAGTAGGCCTCACGGTAATCCGGCGCGTCGAACTCGATCTCGATCCGCTCCGCATGCAGCGGTTCGGGGCTGACGCTGGAGAGCTGCTGCAGCCAGCCGGCGATGATCGAGTCCACCACGAAGCGGTTGTAGGCGTTGTACGGGCTGATCGAGTAGAAGCGCAGCCAGGCGCCGTCGGTGTCTTCGTGGAAGCTCGATTGGCCGCGGTAGTTGGAGCCGTACAGCGCTTCGAAGCGGATCAGGCAGCGGGCGGCTTCGCGCACGGTGGGCGCCTGGGCCGCCGTGACCCCGGCCAGCCCGGCCTGGCTGAGGCGGCTGAGCCGGCCCATGCGCAAGCCGAGCGCCGCATCGCCGGTCAACTGGATCGCCCCGTGGCCCAGGCGCATGTAGCGGGGGATCGACAGGCGCGCGCCGGCCTCGGCGAGGCGGGCGGGATCCAGGCCGTACTGTTCAAGCAGGGGCTGAGGGTCGGTGCCGTGGCTGCGCATGGCGTCGGCCAGGCTGTGGACGAAACCCACCGACAGATCCCCGAGGCGCATCGGCAGCGGCTTCATGGCTACAGCCAGAGGTTGAGCAGGCGCGCGCCGCGGGCGTCGCCGTCGGTGAATTGCTGGCCGTTGCTGCTCAGGAAACTTTGGCCGGTGGCCGGTTTGTCCCAGAACTGGCCGCGCAGGAACACGCTGATGCCGGCCGCCGCACGGCTGCCGGGCGACTGCGCGGTGAGCGTCAGGCGGTGCCAGGCCTGGCCTTCGCTGACCTCGCCGGGCTTGAGAGGCACCGAGTGCGGTGCGTCCGCCCCCTGATAGCCGCGCCAGGGCAGTTCCCAGGCGCCATGGCCGACGACGAAGGCGGGCACCGCCACCAGTTGTGCGCCTTGTTCGTCGAGCCTGCGGTAGTTGTCCGGATACCAGCTGTCGTTGCCGATCAGCACGCCGAGGCGCCCGGCGGGCGTGTCGACCACCGTGACCGGTGACGGGGCCTGCGAGGGTCCGGTTTCGCTCTGCTCGAAGATCGGGCGCATCTGCCGCTGCGGTTGGCCGATCGGCGCGCCGTCGCGGCCGAACACCACGCTGCTGTTGAACAGCGCGCCGCCGCCGGCCTTGAGCTGGCCGTCGATGACGCTGGGTTCCGGCAGCACGATCGAGCCGGCCACCAGGGTGACGCGGAACTCCTTGGCCAGGCCGCCGAACAGGGCCTGGTAGTCCCGGGCCATGGCCCGGGACTTCATGCGCAGGTGGGCGTCGTCCAGCCGGCTGTCGCCCCGGGCGCTGAGCCAGGCGCGGGCGAACTGCAAGGGGTTGCTCGCCGCCAGCCAGTTCATGGCTTCGGGGAGGGTGGCGGCCTGGTACAGCTCGTCTTTCTCGCCGCTGATCATCAGCCAGGTGCCGACGTGCTCGGGCAGCACCACCACAGTTTTCTCGTTGAGCAGGCCTTGGTCCTGGGCCTGTTGCAGATAGGCGGCGAGCTTGCGGTGCAGGCGCTCGGTGCTTTGGTAGTCGGTGGGGAACAGCTCCGGCTGGATCCCCAGCAGGTTGCCCCGGTCGGCGGGGGTGCCCTGGTCGACCGCCAGCCGGATGCGCAGGTCCGACAGGTAATGGCCCATCGGGCGGTCGGCGGTCCACATCGCGTACCAGGCAAGGGCGGCGATGATGACCATGGAAAAAGTCAGGTACAGAAGTTTGCGCATGAAGACCAACGACAGCCGGGTGCAGGGTGTGCGACTAGGGTAGGGCCCGCGCCGGTGCTTGCCAAGGGCCGCTGCGCATTTGGATCAATAACTTGTCAGTTACGGTCATTGAGTGACAGGGATGCGACTCTTAGTCTGTCGAACATGACTGACGGGGGACGCAGAGCTCCCGCACTTTTCCGTGAACGCTCGCTGTGGAGTTACCGATGACCGCCGCTCACTACCCGCACCTGCTGGCCCCGCTGGACCTGGGATTCACCACGTTGCGCAACCGCACCCTCATGGGCTCGATGCACACCGGGCTTGAAGAGAAGCCGGGCGGTTTCGAGCGCATGGCGGCCTATTTCGCCGAGCGTGCCCGTGGCGGCGTGGGCCTGATGGTCACCGGCGGCATCGGCCCGAACGACGAGGGCGGCGTGTACTCCGGCGCGGCCAAGCTGACCACCGAAGAAGAGGCGCTCAAGCACCGCATCGTCACCCGTGCCGTGCACGAGGCGGGCGGCAAGATCTGCATGCAGATCCTCCATGCCGGCCGTTACGCCTACAGCCCCAAGCAGGTCGCGCCGAGCGCGATCCAGGCGCCGATCAACCCGTTCAAGCCCAAAGAGCTGGACGAGGAAGGCATCGAGAAGCAGATCCGCGACTTTGTCACCTGCTCGGTGCTGGCCCAGACCGCCGAATACGACGGCGTGGAAATCATGGGTTCCGAAGGCTACTTCATCAACCAGTTCCTGGCGGCCCACACCAATCACCGCACCGACCGCTGGGGCGGCAGCTACGAGAACCGCATGCGCCTGCCGGTGGAGATCGTGCGCCGGGTGCGTGAGGCGGTCGGCCCGAACTTCATCATCATTTTCCGCCTGTCGATGCTCGACCTGGTCGAGGGCGGCAGCACCTGGGAAGAGATCGTCCAACTGGCCAAGGCCATCGAGCAGGCCGGTGCGACCATCATCAACACCGGTATCGGCTGGCACGAAGCGCGGATCCCGACCATCGCCACCAAGGTGCCGCGCGCCGCGTTCAGCAAGGTCACGGCCAAGCTGCGCGGGTCGGTGAGCATTCCGCTGATCACCACCAACCGCATCAACACCCCGGAAGTCGCCGAGCAGATCCTCGCCGAGGGCGATGCCGACATGGTGTCGATGGCCCGTCCGTTCCTGGCCGACCCCGACTTCGTCAACAAGGCCGCCGAAGGCCGTGCCGACGAGATCAACACCTGCATCGGCTGCAACCAGGCGTGCCTGGACCACACCTTCGGCGGCAAGCTCACCAGTTGCCTGGTCAACCCGCGCGCCTGCCACGAAACCGAGCTCAACTATGTGCCGGTGCGGCAGGTCAAGAAGATCGCCGTGGTCGGCGCAGGGCCTGCCGGGCTGTCGGCCGCCACGGTGGCCGCCGAGCGCGGGCATCAGGTGACGCTGTTCGATTCGGCCAGCGAGATCGGCGGCCAGTTCAACGTCGCCAAGCGCGTGCCGGGCAAAGAAGAATTCTACGAGACCCTGCGCTACTTCAAGCGCAAGCTGCAGACCACGCATGTCGAGCTGTGCCTGAACACCCGCGTCGATGTGGCGCAACTGGTGGACGGCGGCTACGACGAGATCATCCTGGCCACCGGCATTGCGCCGCGGGTGCCGGCGATCCCGGGCGTCGAGAACGGCAAGGTGCTGAGCTACCTGGATGTGCTGCTGGAGCGCAAGCCGGTCGGCAAGCGCGTCGCGGTGATCGGCGCCGGCGGCATCGGTTTCGACGTGTCGGAATTCCTGGTGCACGAAGGCGTGGCCACCAGCCAGGACCGTGCCGCGTTCTGGAAGGAGTGGGGCATCGATGCGCACCTGGAGGCCCGCGGCGGCGTGGCCGGGATCAAGGCCGCGCCCCATGCGCCGGCCCGTGAGGTGTTCCTGCTGCAACGCAAGAAATCCAAGGTCGGCGACGGCCTGGGCAAGACCACCGGCTGGATTCACCGCACCGGTCTGAAGAACAAGCAGGTGCAGATGCTCAATAGCGTCGAGTACCTGAAGATCGACGACGAAGGCCTGCACATCCGCATCGGCGAGACCGGCGAGCCACAGGTGCTGGCGGTGGACAACGTGGTGATCTGCGCGGGCCAGGATCCGCTGCGCGAGCTGCACGACGGTCTGGTCGAGGCGGGGCAGAGCGTGCACCTGATCGGCGGCGCCGATGTGGCGGCTGAGCTGGACGCCAAGCGGGCGATCAACCAGGGTTCGCGCCTGGCGGCCGAGATCTGACCGACGCGGCGCTGGCCTTGTGGGAGCGAGCCTGCTCGCGATAGCGGTCTGAGGGTCAGCGCAAAGGTTGACCGGACTGACGCCATCGCCAGCAGGCTGGCTCCCACAGGGATTGGGGTTGAATGCAGCCGCTGTGTTCACCTCAAGGCCATGTGGGCGCGCGGCAGGACCGTGACAGTTGCTTTAAGATGCCGGCTCTTTCTCCGGAACCGGCACCGATGTTTCTTCCCCCCTCCCACTGGCTCGCCCAGGCCCCGCTCCAAAGGCTGCAGCTCGACTGGCTCGCCCGCGCCGGCATCGAGGCGGCGATCCTGCGCCTGGACCGCATCGACCCGCTGATCAGCGGCAACAAGTGGTTCAAGCTCATCGAACACCTCAAGGCCGCCGACCGGGCCGGTGCCGAAGGCATCATCAGCCTCGGCGGTGCCCACTCCAATCATCTGCATGCCTTGGCCGCTGCGGGCAAGCGCCTGGGGTTCGCCACGGTCGGCCTGTTGCGCGGGCATCCGCAGGACACGCCCACCGTGACCGATCTGAAGGCCTTCGGCATGCAACTGCACTGGCTCGGCTATGGCGGTTACCGGGCGCGGCATGAGCCGGGGTTCTGGGCGCCATGGCGGGCGCAGTATCCGACGCTGCAGGCGGTGCCGGAGGGCGGCGGAGGGCTGGCGGGCGCGCGGGGCTGCGCAGCGTTGAAGGAACAGGTGGACGCGCAGCTCGGCGCGCTCGGTTGGGACGGCTTCGACGGGTGGTGGCTGGCCTGCGGCACCGGCACTACCCTGGCCGGGCTGGTGCTGGCCGAGGCGGGTGCCCGACCGGTGCACGGCGCGCTGGCGGTACCGGACGATCACGGCGTGGCGCCGCAGGTCGAGGCGATCGTCCGCGAGGCCGGGCTGGACAGTCCGCTCTACGCGTTGATCGACGCCAGCCGCGGCGGGTTCGCCAAGGTCGATGCGGCCTTGCTGGCGTTCATCGAACGCACGGAGCGGGCCTGCGGCGTTCCGCTGGAACCGCTGTACACCGGCAAGGCGTTGTTCGCGCTTGAACAGTCCGTTGAGGCCGGCCGGTTTCCCGCCGGCGCGCGGCTGGTGTTCGTGCATACTGGCGGATTGCAGGGGCGCAGGGGATTCGCGGTGCGCTGAGCGCTTTCGAACGAAGCAATCGCCCGGCGGCGATCACCCGCGCTTGGGCATCATCCGCAGCAGCGTGTTGTCGCCCACCACGTAGTGGTGATAAAGCCCCGCCAGCGCATGCACCCCGATCAGCCCGTAGCCGATGTTGCCGATCAGCACATGCCAGTGCTCCACCTGTTTGGCGAACGTCTTGTCTTCATGCACCAGCAGCGGCAGGTCGAAACCGTAGAACATCACTTGATGGCCCTCGGCGCTGGTGATCAGCCAGCCGAGGATCGGCATGGCGATCATGAACAGGTACAGCAACCAGTGCATCAGCCGGGCGAGGGCGGTCTGCCATTGCGGCGACGCGGGAAAGATCTTCGGTGCCGGGCCCAGGCTGCGGGCCAGCAGGCGGAACCACACCAGCACGAACACGGTGAGGCCGAGCATGTAGTGCACTTCGCGGATCAGCGTGCGGCCGCCGCTGCCCTTGGGAAAGAAACCGCGCAATTCCATGCTGGCGTACACCAGCACCAACAGCGCGAGCATCAACCAGTGCAACAGGACTGACACAGTGCTGTAGCGTGATTCGGAACTTGTCCAGGGCATACCTTGTTTCCTCACGGTCAGGGCCAACGCGCGCCGTTTTCTGTGACGGCATGCCTTAACTGTAATCGCGTCGGCGTGGTTTCGCCTGAGATTGTTTAAGGTTTTTGTCATAAGCCCGGCAGGAGGAAGTGTCAGTTGTAGGGGGCAGTTATATTAGGATGATGTTGGATGTAACAGGTTGTTGGTCATGTTTTGTATATGGGGAGATTTGAACGATGCCGGCCAAGCGATTAAGTTGTGCTCAGTCGTCGGTGCAAGTTGTTTGGCACTGATTGGATTGACGCCAGCGTAGGCGCCATTAATCAAATAAAGGGATTTTTTAAAATGACTGTCAGTATCTTTCTCGATAAGAAACAAAAGGAACTTCTGCATAAAAGAGCGATGGCCAAGCCACCGCTGTCGCGGCCCAAGCCGACGGGCTCTGCACCCAAGCCCCCAGTGACGTCGCCCACCAAGCCGGTGGTCAAGCCGCCTGTGCCCCCGACGAAGCCGCCGGTCAAACCCACCCCCGTGAAACCCGCCCCCGTCAAGCCGGCGCCGCCGGTCAAGCCTCCCGCCAAACCTACGGCGCCGGTCAAGCCTGGGGCACCGGGCGGCAAGCCGCCAGTGGCGCCGGTCAATGCCAGGCCACCGATGCCGTGGCCGACACTGAATGTCAATGTGGATCCGGTGGCCGTGATCAATTTGATCAACGCCCTTGGCAGCCGGAAAAACCAAGATGGCTCGGTGACGCTGACCGACGGCAGTGTGGTCAACGCGCAACAGAGTGCAGTGACTCGTCCGGACGGGATCGTTCAGTACGCGGACGGACGGGTCGAGTATCCTGACGGACGAATCGTCTGGCCGGACGATACGGTTGAATATCCCGATGGACGCATTGTCTGGGCTGATGGAACAGAGCAACTTGCCGATGGCTCCATCAAATATCCGGAGGGTCTTGGTTATGACGGCTGAGGCAACTTGCTGGTTTGATTGAACCTCTCTTTAGAGTGACTCGAAATCACAAGATACTTGGCTTTAAACCAACTAACGAGCACCGCCTGATGTAAGTTTCGGGTGGTGCTTCTTGCTTTTTGAGGCTTATTGGCCCTGCGGCATCTCGCCTTTGGCCAGGCGCCGGTTGATGTCGGCGATCACCGGGGGCAGGTCGTTGATGGTGTCGATCAGGTAGTGCGGGCGCGAACCCTCGAACAGGGCGTGGATGCGCTTGCGTTCGCTGGCGAGCGTCTGGCTGTCCAGGGCGTGGAAGCCTGCGTAGTCCAGCCCCAGCGCGTTGCCGGAGCAGGTCAGCGCCACGGTCCACATCCCGGCGCGGCGGCCCTCGAGGATGCCCGGCACGGTGTCGTCGATCTTCACGCAGGCGGCGACGTCCTCGATGCCCAGCGCGATCACGTTGGCCAGGGCCTGTGCCGGCCAAGGACGGCCGTTGGGCACTTCGTCGGTGGCCACCACGTGGTCGGCGACGTAGCCGTTGGCGGCGGCCAGGGCCGCGACCTTGTCCATCACCTGCTTCGGATAGCCGGAGCAGGAGCCGATCCGGATCCCTTGCCCGCGCAAGTGGGCGATGGTGTCCAGCGCGCCGGGGATCAGCGCCGAGTGTTCGGCGATCTTCTCGATCTGCAACGGCATGAAGCGGTTGTAGATGGCGGTCACGTCGTCGTCGGTCGGGACGCGGCCGAACGCTTTGCGATAGCGCTCGGCGACCTGCGGCAGGTCGCACAGGGTGCGGATGTGATCCCACTTGCCCATGCCCATCGGCCCGCGGGCCTCTTCGATGGAGACCTGGACGTCGAACTCGGCGAAGGCCTCGACGAAGATCTGGGTGGGGGCGAAGGAGCCGAAGTCGACCACGGTGCCGGCCCAGTCGAGGATGGCGGCTTGCAGGCGGGTTGGGGCGGTGTAGTTCATGATGGGAATCCTGTGCTGGCGTTGCGATTCAAAGGTAGGCGCGGAACCGCTCGCGATGGGGCCGGGTCAGTCGGCACCGACGGCGGATGTCGGGCCGCCATCGCGAGCAGGCTCGCGCCTGCAGGGGAGGTGGGGTGAGGGTCAGATGTCGAAGACTTCCATTTCGCGCAGCGCCTCGCCCACGGCGGCGACGGCCTCGCGCATCTGCGCCGGGGTGACATGGCCGATGCAGCCGACGCGGAACGTCTCGACCTGGGTCAGCTTGCCGGGATAGAGGATGAAGCCCTTGGCCTTGACCCGTTCATAGAACGCCTGGAACCGGTAGCGCGGATCCTTCGGCGCGTGGAAGGTGGCGATGACCGGGGCCTGGATCGCGGCGGGCAGGAAACTGCGCAGGCCCAGCCCGGCCATCCCGTCCAGCAGCGCCCGGCAGTTGGCGGCGTAACGCGCATGGCGCGCCGGCAGACCGCCTTCTTCGTTGTATTGCAGCAGCGCTTCGTGCAGCGCCGCGACCACATGGGTCGGCGGGGTGAAGCGCCACTGGCCGGTTTTCATCCTGTAAGCGTGCTGGTCGGCCAGATCCATCGCCAGAGAGTGGGAATTGCCGGCGGCAGCGCTCAGGGATTCCTTGCGGACGAACACAAAACCCATGCCCGGCACGCCCTCCAGGCATTTGCCGGAGGCGGCGATCAGTGCGTCGAACGGCACCTGCTGCGCGTCCACCGGCAGGGCGCCGAACGAACTCATGGCATCGACGATCAGGCGTTTGCCGTGGCGGTGCACGACGTCGGCGATGTCCGCGAGCGGGTTGAGGATGCCGGTGCTGGTTTCGCAGTGGATCAGCGCCACGTGGGTGATGGCGCTGTCGGCGCGCAGCAGGCGGTCGACATCGGCGGCGGTGGTCGGTTCGTCTTCGGCGGTTTCGAAGGTGCTGAACGGGCGGCCGAGGACTTCGCAGATCTTCGCCAGACGCTTGCCGTAGGCGCCGTTGATCAGCACCAGCACTTTGCCGTCGCGGGGCACCAGCGTGCCGATGGCGGCTTCGACGGCGAACGTGCCGCTGCCTTGCAGGGGCACGCAGTGATGCGTGTCGGCACCGTTGACGATCGCCAGCAACTGTTCGCAGAGGCTGGCGGTCAGCCGGTTGAAGCCTTCGTCCCACGAACCCCAGTCCACCAGCAGGGCCTGGCGGGTGCGGGCCGAAGTGGTCAACGGGCCTGGGGTGAGCAGGATCGGGGCGGCGGTACTCATGGGGTGTCCTCGCGCGGGTGCTGTGGGCTGAAGCTACGGGGCATACGTTGCAATTCGGCGGCCCATCAATCAAATTGTTTGTTGTTATGCCAGTCATCAGCGAGGGTTATCCATGAACCTGTTCCAGCTCCGGGCCTTCGACGCTGTGGCCCGGGAAGGCAGTTTCACCCGGGCCGCCGCACGGCTGTTCATCAGTCAGCCGGCGGTCACCGGGCACATCAAGGCGCTGGAGGAGCACTACCAGATCACCCTGTTGCGCCGCACTGCGCGGCGGGTCGAACTGACCGAAGAGGGTACCCGGCTGGCGGCGATCACCCGGGCCATGTTCAGCCTCGCCGAGGAGGCCCAGGTGATGCTCGAAGCCAACCGCCAGTTGCTCACCGGCCGGCTGGAAGTGGCGGCGGACGGCCCGCACCTGGTCATGCCGATGCTGGCCAGGCTGCGGGAGCGGTATCCGGGGATCACGGTGAACCTGCGCTTGGGCAACGCGCAGGAAACCCTGGCCGCGTTGCTGTCCGAGCATGCCGACGTGGCGGTGCTGACCGAGGTCGAACCGCGCAAGGGCCTGCATTTGCAGGCGTTGAGCGAGTCGCGGATCTGTGCGCTGGTGCCGGCGGGGCACCCTTGGTCGGTGCGTTCGGGCGCCGTGACGCTCAAGGAGTTGGATCAGGTCATCATGGTGCTGCGGGAGCCGGGCTCGATCACCCGGCGCACTTTCGACGGCGCGTGCGCGCAGGCCTCGGTTCAGCCGCGGGTGCTGCTGGAACTGGACAGCCGCGAAGCGGTGACCGAGGCGGTGGCGGCGAACCTGGGCGTCGGCGTGGTCTCGTCGGTGGAGGTCAGCCATGACCCGCGGGTGGTGGCGCTGCCGCTGGCCGGGGACGGGCTGGAGAACCGGCACATGATCGGCTGCCTGGAGCGGCGGCGGGAACTGCGTCTGATCCAGGCGTTTCTGGCGCTCGCGCCGGCCTGAGAGAAAGCGTCGGCACCGTTCAAGAAGGCGCCGCGCGGTTGAGCAGCCAATCCAGCAGCAATCCGTCGGCCGGTGCAGGCGTGACGCAAGGCGCAGGCCGGGTGTGGCAGGCGTCCAGAAACACAATCGGCCGGTCCGGGTCGCTGTCCAGGAAACTCACCCAAACCAGGCTGCCGGCGCAGGGCAAATGTTCGCAGGCAATCTGGCCCGCGGCCGTGGCCGAAGCGATCGCCAGCCACAGGACGCCGGGTTCGGCGCCGTGGCATTGCTCAGGCCACAGGTGCACGGCCATGCACCCCTGTTCGTCCAGCTGCGCAGGCGCTCCGGGCGCACCGACGACTTGCGCCGGCTGAAACCCCGGGATACGGGGGCGGGGCCGGGTCTGGGGCGGGCGGTATTCGGTCGACCAGGGTTGCGCGGTGAAATCGTTGCGGTAATGACGGGGGAGCGACGCCGGTTGCAGGATCGACGGCTGCCGGCCTTGGTGGCGCAGTTCCGTGATGAGCCACTGTTCGTTGAAGGTGCTCATCGGGTGATCCGCCACCAGTAGCAGATGGCCGCTGCGCAGTTCGGTCGCATCGCTTTGGCCCTGGATGCAGCGGTTTGCGCAACGTTGGCGCTGCAGATGTCGACGGCTGCGTTGATCGGCATGGAGGGCCTCGGCAGACCGAGTGCCCGGCGCTGTCGGCAGGGGCGGCACCGTATGGTTGGCGGCTGCACCGTCTGAATTGCCGTGCCCCCGTTCGAGAACAGTGGGCGGCATGGGCGGGCAGACCGCGTCATGGCGTTGGAACAGAACGCGGATGGCAGAAGGGGGCGCACCGGCCTGTGCGCCGAACGCAACGGTCGCCGGCGCCGGCGGCAGGCTCAGGCTGTCGTCGGCGAACACGGCGACATGGCCGTCGCACCGGTGTTCGAAGTGAAAGTGAATGCCTTCTTCCTCGCACAGGCGCTGCAACAGCGCCAGGTCGGTCTCCTCGTACTGGATGCAGAACGGGCGAGGCGGGTACTGCCCCACCGTCATTTCCAGGCGGTAACCGGCGGCCGGCAGGCGATGCTCGGCCAACAGCCGCTCGATGATCGCCGGCACGCTTTGGTTCACGAAGACCCGACGGCGGGCCGCCTGGTCGAGCCGTTGCAGGTGCGGCACCAGCACCAGCCGATAACCGGTCTGATGGACGGCCCGGTGTTCGCAGCCGACGCTGTGTATCGTGCCATGGATGCCGTGGTGGTCATTGAGCCTCAGAAAGGCCGGCTGGTGCAGCAGGGCGTCGGGCGCCAGGGCCGATGTCACGCCGATGGCTTCCACCTCGAAGCGGTAGGGTTGGTTCAGCGCTTCCCGGCCGCTGAACCGCAAGACCGGCAGCGTCAGGGCGCCATCGGCCAATGTCAGGGTGAAGGGACTTTCCTTGTCGTTGTGCATGGGCGGCGATTCTGTCGAACGGTACGGGCGTGAAAGGGTACGAAACCGTGGTGCTGAATGGACATGGCAAACCGGCTTTTCCGAATCGCCCTACAAGCAGTGGTGAAGATGTCGATTCCGCCGATGGATTTTTTGGTCGATTGCCGACTTTAGGCCGTATAAACTTGGCCCCCTGCGTCGGCCAATAGATGTCTCGGCGCCACAGATCAAGAGAGTGAGTAATGGGCGCACAGTGGAAGGTTAAACACAAAGAAGCGGCAGCCAACGCCAAGGGCAAGATCTTCGGCAAACTGGTGAAGGAAATCACCATCGCTGCCCGCAACGGTGCCGATACCGCCACCAACGCACACCTGCGTCTGGTGGTCGAACAGGCCAAGAAAGCCTCGATGCCCAAGGAAACCCTGGACCGCGCCATCAAGAAAGGCGCAGGCCTGCTGGGCGAGACCGTGCAGTACCACCGCGTGACCTACGAAGGTTTCGCCCCGCACCAGGTGCCGCTGATCGTCGAGTGCGTCACCGACAACGTCAACCGCACCGTCGCGGAAATCCGCGTGGCCTTCCGCAAGGGTCAACTGGGCGCTTCCGGTTCGGTGTCGTGGGACTTCAACCATGTCGGCATGATCGAAGCGTCGCCGGACACCCCGGACGCCGATCCGGAAATGGCCGCCATCGAGGCCGGTGCCCAGGATTTCGAGCCGGGTGAAGAGGGCGCGACCCTGTTCCTGACCGATCCGACCGACCTCGACGCCGTGCAGAAAGCCCTGCCGGAGCAAGGCTTCACCGTGCTGTCGGCCAAGCTGGGCTACCAGCCGAAGAACCCGGTCAGCGGCCTGAGCGCCGAGCAGATGGCCGAAGTCGAAGCGTTCCTGGAAGGCCTCGACAACCACGACGACGTGCAGGACATGTTCGTCGGCCTGGCCGGCTGATCAGCCTGTGGCGCGGGAGCTTGCTCCCGCTCGACTGCGCAGCGGTCGCCTCTTTCCGGGACGGCCTCGCCGTCCGACGGGAGCAAGCGCCCTCGCCACACGATCGAGTGTTCACAGCTTGTCGAGCAGCGCCGTCACTTCGCTGAAGCCTGGCCGCGACAGCACGTCCGGCTGGCAGCAGCGCTGCTCCAGCACCTGAAGCGCCGCGCGCCGTTCATCGCTCAACCCCGAGTCGATCCGCTCCAGCAATTCACCCAGCAAGATCCCGAACGCACGCACTTCGATGCGTTGCAGCGCGCGGGTCTCCAGGTTGTCCTCGGTGGCATGGAACGACGCCGCACCGAAGTCCCCCAGCAGGCAATCGCCCTGACCGTTCAACAGAATGTTGTGCCCGTAGAGGTCGCCATGGGTGATGCCGTGCCCGTGCAGATGCTCGGCCACCGATGCGATGCCGCGGGCGACCCGCAGGGCGGCATCGGCATGGAATCGGCAGTCGTCGGCATACACGTCCCGCGAGCAGGACGCCAGGCTCGGCAAGGCGGCCAGGTTGCGGTAGTGCGGATCGATCAGTTGCATCACCAGCCCTTGCGCACCTTCCGGATGGTGGCCGATACGCCCTTCGACGCGGATCAGGTTCGGGTGTCGGCCGGCGGTGATGCAGGCGTTCATCTCATGCAGCGGCGAGCCGTCGCTGGTCATTTCCCCTTTGTAGAGCTTGACCGCCACCGGCGTGTCCGACTGACCGTCACGTTGCCAGAGCGCCCGTGAGATGACCCCTGAAGCGCCTTCGCCGAGCTTGTGCTCAAGGCGCAGCGCCGACCAGTCGATCACCGGCGTTGCGTCGAGCGCGGCCGAGTCCGCCTCGGTCTCCAGCGGATTGCCGGCGTAGGCCAGCCAGGTCAGGGCCGGCAGGGTCAGCAGCCATTGCGGCAGTTCGGTGAAGCGGTTGGCGGCGATGCGAATCAGCTCCAGCCGATGGCAGGCCTGCATGCTTGACGGCAGTCGGGTGAGGCGGTTGCCGGCCAGCAACAGTTTCTGCAGCGCGGGCCGCTCGCCCAGCTCGTCCGGCAGGGTCTCGATGCGGTTGTCGGTGAGGATCAGCCAGCGCAGGTTCGGCGGCAGCGCCGCGCCCGGCACATGGGTGATGCGGTTGGCCTTGAAGCCGACCATCGACAGGGTGTCGCAGCGGCCGACGCAGGCCGGCAGCTCGGTGAAGCGGTTGTCGGAGCAGAACAGGATCCGCAGGCGGTGCAGGCGGTGCAGGTCGTCCGGCAGGCTGCTCAAGGCATTGCCGCTGAGGTTGAGCACCTCCAGGCTGTCCGCCAGCTCGAAGATCTCGCGGGGAAATTCGGTCAGGCCTTCGCAAAGGTCCAGCCGGGTGATGCCCGACAACTCGCCGGCGCGCAATTGAGCAAGGGTGTGCATGAACAGTTCCGCTTTGAGAGGGAAGGCGCGCGGGGCACCGGAAATGGGCGACATGATAACGGCAGATCGGAACCGGCGCAGTGTTGTGGCTCATGAAGCTTCCCTGTGGGAGCCAGCCTGCTGGCGATGGCGACCTGTCTGGCGCATCGATGCCGAACTTGTCGCCGTTTTCGCGGGCAAGTCCGCTCATGCAAGGGAACCTGCTCCGCTCAGGCGGGATCGTGCACTTCCGACAGCTGCCCCAGCCGGCTGCGGGTGCGGGCCAGGTCGGTGGCGTGGCCGCCGAGGCTTTCGCGCAGGGGCAGGCTTCCCAGCAGCGTCAGGTGCTTGTCCTGGTCGTAGAGCACGTCGATCAGGTTGATGAAGCGCTGCTGGGCTGCGATGGAGCATTCGCCCAGCTCCGGCAGGTCGTCGATGATCCAGTGGTCGAAGCGCCGGCACAGCTCCAGGTAGTCCATGACCGCCGTGGGCTGTTCGCACAGGTCGCTGAAGGTGAAGCCGACGCGGCGCCGGTCCAGCAGCCAGGCCCGGACGTGCCGGCTGCCCACCGCCAATGGCTGCGGCTTGGCGTCGCGCGGCGGCAGGCCCAGGCGTTCGCGCTGCGCCGGGGTCGCCGGCCAGACGTAATGGCCTTGGGTGAATATCTGATGCGCGTGCTGACGGGCCTGGCTGCGGTAATCATGGGGGCCGCCGACTTCCATGACCTGCATGCGCGCGTTGATCAGATCGATCACCGGCTTGAACCGGGCGTGGTACAGCGGGTTGGGCAGCAAGCCTTCGGGCGGGTAGTTGGACGTCACCAGCAGCACGGTGCCGCGTTCGAACAGGGCCTTGAACAAACGGGCGATAAGCATCGCATCGCCGATGTCGTGCACATGGAATTCGTCGAAGCACACCACCCGGCAACCGTGCAGCAGGTCGTCCAGGGTGGCGGCCAGGGCGTCGTCCTGCGCGCGGTGGCTGAACATGCCTTGATGCAGTTGCGCGAAGAATTCATGGAAGTGCAGGCGCCGCTTGCGTTCGGTCGGCAGCGCCTGGAAGAAACCGTCGAGCAGCCAGCTCTTGCCGCGCCCCACGGCGCCGTGGAGGTACAGGCTGGGCGGGGTCTGCGCGGTCGCGCCGAGCAACAGGCCCGCTTGCCGCGCCATGCAGTCGATGACCCGCTGCTGGCTGTGGCTGAGGGTATAGCCCTGGCCGTGGGCCTTGTGCCGGAAGTAGTCGCGGATCGCCTGGGCACCGGCGCAATGGCCGGCACCGGCCGGGGCACCCTTGCCGAACAAGCGGCGCAGCGCCGACCAGCGATGGGTCAGGCGCGGGCGTTCGGGCGGTTGGGCGGACACTGTGGGGGCTCTCCGTGGTCAGGCCGGCTCCCCGAGCTCGGCGGCGTAGTGTAACCAGACGGGTAGTTTGCCTTCCACCACGGTTCATCGGCGCAACGCCGATGTTGGACAGCATCTTGCGGCGGGTACAGGTTTTCATAGCGGCAACTGTCGACCGTTCGCCAATCTTTCGAAACAAATCCCGTCAGAACGCTGGATCCAATCGACTGGCGGAATCGTCGTCCATTGCTAACCTTCAACACAGTTGCGACGCACAGGTCGCGTACAGGGATCAGGGCCGTGAAGGCAGCACTGAAGACGGCATGGAAAACGATCGCGTTGTGGGCACTGGCGGCGCCGCTGCCAGCCGCCGACCTGCAGGTCGAGGTGCGGGTCGACGTGCAGCGCGGTTGCCGCCTGATCGGCCAGCCACGCGAGGCAGGCATCGGCCAAGCGGGTGTGCTGGACTTCGGCAGCACCGCACGCCTGGACGATCCGGCGGGGCCGCTGGGGGCTGCGCTCGCCGACCGGCGATTGCCGCGGCTGGAATGCAACCCGGACACGCCGTACCAGATCCGCATCGACGGGGGGCTCCATGGCGGCGTCGGCGACGTGCGCTACCTGGCAGGGACATCGGGCGGCAAACCCATCCCTTATCGCCTGTACCGGGATGCCGCACGGCAAGTGCCGCTGGGTGTGAACGTGCCGCTCGGCGGGCGGGTGCCGGACAGCGGCACGGTGGAGCTTCCGCTGTATGCGCGGATAGAACGGCTGGCGGAGGTGCCGCGGGTCAGTCGCTATTCGGATCTGATCAAGGTGACGGTCACCTGGTAGGCGACGGTCCGCAGCAGGACAACCGGTAAAGGGCCCGACGGATTCGGGTGCGAAGGGAAGGGCGCTCAAGGTCGGGCGCGGTGATGAAACCACCTGAAGGAGTAGGGACGCACGCGATGACAAGCAAGCACTGGCTGATGGTGGCCGCAGGCGGGTTGCTGTGGCTCGCCGAGGATGCGCAGGCGGTGGTCAGCGGGCAGATCCATGCGCGGCTGACCCTGATCGCCGGCTGCGAGGTGACCAACGCCGCGAGCCCCGGCAGCCCCGCCGACGGTTTCGGCTCGCTGGACTTCGGCCGGCAGGGGCCGACCTGGGACGCCCCGCTCAAGGCCAGCATCGACCAGCAGGGCAGCGGTCGGCTCAATGTCGCCTGCAACCCCTCGGTGACCGGCTTCACCGTGACCATCGACGGCGGTGCCCACGGCGACGGCAATACCCGGCGCTTGAGCAACGGCCGTCAGACCATTCCCTATCAACTGTTCCTCGATGCCTCGGGCCACCAGAGCTACAGCATCGGCCAACAACACAATTTCGCTGTCACCAGCGGTGCGCAGATACCCATCCCGGTGTTTGGCTCGGTGGTGGCGAACACCCGTGCGCTGCCTGCCGGTGTCTATACCGACACCCTGACGGTGACGCTCGACTGGTAAACCGTAGAGGAAGGACACCATGCGTACGTTTGCATCAAGGATAGGCCTGTCGCTGCTCGGCCTGACGCTGGCCTCCAGCGCCGGCGCCGCCACCACGGTCACCGGTCAGATCACCTCCAGCCTGATCCTGATCAGCAGCTGCCAGGTGAACGGCTCGGGCGGTTCGTCCGGCCTGAACTTCGGCGCCCTGAACTTCGGCACCAGCAACAGCCTGTTCACCACCGCCACCGGGCAGGTGCTGGGCGGCGGGGGCGGTGCGTTGTCGATCCTCTGTTCGGCCGGCACCACGCCGGTGGTCAAGGTGCGGGCCGGCGCCCACGACGGGCAGTCCGCCGGGGGAACGCGGGCGCTGTACGACGGCGTCGCCAACTACGTGCCCTACGACCTGTACACCGACGCGGGGCATTCGCAGTTGCTGGCCATCGACGGCACCATCAACCTCGCCGCCAGCACTGGCGTGGCCCAGACCGTGAACATCTACGGTCAGGCGGTGGGCAAGGCCGGACTGCCGGCGGGCACCTACACCGACACCATTTCCGTCGAACTGACGTTCTAGCCCATGGGCCGGCAGGGCTGGACGGCACTGCTCCTGCTCTGCGGGTGCGGCGTGCCGTTGCCGTTGGCGGCGGTGACCAGCCAGAGCTTCCAGGTCAGCGCCACGGTGACGCCGGGCTGCCTGGTGGTGGGCGGCGTGTCGAACTACGGCGCCTTGAATTTCGGTTCGAGTTCGGCCCTGGCCACCGGCACGGTGCAGGTGGCGCTGACGGGGGGCGTGCAGTTGCAGTGCACGCCGGGGGTGGCGCTGAACATGACCGTCGACGGTGGGCTGTACAGCAGCGGCGGGCGCAACCTGCAGCTCAACAGCGGCAGTGCGCGGGTGGCCTACTCGCTGTTTCGCGATGCCGCCTACAGCCAGAGCCTGGGCATCGGTCAGAGCGTGGCGGTGACCTACAGCGACGCGAACAACATCAGCCTGCCGATCTACGGACGGGTGCAATTGCCGGGCAATCAGCCTGGGGGGACTTACAGCGACGTGCTGCAGGTGCAGCTGTCGTGGTGACACGGCGTTCGGACGGCCGACAAGGAGCAGTCACATGGGGGCATTCACGTCACGGCATCGGTTTTGGGTGATGCCGCTGCTGGCATTGGCCGCGGCGCTCAAGGCGCAGGCCGCCAGTTCGGTGCTGATCTGGCCCATCGACCCGGTGCTGGAGGCCGATCAGCAGGCCAGCGCGCTGTGGCTGGAAAACCGCGGCAATGAAACCGCCAACCTGCAGATCCGCGTGTTCGGCTGGAGCCAGAGCGGGTTCGAGGAGCAGTACCGCAACCAGCGCGAAGTGATCGGCAGCCCGCCGGTGGCGAAGATCGAACCGGGGCAGAAGCAACTGGTGCGCCTGACCCGCACCCAGGACGTCCCGCCCGGTCAGGAGCTGGCGTACCGGATCATCATCGACGAAATCCCGTCGGCCTTGCCGCCCGCTGCCGAAGACGGCAAGACCGCGGCGGCGATCCGCTTTCAGATGCGTTACTCGGTGCCGCTGTTCGCCTACGGCGCCGGATTGTGGAGCAAGGAGGACAGCACGCGCCAGCGTGACCCCAAGGGCATCGGCGTGCCGCAGTTGAGCTGGCGCACGGTGGCGGTGGACGGCCGGCCTTTCGTGGAGGTGCGCAACCAGGGAGCGGTGCATGCGCGGTTGACCGATGTGGCGTTGCGTCAGGGCGGGCAAAGCAGGCCCTTGGCCGAAGGGCTGTTGGGCTATGTGTTGCCCGGTGCCGTGATGCGCTGGCCGGCACCGGTGCCGCCGGGAGGGGAGGCGGCGTTGCAGGTGCGCGTCAATGGTGCGACGCAGGTGCAGAGCATCGCCCCGACGCGGTAGCGGGCCGGTGGGGTGAGTGAAATCCGTTACGGGATGTGGCGGTATCAGGAGGAACCAGTCCATTGATGGACGTGAAGCGCGAATGAGTCCGGGATGGGCTCGACGTATCCTGCGTCCGTTGTGGCTCATGACCGGCGCGTGTTGCCTGGTGTTCGTTGATCTGGCCGGGGCCGGCGAACTGCCGCCGCCTCCCAGCGGCATGGAGGCCGTGAGCGATGCGCAGCTGTTTCTGGACCTGGTGGTGAACCGGATGAACACCGGACGGGTGGTGGCGGTCGAGCAGCGCGGCGGGCGTTTGTACGTGCCGGTCGCGACGCTGCGCGAGACCGGCATGAACCTGCCGCAAGGGCTGGGCACCGAGGTCGACCTCGACGGCTTGCCGGGGCTGCACAGCGAATACGACAGCGCCGGCCAGCGGTTGCTGCTCGACGTGCCGCCGGACTGGCTGCCGGAGCAATTCGTGGGCAACCGCCAAGCCTACCCGCGCACCCCGGCGCTGAGCAGTTTCGGGGCGCTGTTCAACTACGACCTGTACCTCAACGACACTGACGACGCCGGCACTTACCTGGCGGCGTGGAACGAAGTGCGGGTGTTCGACAGTTGGGGCACGTTGTCCAACACCGGGCAGTACCGGCGCACGCTGTCGGGCGATGCGGTGGGTTCCCTGGACAACGGTTACCTGCGCTACGACACCGCCTGGCGCTATTCCGACGACGACCGGATGCTGACCTACGAAGCCGGCGACGTGGTCAGCGGCGCGTTGCCCTGGAGCAGTTCCGTGCGCCTGGGCGGCGTTCAGTTCTCCAGGGATTTCGCCGTGCGCCCGGACCTGGTGACCTACCCGCTGCCGCAGTTCGCCGGCGAGGCGGCGGTGCCGTCCTCGGTGGACCTGTTCATCAACGGCTACAAATCCAGCAGCGCCGACCTGCAGCCGGGGCCGTACACCCTGACCAACATTCCGTTCATCAACGGTGCGGGCGAGGCGGTGGTGGTGACCACCGATGCCCTGGGCCGGCAGGTCTCGACCACCGTGCCGTTCTATGTCACCAGCAGCCTGCTGCAGAAGGGCCTCAGTGATTTCTCGGTGTCCGCCGGCACCTTGCGCCGTGATTACGGCCTGAAGGATTTCAGCTACGGGCCGGGCGTGACCTCGGGCAGCCTGCGGTATGGCGTCAGTGACGCGTTCACCCTGGAAAGCCATGCCGAAGCCGCCGAGGCGCTGACGCTGGGCGGCGTCGGCGGCAACCTTCGGCTGGGCAACTTCGGGGTGCTCAACACGGCGGTCAGCCAAAGCCGGTTCGACGGCGACACCGGCCAGCAATTGAGCGTGGGCTACCAGTACAGCAGCCAGCGCTACAGCTTTTCCTGGCAACGGCTGCAACGCCGCGACCGGTACGCCGACCTGAGCGTGATCGACACCCCTTACGCCAGCCTGAGCCGGCGCAGCGAACAGGCGACCCTGAGCGTCAACCTGGAGCGCTGGGGCAGCCTCGGCGCCGGGTATTTCGACATCCGCGCGGCGGACGACACACGTACCCGGTTGCTCAACCTGACGTGGAGCAAGCCGCTGTGGCGCAACAGCAGTTTCTATCTGTCGGCCAACCGCGAGATCGGCGACAGCAACTGGGCGGTGCAGGCGCAATTGGTGATCCCGTTCGACCTGTACGGCAGCCTGGCGGTCAGCAGCGAGCGCAGCAAGACCGGGCAGTCGCAGCAACGGGTCAACTTCAGCCGCGCGGTGCCGATCGAGGGCGGCGTGGGCTTCAACCTCGGCTACGCCAGGGGCGACGGCGCCGATTACCGGCAGGCGGATCTGACCTGGCGCCTGCAGTCGGTGCAGTTGCAGGCCGGGGTCTACGGCACGTCCGAGGCCGAGACCCGCTGGGCCGATGCCAGCGGGTCGCTGGTGTGGATGGACCACCAGGTGTTCGCCGCCAACCGCATCGACGATGCGTTCGTGGTGGTCAGCACCGACGGTTTCGCCGACATTCCGGTGCGCTACGAAAATCAGCAGGTCGGCCGCACCGACCGCAACGGCCACCTGCTGGTGCCGTGGAGCAGCGCCTACTACCGCGGCAAGTACGAAATCGACCCGTTGAACCTGCCGGCCAACGTGCGCAGCCCGAATGTCGAGCAGCGCATCGCCGTACGCCGGGGCAGCGGCTATCTGCTGGAGTTCCCGCTGAGCCGGGTGGTCGCCGCGAGCGTCGTGCTGGTGGACGCGCAGCAGCGCGAGCTGCCGCTGGGCAGCGGCGTGCTGCATGAGCAGAGCGGCGCCCGCACGGTGGTCGGCTGGGACGGGCTGGTGTACCTGGAGAACCTGTCGGCGGAGAACTCGCTGCACGTGACGCTGGCGGGCGGCAAGACCTGCAAGGCGCAGTTCGGCGTGGACGTGAACCAGGATCAGGTGCCGCTGATCGGCCCGCTGGTGTGCCAATGAGCGGCGCGCGGATCTGCCTGTGGCTGGCGCTGATGCTGCCGGGCGTGGCCCACGCGTTGTGTTCGGTGGTCAGCACCGTCCCGGTGGCGTTCGGCACGGTCAGTTCGATTTCCGTGCGCACCACGTCGCAGCCGGGCTCGACCTTGAACGCCGGCCTGAGTTGCACCGGTTCGCTGCTGTCGCTGCTGGCCAGCAACGATCATTTCTGGGCAACGGTCACCTCGACCCAGAGCGGCCTGCTCGGACCCACCGGCGATGTCATCGGCTACACAATCTACGCCAACAACAGCACCAGTTACCCGTTGACCCGCGGCACTGCCTACGACTTCGCCCGCAACGGCATCATCGATGCCCTCGGCCTGCTCAACGGCACGACGCCCAAGACCGTGCCGCTGTATTTCGGCACGACGATCGGCAGCAACGTCGCGGCGGGGACGTACAGCGAGACCCTGAGCATCTTCTGGAGCTGGAACTACTGCTCCGGCATCGGCATCGGCGGCCTCTGCCTGGGGCGCGACATCGCCAGCGGCACCACCACGCTGACGGTGAACATGACCGTGGCCAACGACTGCACCATCACCGCGCCGAACATCGCCTTCGGCAGCGCGCCGGTGGTCAGCGCCTTTGCCCCGGTGACCGGGCAGACCATCAACCTGGCCTGCACCAAGGGCAGCGCCTACACCGTGGGCCTGAGCGACGGGCAGAACCCGGTCAGCGCCGGCGGGCGGCGGCGGATGGTCTCAGGCGGCAACTACCTGGCCTACGACATCTTCAAGAGCGCCGGCACCACCCGCTGGGGCAGCGTCGGTGCCGCCCGTCGGGCCAGCAGCGACGCCGAGGTCAATCCCGGCAACGGGCTGGGCACCGGCAGCCAGGTCTTCAACTACAACGCCAAGGTCTACACCGACCAGACCACGCCGCCGGCCGGGACGTACCTGGACAATGTGGTGCTGGATGTGGGGTTCTGAATCGGGGGGATTTTGCGGGCGTCGGCCGGCGATGGGGCAGGTGCCGGGGTGTCGGGCTCATCGCCAGCAGGCTGGCGATGGCGTCGGTGAAGGCGCCGCCAGGATACGTTCAGAAGGGCAGCGACTGCTTGAGCAACGGCGCCCCCGGTGTGTCGGTCGGGCTGACCATCGCGTAGTTGTAGCCGTCGCCGGACCAATAGTCCGCGCGCAGCTCGCCGTCGCTGCGGCTGCCACGGGGCAGGAACGTGTTTTTCGGGCCCGGCGGGCGCAGGTAGAAACTGACCTTGTGACCGCTGGCGTCCTCGTACATCACCATCGCCGCAGGACCCTCGTCGGTACTGAGCAAGCGGCCGCTGACCGGCCGGAAACCGGCCGCCGACAGATCCGGCAAACGGCTGGCGCGGGCGAAGTAACGGTCGAGCCACTCCTGCATGCTCCTGTCGCCGGCCACGGTGTAGTCCGCCGGCAGCAGGCCTTGCTGGGCGATGAGGCGATAGGCCTGCAAGGCGTCGGTCATGGGCGCGGGGACGTGCACCAGGGTCATTTGCCGGGCCTGCCAGCCGCCGAAGCCGCCTACACCCACAGCGAGCATCAAGACGGCGGCACTGGCCCAGCGGCGCTGGGCGTTGCGCTTGAGCCGCTGGCGGACGGCCAACGGGTCGAGCTGCGCATTGGCCGGTTGCTGCAGCGCGCCGCTCAGGGCCGCCCGCAGGTGCTGGGCATCCGTTTGCCAGGCGCGCACTTGTGCGGCTTCGTCCGGGTGGCTGGCGAGCCAGGTTTCCAGCTGTTGCCGGTCGGCGTCGCTGAGCTGGCGGTCGACATAGGCGTGAAGGTCACGCTCGCTGGGGGGCAGACTGATCATTTGAGTATCCGCAGGGAAGGGCTGCTGATTTCGCCGTCGCTGAGCTGGCGCAAGGCCTGGCGGGCGCGGGACAGGCGGGACATCACGGTGCCGATGGGGACGTCGAGGACTTCGGCGGCCTCCTTGTAGCTCAAGCCCTCCACCGACACCATCAGCAGCAGGGCGCGCTGCTCGGCGGGCAGGCGGTCGAAGGCCTGCAGGGTGGAGCGGGCGATCACCGTGCGCTCCACCGAAGGTTCGGCGTCGTCGCGGCCGGTGAAGAATTCGAGCATGCGGGCATAGCGCCGCGAACGCCGGTGGGCATCGAGAAACTGACGGTAGAGGATCGCGAACAGCCAGGCGCGCAGGTCGCCGTCCGGGCGCTTGTCCCGCCAGCCCGACAGGGCCCGCTCCAGGCTGGCCTGCACCAGGTCGTCGGCGCTGGCGGCTTCATGCGTCAGCGAGACGGCAAAGCGCCGCAATCGGGGGAGCAGTTCGCGCAGCTGTTCGTCGAATGTGTTCATGGAGGGTGCAAGCTCTAGGCCGGAGGCGGCATCGACAGGAAGACGCCGCCCGGGGCCCGTTATTCCATTCCTGTGAAGGATGTTTTTACCAGCTTTGTAGGACAGTTCATCGCGTTTTGTCATCCCTGTAATTGCCCAACGTTTTCCCGCTCAACCCGTTGGAACCGCGCATTCAGGCCAGTCATGCCTGATGCGCCCGGACAACCTGTTGAGTCAGAAGGGGACGTTATACATGCAAACTCTCGCGATGAGCGGTCAGTCGGAATCCCGGTGCGGGCCTGTGGCGAATGCCGACCATGACCGGTGGCGGCGATTCGGCCAAGGCCCGACCGTCACGCCCGACTTTTTCCTGATCCACCGCGCCATCGAAGCGCAGGCGGCGAACCAGCCGGAAGGCATCGCCGCCCGTCATCTCGGGCAGACCGTGACCTACGGCGAGCTGAACCGCCAGGCCAATCGTCTGGCGGCGCACCTGAAGGCGCAGGGTGTGGCGGCCGGGGATCATGTCGCCCTGTTCGTCGAGCGTTCCATTCCCATGCTGGTCGGGATGCTGGCGGTGCTGAAAGTGGGGGCCGCCTACGTCCCGCAGCACGTCGGCATCACACCGGCTGCGCAGCTGAGCCACATCCTGTCGGTCGCTTCGATCCGTGTGGTGCTGACGCTGTCGTCGCTGAGCCAGGCGATCCCGCTGACCGGCGAACATCGTTGCATCGAACTGGACACCTTCATGGCGACGCCGGGAGGGGCGGGCGATGACGACAACCCGACGGGCAACGACGTCTCGGCGCAGGCGCTGTGCTTCGTGCTGTTCACCTCCGGCACCACCGGCGTGCCCAACGGCGTGCGCGTCACCCACCGCAACGTCTGCAACATTCTGTTGACCGCTCCCGGCAACCTCGGCCTGCGCCCGGGGCTCAAGGTGGGGCAGATCCTGAACATCGCCTTCGACATGGCGGCCTGGGAGACCCTGGGTTGCCTGGCCCACGGCGCCACCTTGCTGATCCGCGGCAAGGACATCGCCGAAACGGCCGAACAATGCGATGTGCTGATCGCGACGCCGTCGATCCTGGCCCGTCTCGACCCGGCGCGCTGCACGCGGATGCGGGTGGTGGCCCTGGCCGGTGAGCCGTGCCCGCGTCCCCTGGCGGACCGTTGGGCCTCGTTCTGCACCTTTTACAACGCGTGCGGGCCTACCGAGACCACGATCATCAACACCCTGCAGCATTACCGGGGCGAAGGCGCACTGACGATCGGCAAGCCGACGCCGAACAACACAGTGTATGTGCTGAACGAGTCGGGCGAACTGTGCGGGCCGGGCGAAGCGGGCGAAATGTGGGCCGGCGGCGATTGCGTGACGGCCGGCTACCTCGGCAACCCTGAGCTTTCGGCCGAACGCTATCGGCTCGATCCGTTCCTCGGAGGGGGCCGGCTGATGTTCCGCACCCGTGACCTGGGCCGCTGGACGGAGGATGGCGAACTGGAACACCTCGGGCGCGTCGATGACCAGGTCAAGGTGCGCGGGTTTCGGGTGGAGCTCGATGCGGTGTCCGCGGTCCTGGAGTCGTCGGCGGGCTGTGAGCGCGCGGTCACGCTGAAGCTCGACGACCGGAGCCTGGTGGCCTTCGTCTCGCCGGCCGGCACGGACATCGACGCCGCACGGCGACGCTGCGAGGAGCGGCTGGCCTATTACTGCGTCCCGTCCCTGATCCTGGCGCTGGACGACATTCCGCTGACCTCCAGGGGCAAGGCCGACAAGCGTCTGTTGCTGGAACGGGCGCAGGTGCATTTGGCGCAGGGTGCAGGCTCCGGGCAGGAGGTGTCGGCATGAAGGGGCTGGATCCGGGCCTCCCGGCGCGGCGCCCGCTTTGGCGCCGCCTGGGAACGCTGCCGCTGTTCTCCCACTACAACCGTTTGTTCGCGATGGTGATCGCGGGCAATTGCATGGCGCTGGCGTACGGATTGACGGGTGGGCAGTGGTGGTCGCCGACGGGCATCGCCTTGCAGACGCTGGTGAACCTGGTGGTGGTCAACCTGTCGTTGGCGGTGCTGATCCGCCAGCAGTACCTCATCAACCTGTTGTTCTGGCTGGCGACGCGCGTGCCGACGACGTGGCCGTTGGCGGTGCGCCGCTCGCTGGCCAAGGTCTACCATTTCGGGGGGCTGCACAGCGGCGCGGCGGTGGCGGCAATCGGCTGGTTCGCCGCGTTCTTCGGTTCGCTGGCCTGGCGCAGTAGCGCGGGCGACGGGGTTTCGCTCACGTTGCTGGGGATCAGCGGTACGCTGCTCGGGCTGCTGGCGCTGATCGCGGTGCTGGCGTTGCCGCGGATTCGCTCGCGCTATCACAACGGCTTCGAACGGATGCACCGGTTCGGCGGGTGGACGGCGCTCGGGTTGTTCTGGGCGATGACGCTGGCGTTCGCAGCCGACCGGCATCCGGCCGATCCGCTGGCGCAGGTGCTTGTCGGGTCGCCTCCGTTCTGGGCGCTGCTGGTGGTCACGTGCAGCATCGCGTTGCCGTGGCTGCGCCTGCGCAGAGTCCCGGTGACATGGGTCAGGCCCTCCTCGCATGCGGTGATTGCCCGGTTCACCCATCACACACCGTTCACCGGCTCTTCCATTGCGATCAGCCGTCACCCGCTGTGGGAATGGCACGCCTTCGCCAACATTCCCGCGCCGGGAGAAAACGGCTTTCGCCTGATCATTTCCCGGGCGGGCGACTGGACCGGCTCCTTCATCGAACAGCCGCCGTCCCACGTCTGGGTCAAAGGCATCACCACGGCGGGCGTGGCCCGCATCGAAACACTGTTCAAGTCGGTGGTGTACATCGCCACCGGCAGCGGCATCGGCCCGGTCCTGCCTCACCTGTTGGCCGGACAGGTGCCGGCGCGCCTGGTCTGGTCGGCGCGCAGCCCGAGGGCCACCTACGGCGATGCGCTGGTGGACGAGATTCTCGAAGCTCAGCCCGAGGCACTGATTTGGGATACCCGGGAGTCGGGAAAACCGGATCTGGTGGCTTTGGCGTACGCGGCCGTCCGTTCCTTCGGTGCGGAGGCGGTGATCTGCATCTCCAACCAGCACTTGACCGAGTTGGTGGTCGAGGAGATGGAAGCGCGGGGCATTCCGGCCTACGGCGCGATCTGGGATTCCTGACACGCCGCCGTCGCGGCTGTCGCACATCAATTGAGGAGAATCAGGATGACGAATGTGAATATTTTGGTCGAGCGGTTGGGGCGTGTCGTGTTGGTCCGGCTCAATCGTCCGCAGGCGCGCAATGCGCTGAACACCCCCTTGATGCAGGCGTTGATCGAAACCCTGCAACGTCTGGACAGCGATCCTGCGGTCGGCTGTTTCGTGGTGACCGGAACAAAGGATTTCTTTGCCGCCGGTGCCGACATCAGGGAAATGCACGGCAAGTCTTGCCTGGACATGGTGCAGGAAGACTATTTTTCCGGCTGGGATGCGTTCGCCGGGCTGCGTACGCCGAAAGTCGCCGCCGTCGCCGGCTATGCCTATGGCGGAGGCTGCGAGCTGGCGATGATGTGCGACGTGATCGTCGCGGCCGGATCCGCCCGGTTCGGCCTGCCTGAAATCACCTTGGGCGTGATGCCGGGCATGGGCGGCACCCAACGGTTGACCCGCCTGGTCGGGCGCGCCAAAGCGATGGACATGATTCTGACCGGGCGTTCGATGTCCGCCGATGAGGCGGAGCGGGCCGGCCTGGTCTCTCGGGTGACGGGCGACGAGGACGTGTTGGAGCAGGCCTTGGCGATTGCGCAGCGGATCAGCGGTTTCTCCCGGCCGGCCACGCTGGCTGCCCGGGAGGCGGTGGACCGTGCGCTTGAGGTGGGGATGCGCGAAGGCGTGCTGTCCGAGCGCCGTGCGTTTCATGCCTTGTTCGCCACGCCGGGGCAGAAGGAGGGCATGCAGGCCTTCCTGGAGAAACGCGAGCCTTGCTTCAACCGGAGCTAGACAACTGAGCACCGGCTCGCTCGCGGTTAACTGAAAGAAACTACAGTTCAAAGGGAATAATCCTACGAGGCGTTCGTCTCATAGCACCTTTTCCTATGGCCGATGGCCCTGGAGTCTTTTATGGTTGATCGCAGTTCACCGAACCGCTCGCCCGACACTTCACCACCCGGCGGGCCGCAGCGTCCGCCGTTGGGGGCCGCAAGCCTGCTGGTGCGCTTGACCGGCATTGCCGTGGTGGTTGCCGCAATGGCCGGGGCGTTTGCCTACGTGCACGGCAGCTTCGACCCGCAACGCCTGACGCCCAAGGCGTTGGTCGATGTGCTGGAGAAGAACAACGGCATCCACCCAGGCTTTCGCCGCAACCACGCCAAGGGTGTGTGCGTGATCGGGCATTTCGAAAGCAGCGGCGAGGCGCGGGCGTTTTCCGCCGCGCAAGTGTTCAACGAGCCCGTCACGCCCGTGGTCGGCCGATTCGCCTTGCCGGCGGGCAGTCCCTATGCGCCGGACGGCAGTGTGCCGATCCGCAGCCTGGCCCTGCGCTTCAAGCAAGCCAACGGGCAGCAATGGCGCACCGGCATGAACAGCATGCCGGTGTTCCCGGTGGGCACGCCCGAGGCGTTCTATCAACTGTTGCAGGCGCAGTCGCCGGATCCGGCCACCGGCAAGCCTGACCCGTCGAAGGTGCCGGCGTTCTTCGCCGCCCACCCGGAAACGGTGCCGTTCCTGACTTGGGTGAAGACGGCCAAGCCGTCGGCCAGCTATGCCACGGAAACCTACAACAGTGTGAATGCGTTCTACCTGGTCGACGCCGGCGGGAAAAAGCAGGCGGTGCGCTGGAGCATGGCGCCGCAGGCCCAGGACGCCGCCGGCGCTTCTGCGCCGGAGGGCGCCGACTTTCTGGAGAAGGATCTGGTGCAGCGCCTGGCCGCAGGGCCGCTGCGCTTTCAGTTGAACATCACGTTGGCCGACCCGGCCGACCCGGTGAACGATGCGAGCAAGGCCTGGCCCGCCGGCCGCAAGGTGCTGAACGCCGGCACGCTGGTGCTGGAAAAGACGCAACCACAACTGAGCGGCGAGTGCCGTGACATCAATTACGACCCGCTGGTGCTGCCGGCCGGCATCGAAGGTTCAGACGACCCGCTGTTGGCCGCCCGTTCGGCCGGTTACGCCGATTCCTACCTGCGCCGCACCAGTGAAGTCAGCCAATTGCCCGCCACCCGACAGGAGGCTCGCCCATGAGCAAGCAACCGACCCATTTTGCGTTTCCGGCGCGGCTGCTGCACTGGCTGATGGCGTTGATGATCATCGCGATGCTGTTCATCGGCGCGGGCATGGTCGCTTCGGTGTCGGCGCGGCATGAATGGCTGATCAACCTGCACAAGCCCTTGGGCATCGCGATTCTGGCGCTGGCGGTCGTGCGGCTGCTGGTGCGGTTCTCCACCCGCCAGCCGCCGTTGCCCGAAGACCTGCCGGGCTGGCAGGCGATGGCGGCCAAGGCGTCCCATGTCCTGCTGTACGGGCTGATGCTGGTGCTGCCGCTGCTGGGGTGGGCGATGATCAGCGCGGCGGGCGACCCGGTGATGCTGGGCCGTTCGCTGCAGCTGCCGTCGATCCTGCCGGCCGATGCGCAGGTGTTCGCGCTGTTGCGCAAGGCCCACGGTTATCTGGCGTACCTGCTGTTCGTGACGGTGCTGGTGCATCTGGCGGCCGCGCTGTTCCACGGCTGGGTGCGCCGCGACGGCGTGCTCGACAGCATGTTGCGCGGGCGGGATCGCGGCTGACCGCTTGAGCGCGAATCGCCGTCGCAAAAAAAAGATCGCAGCCTGGCTGCGATCTTTTTTTGGGGGCGCGAGGGGAGGGGATCAGCGCAGGCCGTCGACGATCTCGGCGATGGCGGTCAGCACGTCCTTGCCCAGTTGCTTGGAGCGCTTGCCCGACCAGCCGGTGAGGGCGTTCGGGTTGTCGTCGTGATCCTTGAACGGCATCTCCAGGGTCTGCGACAGGCAGTCGAACCGCTGGCCGACGCTGTTGCACGCCAGGTTCATGTTGGCTTGGCCCGGTTCGTCGCGGGTGTAGCCGTGCTTGGTCTGGAAGTCCTTGGTGATGCGCTTGAGGTGGCTGCGGAAATCCTCTTCGAGTTTCTCCAGGCGCGGCGTGAAGCCGGGGTTGCCTTCGCAGCCGGCGGTGAACACGTGCGGGATTTCCTCGTCGCCGTGGATATCCAGGAACAGGTCGACGCCGTACGTTTCCATCTGCTGCTGCACGAACAGGACTTCGGGGCTGATTTCCTGGCTGGCGGTCTGCCAGGCGCGGTTCAGGTCCTGGCCCATGGCGTTGGTGCGCAGGTGCCCGTGGAACGCGCCGTCGGGGTTCATGTTCGGCACCAGGTACAGATCGGCCTTGGCCAGCAGTGCGTTCAAGACCGGATCGTCGTGGCGCTCCAGGCGTTCGATCACCCCCTCCATGAACCATTCGGCCATGTGCTCGCCGGGATGCTGCTGGGCGATGATCCAGACCTTGCGCCGGCCCTCGGCGCCGCTGCCCTTACGCAGCAGCTGGATGTCGCGGCCTTCGACGCTCTTGCCGGTGGCCAGCAGTTCGGTGCCGGCCTTGGTCAGGGCCTGGTCGATCAGCCAGTCGTGACGGCCGCGGCTGTAGGGCTCGAAGTAGGCGAACCAGGCGTGGGTCTGCTCGGCTTCGAGGCAGAAGCGCAGGCTGTCGCCTTCGAATTGGGTCGGAATGCGGAACCAGTTGACGTGGTCATAGGAGGCGACCGCCTGATAGCCGGTCCAGGCTTTGTTGTAGGACGATTGACTGGCGTTGACCAGGCGGAACCAATGCTCCTGGTGGACATGCAGGCCGCTGGCCTTGAAGTGGAACCACTGGAAATGGTTGCTGCGGGTGTCAGGGCGGATCGCCAGCACCGGGTTGAGCGGGTTGCTGATGTCGACAACCTGGATGTTGCCGCTGTCGAAGTTGGCGCTGATGTCGAACGAAGATTTGGCCACGGTCATATCGGTTCCTGAACAGGATTTTTATGGTGGCTACTCTACACGCAAGACAGGGGTGAAACCGAGGGAATTTGCGGGGTGTGCGGGTGGGGGCGTCCTCCATGACGCGCAGGCAGCTTAGTGGCTGTGCGATTGATTCTCAAGTGCTAAATGTCATTGTCTGGGGCCGGTGAGGCGGGGTTCGGCTTGCCAAGCGATATTCTTTTGATATTATCCGCGCCACTGAATTTGCAGCACCTGAAGACTTCATTAGCCTGAAGCCAAAAGCCAGAAAACTGGCAAAAAAAAGACCCGGCAAAAAGCCGGGTCAAAAACCGTGATTAGCCTGATGAGGAGATAGTCCAGAAGACCGACCTAAGGTCTCTGGTCCATCGACCGGTCTCGCGACCAGCTGCGTCCAATAATAATCATTATCATTTGCAAGTCAAATGATTTTATCTGCGCGATCGGAAAAATCTTTCCGATCCGATTCCGTTCCTCAATGACCGCCGCCATCGAGCGAGTGATCGACCATCGCCCGTGCCATGTCCACCATGTGCACCACCGAAAACGCCAGATCCCGACTGACGCCCTGCAGCCCGTCCGTGGCCTTGATCGCCGTTGCCGCCGCGCAGCGCAGCAGGTCGGAGGCATGCACCAGGGATTCTTCGCTGCTGAGGTTGCGGTTGACGCCGAAGAAGCGGTCCTCGGTGTCGGGCTCGGACACAGTCGGTTTCAAGTAATAGTCCAGTGCGCGTTGCGCGGCAGCGCTGCCTTGAGGTGAAGTGAGCGTGGTGTCGATCTGCAGGTCGGGCAAGTCTTTGCTGGTGATGTTCATGGCGTGAGGTCACTCCCTGTTCGTGTTTGAATCCATGACCCAAGCATAATACTCGTCGTATTTGTGACCAGAATTTAAATACTACAATATGTGTTTTGCTGGCCGAAGGCGTCCACGTATGGTGCCGCACATGGATAAATGGATTGAATTGGTCAAGGCCAAAATGAGTGAACTCAAAGTCACTCAAGTCGAGCTCGGCGAACGCGTCGGCATGTCTCAGGGCGGCATCGGCCATTGGCTGAACAAGCGTCGGGAGCCGGGCGTCGATGAGATGAACCGGGTGCTCAAGGCGCTGGGAATGGACTTTCTCGAGGTGGCGCTGGTGATCCGCGAACCGCAGCCGGACGCCGACGAGGGAATGCCGCTGGCGCAGAAGTACAACCCGTACTTCCGCTACCCCGTCAACGACTGGCGCGAGCCCCTGCAGGTGCGTGAAGCCGAACCTGCGTATGCGGGCGTCCAGGACAAGCGCCGCTTCGAACTGACGGACTACCATGCCCGCGGCGCGGCGTTCTGGCTGCTGGTGACGGGGGACTCGATGACGGCGCCCAGCGGCCCGAGCATCGCCGAAGGCATGCTGATCCTGGTGGATCCGGCATTGGAGGCGGAGCCGGGCAAACTGGTGATCGCCCAATGGGCGGACAGCGATGAAGCGATTTTCCGCAAGCTGATCGAAGAGGGCGGCCAGCGTTACCTGTTGCCGCTCAATCCGACCTGGCCGAAAGCCCTGTTCACCGACGCGTGCCGCATCATCGGTGTCGTGGTGCAGGCAACGGCCAGGTTCTAGTCGGATCGATCCTCGCCAGGCGTAGGATCGATCTTCCTTTACGCCTCTTCCAACTCGACCAGCGCGCTGCCTTCGCCGACCATTTCGCCTTCCTGGCAATACAGCGCCTTGATCACGCCGGCGTGGGGCGCGCGGATGCTGTGCTCCATCTTCATCGCCTCCAGCACCACCAATTGAGCGCCGGCCTCGACCGTTTGCCCGGCCTCGACCAGCACACGCACGATGCTGCCGTTCATGGGCGCCGTCAGGCCGCCCTGGTGGCTGTGGCTGGCTTCGACCGCGCTGATCGGATCGTAGGTTTCGATGTGGCGCCATTCGCCGTCCCATTGCAGGTACAGAGCTTCCCCGTGGCGGATCGCCCGGTGCTGACGACGCAGGCCGTCGCGTTCGATCGACAATTGTTCGCCGATCAGCCTGGCGTCGCCGGCGGCACCGAGGGTCAACGCCCGATCCTGTCCCTCGCAGCTCAGATGCAACGTGATCTCTTGCGGCAAGCCCGCCCGCAGGCCGCTGTGCAAGGCCCATGGTGAAGCCGGGTCATCCGCCCGTGCCGCGCCCGGCAGGCTTTGCGCGAAGGCTTGCGCCGCCGCGTTCCAGAACGCATCGCTCAATGCGCTAGGCGCCGGCAGCAATTGTTCCTGATAACGGGGAATGAACCCGGTATCCAGTTCCGCAGCGGCAAAGGCCGGATGCGCGATGATCCGCCGCAGGAAGCCGATGTTGGTCTTCAGGCCGCCGATGGCGAACTCATCGAGCATGCTCAGCAAACGCAGGCGCGCCTGTTCCCGGTCTTCGCCCCAGGCGATCAGTTTGCCCAGCATCGGGTCGTAGTACGGCGAAACCCCGTCACCTTCCTCCACGCCGCTGTCCACCCGCCGACCCGGCCCGGCGGCCGATTCGCGGTACAGCGCCAGGCGGCCGGTGGCCGGCAGGAAATCGTTGGCTGGGTCTTCCGCATACAGCCGCACTTCAATGGCGTGGCCGTTCAGCGGCACTTGATCCTGGGTGATCGGCAGCGCTTCGCCCCGGGCGACGCGGATCTGCCAGGCCACCAGGTCCAGCCCGGTGATGGCTTCGGTGACCGGGTGTTCCACTTGCAGTCGGGTGTTCATTTCCATGAAGAAGAATTCGCCGCGTGCATCCAGCAGGAACTCCACCGTGCCCGCGCCGACATAGCCGATGGCCTGGGCCGAACGCACCGCCGCCTCACCCATGGCCCGGCGCAGTTCGGGGCTCAGGCCGGGCGCGGGGGCCTCTTCGACGACCTTCTGGTGCCGACGCTGGATCGAGCAGTCGCGCTCGTTCAGGTACAGGCAGTTGCCGTGACGGTCGGCGAACACCTGGATCTCCACGTGCCGCGGCTTGAGCAGGTATTTCTCCACCAGCATCCGCGAGTCGCCGAAGGACGATTGCGCCTCACGCTGGGCCGAGGCCAGGGCTTCGGCCAGTTGGCTGACGTCCTCGACCACTTTCATGCCTTTGCCGCCGCCGCCGGCCGTAGCCTTGAGCAGCACCGGATAGCCGATGCGTTCGCAGGCTTCGCGGAAGGTGTCCAGGTCCTGCGCTTCGCCGTGATAGCCCGGCACCAGCGGCACGCCGGCGGTTTCCATCAAGGCCTTGGCGGCGGACTTGCTGCCCATGGCATCGATGGCGGAGGCGGGCGGGCCCAAGAAGAGCAGGCCGGCGTCTTCGATGGCGCGGGCGAACCCGGCGTTCTCCGAAAGGAACCCGTAGCCGGGATGGATCGCCTGGGCGCCGCTGGCCTTGGCCGCCTCGATCAGTTTGTCGATCTGCAGGTAGCTGTCGGCCGCCTTGCTGCCGCCCAGGTCGACGCGGATGTCCGCTTCCCGGCTGTGCCGGGCGTTGCGGTCGGTGGCGCTGTGCACGGCGACGGTGGTCAGGCCCAGGGCCTTGGCGGTGCGCATCACCCGGCAAGCGATCTCGCCGCGGTTGGCCACCAACAGGGTGGTGAGAACAGGTGCGCTCATCAACGCGGCTCCTTGGTGGTGGTTGCGGCTTGCCAGCTAGGTGGACGTTTCTGCAGGAAGGCGCGCAAGCCTTCCTGGCCTTCGGGGCTTACACGGATGCGGGCGATGGCGTTTTCCGTGTAGCGGCGCAGGGCCGGAGTCAGCGCGCCGTTGCCCACCTCGCGCAGCAGCTCCTTGCTGGCGCGCAGGGCGGCGGGGCTGTTGAGCAGCAGGTTGTCGACCCACTGCGCGACCTTGTGCTCAAGCTCGTCGGCCGGATAGCTCTCGGACAGCAAGCCGATCTCCCGCGCCCGCTGGCCGCCGAAGCGTTCGGCGGTCAGGGCGTAGCGCCGCGCCGCACGCTCGCCGATGGCCTGCACCACGAACGGGCTGATCACCGCCGGCGCCAGGCCGATGCGCACTTCCGACAGGCAGAACTGCGCATCGTCGGTGCCGATGGCCATGTCGCAGCAACTGATCAGGCCCAGAGCGCCGCCGAACGCCGCGCCTTGCACCACGGCCAGCGTCGGGATCTTCAGCTTGGCGAGGTTGTACATCAGTTCCGCCAGTTCCCGGGCGTCGTCGAGGTTGGTGTGGTAATCCAGTTCGGCCGACTGCTGCATCCAGGCCAGGTCCGCCCCGGCGCTGAAATGCTTGCCGCGGCCGCGCACCAGCAGGAAACGCAGGCTGGCGTCGCTGGCGATCTTGTCGAGGGCCAGGATCAATTCGCGGATCATCTCGGCGTTGAACGCGTTGTTCTTCTCTTCGCGGCTGAGCCACAGGGTCGCGAAGCCCCGTGGGTCGCTCTGCAGTTCGAGGGTGTTGAAGTCGCTCATGAGGTTCTCCCGATCACATCCGGAACACGCCGAAGCGGCTCGGTTCGATAGGCGCGTTCAGCGACGCGGACAAGGCCAGGGCCAGCACGTCGCGGGTCTGCGCCGGGTCGATGACGCCGTCGTCCCACAGCCGTGCGCTGGAGTAGTAGGGGTGGCCTTGCTCTTCATACTGGTCGAGGATCGGCTGCTTGATCTCCGATTCCTGCTCGGCACTGAAGCCCTGGCCGCTGCGTTCGGCCTGCTCGCGCTTGACCTGCACCAGCACGCCGGCGGCCTGTTCGGCGCCCATCACGCCGATCCGCGCGTTCGGCCACATCCACAAGAAGCGCGGGTCATAGGCCCGGCCGCACATGCCGTAGTTGCCGGCGCCGAAGCTGCCGCCGATGATCACGGTGAACTTCGGCACTTTGGCGCAGGCCACGGCGGTCACCAGTTTCGCGCCGTGCTTGGCGATGCCGCCGGCCTCGTACTTCTGACCGACCATGAACCCGGTGATGTTCTGCAGGAACAAGAGCGGAATACCGCGCTGGCAGGCCAGTTCGATGAAGTGCGCGCCTTTCTGCGCGGCCTCGGCGAACAGGATGCCGTTGTTGGCCAGGATCGCGATCGGGTAGCCGTGCAGGTGAGCGAAGCCGCACACCAGCGTGGTGCCGAACAGGGCCTTGAACTCATCGAACACCGAGCCGTCCACCAGCCGGGCGATGACTTCGCGCACATCGAACGGCTGCTTGGCGTCGGCGGACACCACGCCGTACAGCTCGTCGCTGCCGTAGAGCGGCGCGACCGGCGCGCGTTGCTGCACTTCGCCGAGCTTGCGCCAGTTGAGGTTGGCCACGCTGCGGCGGGCGAGCGCGAGGGCATGCTCGTCGCTTTCGGCGTAGTGGTCGGCCACCCCGGAGACCTTGCAGTGCACATCGGCCCCGCCCAGGTCTTCGGCGCTGACCACCTCGCCGGTGGCGGCCTTCACCAGCGGGGGGCCGGCGAGGAAGATGGTCGCCTGCTGGCGCACCATGATCGCTTCGTCGGCCATCGCCGGCACATACGCGCCGCCGGCGGTGCACGAGCCCATGACCACGGCGATCTGCGGGATGCCCATGGCGCTCATGTTGGCCTGGTTGAAGAAGATCCGCCCGAAGTGTTCGCGGTCCGGGAACACCTCGTCCTGACGCGGCAGGTTGGCGCCGCCGGAGTCCACCAGGTAGATGCACGGCAGGCGGTTCTGCTGGGCGATGGTCTGAGCGCGCAGGTGTTTCTTCACGGTCAGCGGGTAGTACGAGCCGCCTTTCACCGTGGCGTCGTTGGCCACGATCATGCATTCGACGCCTTCGACCCGGCCGATGCCGGCGATCACGCCGGCGGCGGGTACATCTTCGCCGTACACCGCGTGGGCGGCCAGTTGGCTGATCTCAAGGAACGGCGAGCCCGGATCGAGCAAACGGTTGATCCGCTCGCGCGGCAACAGCTTGCCGCGCGAGGTGTGGCGTTCCTGGGCTTTCGCGCCGCCGCCCTGGGCCACTTGGGCCAGCAGGGTGTGCAGGGCGTCCACTTGCTTGAGCATCGCCGCGCTGTTGGCGGCGAACTCCGCTGAACGGGGATTGAGCTGGGTGTGCAGGATTGCCATGGACAGCTCCGTTTAGCGGGTTTCGTTGAACAGTTCGCGACCGATCAGCATGCGGCGGATCTCACTGGTGCCAGCGCCGATTTCGTACAGCTTGGCGTCACGCAGCAGACGGCCCGCCGGGAATTCGTTGATGTAGCCGTTGCCGCCCAGGATCTGGATCGCGTCCAGGGCCATCTGCGTGGCGCGTTCGGCGGTGTAGAGGATCACCCCGGCGGCGTCCTTGCGGGCGGTCTCGTTGCGCTCGCAGGCCTGGGCCACGGCGTAGAGGTAGGCGCGGCTGGCGTTGAGCTGGGTGTACATGTCGGCGACCTTGCCCTGGATCAGCTGGAACTCGCCGATGCTCTGGCCGAACTGCTTGCGGTCGTGGATGTACGGCACGATCAGGTCCATGCACGCCTGCATGATCCCGGTCGGGCCGCCGGACAGCACGACGCGCTCGTAGTCGAGGCCGCTCATCAGCACTTTCACGCCGCCGTTGAGCACGCCGAGGATGTTCTCTTCCGGCACTTCGACGTCATCGAAGAACAGCTCGCAGGTGTTGGAGCCGCGCATGCCGAGCTTGTCGAACTTGTTGCTGCGGCTGAAGCCTTTCCAGTCGCGCTCGACGATGAAGGCGGTGATGCCGTGAGGGCCCTTTTCCAGGTCGGTCTTGGCGTAGATCACGTAGGTGTTGGCGTCGGGGCCGTTGGTGATCCAGGTCTTGCTGCCGTTGAGGACGAAGCGGTCGCCGCGCTTGTCGGCGCGCAGTTTCATCGAGACCACGTCGGAGCCGGCGTTCGGTTCGCTCATGGCGAGGGCGCCGACGTGTTCGCCGCTGATCAGCTTGGGCAGGTATTTGCTTTTCTGTTCGTGGTTGCCGTTGCGGTTGATCTGGTTGACGCAGAGGTTGGAGTGGGCGCCGTAGGACAGCGCGACGGAGGCCGAGCCGCGGCTGATCTCTTCCATGGCCACCACGTGCGCCAGGTAACCCAGGCCGGCGCCGCCGTACTCTTCCGGCACGGTGATGCCGAGCAGGCCCATGTCGCCGAACTTGCGCCACATGTCGGCGGGGAACAGGTTGTCGCTGTCGATCTGGGCGGCACGCGGGGCGAGCTGGTCAGCGACGAAGGACTGAACCTGATCGCGCAGCATGTCGATGGTTTCACCGAGGGCAAAGTTCAGGGTTGGGTAGCTCATGGGTCACCTTTTGGCTTTTTTGTCGGGTGGGGAGGGCGGCGGTTCGGCTCTCACCTTTACGTTAACGTAAGCCTGTGACGAATGGCTGTCAATCACCCTTTACGTTAACGTCAACTTGAGCGAGAGTAGGGCCAGTTCTGAAAGACCGGCGTCGCTGTTTGTGGTG
Organism: Pseudomonas sp. B35(2017); assembly: GCF_002113645.1. NCBI lineage: Bacteria > Pseudomonadati > Pseudomonadota > Gammaproteobacteria > Pseudomonadales > Pseudomonadaceae > Pseudomonas > Pseudomonas sp. B35(2017). Next base: position 225,338 of record NZ_NEIZ01000004.1, on the reverse strand, counting down.
AGGGAGCTTGCTCCCGCCCGGGCGCGAAGCGGTCGCAAAATCGCAGTCTGCGGTGCGTCTGGCATCGTCGGCCTGCCGGTTTCACGACTGCTGCGCAAGCCACTCGCCACCAGCGCCACGCTCCTACAAAAAAGACAATAGGGGTCGTCATGGATCAACCCAGTGCAAACCCGCAGCGCAGCTACACCCGCGGTTCCCAGGACAAAGCCTTGCTGGCGATGACCATCGGTCAGAAGTTCGACGAGACCGTCGCGCGTTACCCGGACGGCGAGGCGCTGGTGGTGCGCCATCAGCAGCGGCGCTACACCTGGCGGCAACTGGCCGACGCGGTGGATCTGCACGCCAGGGCCTTGCTGGCGTTGGGGCTTGAGGCCGGCGACCGGCTCGGCATCTGGTCGCCGAACTGCGCGCAGTGGTGCATCACCCAGTTCGCCACGGCGAAGATCGGCGTGATCCTGGTCAACATCAACCCGGCTTACCGCAGCAGCGAACTGGAATACGTGCTCAAGCAGTCCGGCTGCCAATGGCTGGTGTGCGCCGGCGCGTTCAAGAGCTCCGACTACCACGGCATGCTGCAAGGCCTGCTGCCGGAGCTGGCCGAGCAGTCCATCGGCCAGTTGCGCAGCGAGCGCCTGCCGGACCTGCGCGGGCTGATCAGCCTGGATGCGCAGCCGCCGTCGGGGTTCCTGCCGTGGTCGCAACTGGCGGACCTGGCCGCCGGGGTCACGGCGCAGCAACTGCGCGAACGCAGCGACAGCCTGCACTTCGACCAACCGGTGAACATCCAGTACACCTCCGGCACCACCGGTTTCCCCAAGGGCGCGACCCTCAGTCACTACAACATCCTCAACAACGGCTACATGGTCGGCGAAAGCCTGGGCCTGACCGCCGCCGACCGGCTGGTGATCCCGGTGCCGCTGTACCACTGCTTCGGCATGGTCATGGGCAACCTCGGTTGCGTCACCCACGGCAGCACCATGATCTACCCCAACGATGCGTTCGACCCGCTGCTGACCCTCAGCACCGCCGCCGAAGAGAAAGCCACGGCGCTGTACGGCGTGCCGACCATGTTCATCGCCATGCTCGATCAGCCGCAGCGCACGGAGCTCGACCTGTCGGCCCTGCGCACCGGGATCATGGCCGGCGCCACCTGCCCGATCGAAGTGATGCGCCGGGTGATCAGCGACATGCACATGAGCGAGGTGCAGATCGCCTACGGCATGACCGAGACCAGCCCGGTGTCGTTGCAGACCGGTCCCGCAGATGAACTGGAACTGCGCGTCACCACCGTCGGCCGCACCCAGCCGCAGCTGGAAAGCAAGATCATCGACGAGGCGGGCAACCCGGTGCCGCGCGGCACCATCGGCGAGCTGTGCACCCGTGGCTACAGCGTGATGCTCGGCTACTGGAACAACCCGCAGGCGACCGCCGAAGCCATCGATTCCGCCGGCTGGATGCACACCGGCGACCTGGCCAGCATGAACGACGAAGGCTACGTGTGCATCGCCGGGCGCAACAAGGACATGATCATCCGCGGCGGCGAGAACATTTACCCCCGCGAGCTCGAAGAGTTCTTCTTCACTCACCCGGCGGTGGCGGATGTGCAGGTCATCGGCATTCCGTGTTCGCGCTACGGCGAGGAAATCGTCGCCTGGATCAAGTTCCACCCCGGCCACAGCGCCACCGAGCAGGAGTTGCAGGCCTGGTGCAAGGAGCGCATCGCCCACTTCAAGACGCCGCGTTACTTCCGTTTCGTCGAGGAGTTCCCGATGACGGTGACCGGCAAGATCCAGAAGTTCCGCATGCGCGAGATCAGCATCGAGGAGTTGCGCGACAGGCTGGGCTGACGCCATCGCCGGCAGGCTGCTCCCACAGGCTTTGCTTCGCGCATTGCCGTGTGGGAGCGCGGGGGGATCGGTCGTCGGGGGTGTTTTCAGGATCGCAGACAGCACAAAGGGGAGCCGAAGCTCCCCTTTAATTTTGTCGTCGCGTGCTCTTTTTTATTATTGAGGGGCGGCCTGTTGTTGTTTTTGGTGACCGTGGCCCTTTGCTGCGTTTTTGGCGATCCCCATCCGGGATCAAGAGCAAACGTATTTTTTTGAGCGCTGATCTGCTTTCTCGCTAGGCGATCCAACCGATACGGGAGCTACCTGAAGGTAGTTTTATTGTTCTCTGCCCGGTTGCGGGTCACTCCGAAGAGCACCCTGAAAAGCACACCTTCTCCAAAAAAATCTGTTAGCTGCGTCTCTGCCGTGTTGTTTTTGTTATGTCAGAGTCGTTTCGTCTTGTTTTTATTGGTTTGCCACTTTTTTATTCTTGTTATGCCATAGAGATAGCAGTTGCCGTGCCAACTTTTAAAAATCCTTTAAATTCAATGATTTAGGTTTTTTGAAGGATTTTTCACTCAGGCAAAACCAGACAATTTGTTTCCGTGTTACTCGTTCGTGCCCGCATTCCGGGCCGCAGCGGTAACACCGTGTCCCCTCACTGTGCGCTGCGGGCCTTGGCCACGCGCGAACCGGTCGGGCGGCCCAGCACGGCGCTGATCTGCAGGCCCGCGGCAATCAAGGCGTCCAGGTCGATGCCGGTCTCGATGCCCAGGCCGTTGAGCAGGTACACCACGTCTTCGGTGGCGACGTTACCGCTGGCGCCCTTGGCGTACGGGCAGCCGCCGAGGCCGGCGATGGAGCTGTCGAACACGTTGATGCCTTCGAGCAGGCTGGCGTAGATGTTGGCCATGGCTTGGCCGTAGGTGTCGTGGAAGTGGCCGGCGAGCTTCTCCCGCGGCACCTGGGCCGACACCACCTCGAACAGCCTGCGGGTCGCGCCCGCCGTGCCGGTGCCGATGGTGTCGCCGAGGGAGACTTCGTAGCAGCCCATCGCGTACAGCTCGCGGGCGACCGCCGCGACCTGCTCCGGTGCCACCGCACCTTCATACGGGCAGCCCAGCACGCAGGACACGTAACCGCGCACAGTGACGCCATGCTGTTTCGCCGCTTCCATGACCGGTGCGAACCGCGCCAGGCTTTCGTTGATCGAGCAATTGATGTTGCGCTGGGAGAAGGCTTCGGACGCGGCGGCGAACACCGCGACTTCCTTGACCCCGGCCGCCACGGCGTCCTCGAAACCGCGCAGGTTCGGCGCCAGCGCGCCGTAGGTCACGCCCGGCGTGCGCCGGATCTGGGCGAACACCTCGGCGGAGCCGGCCATCTGCGGCACCCATTTGGGCGACACGAAACTGCCGACTTCTATATAGCCAAGGCCGGCGGCGCTGAGCGCGTCGACCAACTGCACCTTGTCGGCGACGCTGATGGGCCGGGCTTCGTTCTGCAGGCCATCGCGCGGGCCGACTTCGATCAGGCGTACTTGGGAGGGGAGGGACATGGCGTTGACCTGTTGTATGTGTCTGGCGTCTACGAGAGCCCTTATGGCAGCCGGCCTGCCGGCGATTGCGGTGGTTCAGCCACGTCGATGTCGCCTGACGCTCCGCCATCGCCGGCAGGCTGGCTCCCACAGGGGATGGGGTGGGGCTATTGCACGGCCTGCTGACTCTTGAGCGTCTGCTCCAGCGCCTGCACGCAGCGTTCTTCGGCGGTGTCGAGTTCCAGCTTCATCTGTTCGATGTCCAGCAGTTGCTGTTCGAGCTGCGCGCGGCGTTCGCTGATTTTCGCCAGCATGCTGTTGAGCTGTTTGGTGTTGCCGCTGGACGGGTCGTAGAGCTCGATCAGTTCGCGGCATTCGGCCAGGGAGAAACCGATGCGCTTGCCGCGCAGGATCAGCTTCAGGCTGACCTTGTCGCGCGGTGAGTAGATGCGTTCCTGGCCTCGGCGCTCGGGGCTGAGCAGGCCTTGCTCTTCATAGAAGCGGATCGCCCGGGTGGTGATGTCCAGCTCGCGGGCGAGGTCGGAGATGCTGTAGGTCTGGCTGCTCATGGAAGCGCTCGAAAAGGGGTACTTGGCGCTAAGCTAATGGCAGGTTGACGTTTACGTCAAGGGGCGGCGGATTCGGTGTCTGTGTCGGCCCCATCGCCAGCAGGCTGACTCCTACAGCCATGTGCGCAACACAGGCCCATGTGGGAGCCAGCCTGCTGGCGATGAACGATGACGCGCAGAAAAGCCCTACACGCTGTCCAGCTTCTTCTCCTGCGCCGTCACCTGCTGGCACAGCTCGATCATCTGTTCGCGCATCCAGCGGTTGGCCGGATCCTGGTCGGTGCTTTCGTGCCAGTACAGGTGGGTCTCCACCGGCGGCACATCGTTGACCGGCAGGTTGAACGTCAGCAGGTCATGGCGGCGGGCGAAGCGTTCCGGGACGGTCATGACCATGTCGGTCTGCTGCAGCACCTGGGACGCCATCAGGTAATGCTGGGAACGCAGGGCGATCTTGCGCTGGATGCCCATCTTGCCCAGCGCCAGGTCCACATAGCCCAGCCCGTTGCGGCGGCTGGAGATGTGGATGTGGGTCAGCCCCAGGTAGTCGTCGAGGGTGACCTTTTCCTTGCCCGCCAGCGGATGGCCCTTGCGCATGGCGCACACGTAACGGTCTTCCATCAGCTTGACGTGGCGCACCTGCGGGTCGGTGTTGAGCGGGGCGTCGACGGCGAAGTCCAGGCGTCCGGCCGCCAGTTCCTTGGTGGTTTCCCGGCGTTTGGACAGGAAGCTTTCGATGACCACCGTCGGCGCCAGGCGCCGCAGGCGCTGGAACAGCGGCGGCAGGATCACGGCTTCCGTGAGGTCGGTCATGCTGATGCGGTAGGTCTTGACGGCCTGGGCCGGGTTGAAGATCCGGCTTTCCTGCACCGACACCCGCAGCAGCGAGAGCGCGTTGCGCACCGGGCCGATGATGTTCTGCGCCATGGGCGTGGGCACCATGCCCTGGGCGGTGCGCACGAAGAGCGGGTCGTTGAAGGTCTCGCGCAGGCGGGCCAGGGCGTTGGACACCGCCGGCTGAGTGATGCCGACGATCTGCCCGGCGCGGGTCAGGTTCGCTTCGGTGTAGATCGCGTCGAAGACGATGAAAAGGTTGAGGTCGACCTTGCTCAGATTCATTGCGCGGCTTCTCTTGTTTTGTAGGCGGCCCGGAAAATCAACCGATCATATATCGGTGATGAATGTTTATACATGCCGAGAATAGGCTAGGTAAATTATCAGCGCTGTTCTAGCATCGATTGCATGATCTGAACAACCTCTCACCAAAAGGTAGTGCCCATGGATTTCGCTTATTCGCCCAAGGTTCAGGAACTGCGTGAGCGCGTGACCGCGTTCATGGACACTTACGTTTACCCCGCCGAGGCCGTGTTCGAGCGCCAGGTGGCCGAAGGCGACCGCTGGCAGCCGACGGCGATCATGGAAGAGCTCAAGGCCAAGGCCCGGGCCGAAGGCCTGTGGAACCTGTTCCTGCCGGAATCGGAACTGGGCGCCGGCCTGACCAACCTCGAATACGCGCCGCTGGCGGAGATCATGGGCCGCTCGCTGCTGGGCCCCGAGCCGTTCAACTGCTCGGCGCCGGACACCGGCAACATGGAAGTGCTGGTGCGCTACGCCAACGAAGAGCAGAAGCAGCGCTGGCTCGAACCGCTGCTGCGCGGCGAGATCCGCTCGGCGTTCGCCATGACCGAACCGGACGTCGCGTCCTCCGACGCCACCAACATGGCCGCCCGGGCTGTGCGCGACGGCGACGAGTGGGTGATCAACGGCAAGAAGTGGTGGACCTCCGGCGCCTGCGATCCGCGCTGCAAGATCCTGATCTTCATGGGCCTGAGCAACCCGGACGCGCCGCGTCACGCCCAGCACTCGATGATTCTGGTGCCGGTGGACACCCCCGGCGTGAAGATCGTCCGTCCGCTGCCGGTGTTCGGCTACGACGACGCGCCCCACGGCCACGCCGAAGTGCTGTTCGACAACGTGCGGGTGCCTTACGAAAACGTGCTGCTGGGCGAGGGGCGCGGCTTCGAGATCGCCCAGGGTCGCCTCGGCCCGGGCCGGATCCACCACTGCATGCGTTCGATCGGCATGGCCGAACGGGCACTGGAACTGATGTGCAAGCGCTCGGTGAGCCGCACCGCCTTCGGCAAGCCGCTGGCGCGCCTGGGCGGCAACGTCGACAAGATCGCCGACTCGCGCATGGAGATCGACATGGCGCGCCTGCTGACGCTGAAGGCGGCGTACATGATGGACACCGTCGGCAACAAGGTGGCCAAGAGCGAGATCGCGCAGATCAAGGTCGTGGCGCCGAACGTCGCGTTGCGGGTGATCGACCGGGCGATCCAGATCCATGGCGGGGCCGGGGTGTCGAACGACTTCCCGCTGGCCTACATGTACGCGATGCAACGCACCCTGCGCCTGGCCGACGGCCCGGACGAAGTGCACCGCGCGGCCATCGGCAAGTTCGAGATCGGCAAGTACGTGCCCAAGGAAATGCTGCGCAGCGAGCGCTGAGCCGGCGCTTTGTTGTGGCGAGGGAGCACGCTCCCTCGCCCGACGCTCAGTAGACCCACACCTCCACCCGCCGATTCTTGATCCGCCCCTCGTCGGCGTTGTTGGCCGCCACCGGCATCAGCGCGCCGAACCCCCGCACCTCGCGCAGCGTCACTCCGTTTTTCACCAACTCCCGCCGCACCGCCATCGCCCGCAGCTTCGACAGCAGGTCGGCCCTTGCCGGATCGTCCTTGGCGTCGCCGAAGCCCACCAGGGTCACCGCCCGGTCGGTCTTGCCGTGGCGTTGCAGGTAATCGAGCACCCGGGCCAGGTCTTGGCGGGCCTTGTTGTCCAGGCTGGCGCTGCCTTCTTCGAAACGGAAGTTCACCGTCAGGCGCTGGGCGTGGCGGCTGAGGGATTGATAACCCTCGGGCATCAACGCGTTCGGGGAGACGGCGATGGGATGGATGGTCTGGGCGATGAACCCGTTGGCCGCCACGATCGCCTGGCCTTGAGGGCTTTGCGCGAACGCCGCCAACGCCATGGCCCAAGGGTTCCGGCTGGCGGGCGGCAAATAGAAGAACAGGCGCCGGGACAGCGGGTAGTCCTCGGTGGCGATCAGCCCCGGCAACGGTGGCATGGCCTGGGACTGGCCATCGATGATCGCCACCGCTTTGGCCTGGCGGATGTAAGGCAGGCCGATGAAGCCGATGGCCTGCGGGTCGGCGCTCACCGCGTCGGACAACTGCTCGCTGGACTCGAAACGCTTGGCTGCGCTGCTCAAGGTCTTGCCGCGTCCGCTGAGCACCAGTTCCTTGAAGGTGTCCCAGGTGCCGGACTGATCATCCCGCGCATACAGGTGGATCGGCCCGCCGCTGGCGCCGACGGCTTCCCAGGTCTTCGCCTCGCCGCTGAAGATCCGGGCCAGCTGTTCGGTGTCCAGTTGCCGCACGGGGTTGTCGGGGTGAAGGATGATCGCCAGGCCGTCGATGGCGATCACCTGTTCGGCGGCGGGGCTCTTCAGGTCGCCGAGGGCTTGCAGGGCGGCCAGTTCGCTGTCCTTGACCGGGCGCGACGACGCTGCGAGGTCGGCACCGGCGTTCTTGAGCGCGGTGAAGCCGGTGCTGGAGCCATGGGCGGCGATCTCCACCACCACGCGCCGGCCTTGGACGGTCTGGCCGACGATGCGTTGTTCGTTGGCGGTGTCCGGGTCTTCGTGGTGGATCTTGAGCAGGCCTTGCTCTTGCAGCAGCCCTTCGACCAGCGCAGGCCCCAGCGCCGCGCCGATGGTGTTGGAACCCTGGATGCGCAGCGCCGGGCCGTGTTCCGGGATCGGCAAGCCGTCGGCGCAGGCCATCGCCGGCAGCCAGGCGCCCAGCACAAGGATCAACAGAACACGCAGGGTCATGCCGGCACCGTTTGCGGCCAAGGGGATTGCCGGGGAGATTAAGTCAGAAGGGTTTCGGAAAAATGACAGCGGCCCCACAGGATCTGCGGTCACCGCAAAACCTGTGGGAGCGAGCCTGCTAGCGATGAGGCCGTTTTAGTCACCATTGCGGCGACGGAGTGGACGCTATCGCCGCCCGGAGCAGGCCCGCTCCCACAGGTGGGGATCAGCTCAGCTCAAGCCAGATCGGCGCATGGTCCGACGGTTTTTCCATGCCGCGCAGCTCGTAGTCCACGCCCGCCGCCTTCACCCGCGGCAGCAAGGCCTGGGAGGTGAGGATCAGGTCGATGCGCAGCCCGCGCTTGGGCTCGTCCTCGAACCCGCGGCTGCGGTAGTCGAACCAGCTGAAGGTGTCGGCCACGTCCGGGTTCAGGTGCCGGAAGCTGTCGGTCAGGCCCCAGTTCTTCAGGCGCGCCATCCACTCGCGCTCCTCGGGCAGGAAGCTGCATTTGCCGGTCTTCAGCCAGCGCTTCATGTTGTCCGGGCCGATGCCGATGTCGCAGTCCTCCGGGGAAATGTTCACGTCGCCCATCACCACCAGCGCCTGATCGTTCTTGAACTGGCTTTCCAGCAACTGTTGCAGGTCGCTGTAGAAGCGCTGCTTGGCCGGGAACTTGGTCGGGTGGTCGCGGCTTTCGCCCTGGGGGAAGTAGCCGTTCATGATGGTGACCTGTGTGCCGTCGGCATCGGCGAAGGTGCCCCAGATGAAGCGGCGCTGGGCGTCTTCCTCGTCGGTGGCGAAGCCCTTGTGCACGGCGATGGGCGCCTGGCGCGAGAGCAGGGCGACGCCGTAGTGGCCTTTCTGGCCGTGGAAATGCACGTGGTAGCCCAGGGCGCGGATCTCTTCCAGCGGGAACTGGTCGTCGTGCACCTTGGTTTCCTGCAGGCCGATGACATCCGGCTGATGTTTCTCGATCAGCGCCGTCAACTGATGCGGACGGGCGCGCAGTCCGTTGATGTTGAAGGAAACAATCTTCATGGTCGGCAGTCCTGGCAAAAGGGCGATGCTAGCTGACATGTGGGATGGGGGCCAGTGTGGGGTAGGGGGATTCGCGGTGTTCTGTCAGATGTGCGTTGTCCTGACGTGGTCTATACCTTTTGGGAACTGCGCCGCCACCGGCAGGTTCGTACCAACAAGAGCGCCGCCGCAGCCGCGCCACCGGGGAGAATCACCGCCATGCCTGAGACCTCGACCGCCATCGCCGACATCCACATGCTCGACCGCGGCTATTCCCGCGAGGCGCGATCGCTGCTGTACCAGGCCTACCGTCATGAGCCGACGTTCGCCTACCTGTTCGAGGCCGAGCGCCCGGGCTACGAGCAGCGGGTGCGGGCCACGGTGCGCGAACTGGTCAAGCAGCATTTCGCCCAGGAGCTGCCGGCCATCGGCCTGCTGGTCAACGACCGCCTGATCGGCATCGCCCTGATCGCGCCGCCGCAGCGGCGGCTGGGCGTCACCGAGAGCTGGGCCTGGCGCCTGCGCATGGTGCTGAGCACCGGTCTGCGCTGCACCCGGCGCTACCTGGAATACCACGCCGCCGTGGCGGCCTGCGTACCCGGCGAGGCGGTGCATGTGCTGCCGCTGCTGGGCATTCACCCGCAGTTCCAGGGCAAGCATTTCGGCGAGCAGTTGCTGCAGGCGGTGCACAACTGGTGCGCGGTGGACGAGCACTCCCGCGGCGTGGTGCTCGACAGCGGCAACCCGCGCTATCTGGCGTTCTACCAGCGCCAGGGCTATGAAGAAATCGGCGAGGTGGCGGTCGGGCCGGTGCGCGAGCATGTGTTTTTCCACACCAATCCGCAGGTGTTACATACTGCAACGGCTTGAGGGGCGAACTTTCCGCGCCCCCCAAGGCTCTATCACGCTCCCGAGCTCGTGATAGCATCCGCGCCTATGAAGTTTCCAGGAAGATTTACCGGTGGCGTGCTCCTGCTGTTAACCAGCTGCGCGGCGCTGGCGCAAAGTGAATTGGATGTGCGGGTCAAACCGTCCAACGATGAACTCAAGGCCAATATAGAAGGCTATATCGGCAGCCTCGGCGACCGCGACGAAGAAGCCTTGCTGCGCTTCAGCCGCGGCGCCGAAGAGCAGGCGCGCAAGGCTGCCCAGGCCTTGGGCTATTATCAGCCGCAGATCGACAGCGAAGTGAAGGGCGGCGACAAGCCGCGCCTGGTGCTCAAGGTCGATCCGGGCGAGCCGGTGCGCCTGCGCAACGTCACCGTGCGCATCGACGGCCCGGCCGCGTCGCTCAAGGTGTTCCGCGTACCGAAAAGCGACGCGCTCAAGCCCGGTTCGGTGCTCAACCATGGCCGCTACGAAGACGCCAAGCGGCTGATCCAGAACCAGGCCTCGCGCTACGGTTTCTTCAGTGGCCGCTTCACTCGTCAGAAGCTGTCGGTCGATCCCCGCGCCGGCGTCGCCGACATCGAACTGATCTACGACAGCGGCCCGCGCTATGCGCTGGGCCCGGTCAAGTTCGAAGGCGACACGCCGTTCGACGAAGACCTGCTGCAACGCATGGTGCCGTTCAAGGCCGGCGAACCGTACGATTCGGAGCTGATCGCCGAACTCAACCGGGCCCTGCAATCGAGCGGCTACTTCGAAGGCGTGCGCGTCGATGCCGCGCCGACGGCGGCCAAGAACGACGTGATCCCGGTGGACGTCAAGCTCGACACCCGCAAGCCGCGCACCATGGGGCTGGGCCTGGGCTACTCCACCGACGTCGGCCCGCGGGTCAAGGCCAACTGGACGCGCCATTGGGTCAACCCCCAGGGCGACAGCTACGGCTGGGAGGCCGAACTGTCGGCGCCCCGGCAGAACGTCGGGCTGTTCTACGACATCCCGCTCGACCCGCCCTTGACCGACAAGCTGCGCTGGGCCGGCGGCTACCAATACGAAGACATCGACGGCTCCGACACCCTGAGCAAGCTGCTCACCTTCGGCCCGGAGTGGCACAGCAAGCTGCCCAGCGGCTGGCAGCGGGTGATCTCGCTGAAATGGCAGCGCGAGGAATACCAGCTCGGCGATGACTCCGGCCTCAGCAACCTGCTGATGCCCGGCATCAGCTATGCGTACCTCAAGAGCGACAACCGCATCGACCCGCACAACGGCTATCGCCTGGCGTTCGAAAGCAAGGTGGCGAAGGAAGGGCTGGGCTCGGACAACAACCTGTTGTACGGCACGGCGCTGGTCAAGGGCCTGACCACGGTGTTCGACAAGCACCGTTTCCTCGGGCGGGTGCAGGTCGGCGGCAGCGCCACCAACGGCTACACGTCGGTGCCGCCGTCGCTGCGGTTCTTCGCCGGCGGCGACCAGAGCGTGCGCGGCTACGACTACCAGAGCCTGTCCCCGGAAAACGCCAAGGGCGACCGCATCGGCGGCCGCTACATGGTGGCCGGCAGCGTCGAGTACCAATACTCGATCGCCGAAAAGTGGCGGGTGGCGACCTTCGTCGATCAAGGCAACTCTTTCAACAAGCTCGAACTGCCGAACCTCAAGACCGGGGTCGGCATCGGGGTGCGCTGGGTGTCGCCGGTGGGGCCGATCCGCCTCGACCTGGCCCACGCGCTGGACGACGACGGCGGCATCCGGCTGCACTTTTCGATGGGGCCTGAGCTGTGAAGCGTGCTGTGAAGATTTCGTTGCTGGCGCCCGGGGCGCTGGCGCTTTTGCTGGTGTCGGGCGCCGGGCTGGTGCTCGGCACCGAGACCGGCAGCCGTTGGGCGTTGGGCCTGGTGCCGGGCCTGAGCGTGGACAATTTCCAGGGCCGGCTCGGCGGGCAGTGGAGCGCCGATCACCTGCTGTGGCAACAGGACGGCAACCGGGTCGAGCTGGACCGGCCGGTGTTCGAGTGGTCGCCGCTGTGCCTGGCCCGCATGACCCTGTGCATCGAACAGCTCAAGGCCGGACAGGTGCGCCTGCACTTTGCGCCGGGCACGGAAACCACCGAGAGCGGCCCGGTCAAGCTGCCGGATCTGCAACTGCCCGTGGCCATCGAGCTGGGCGACGTGCAGGTCGACAGCCTGCTGCTGGACGGCAATGAACAGCTCAAGGACTTGCGCTTGGCCGCGCACTGGACGGCCAAGGGCATGCAGATCGACAACGTGCAGTTGCAGCGCGACGACCTGAGCCTGAAGCTGGCCGGCCTGCTGCAACCGACCGGCGACTGGCCGCTGACCGTCGAAGGCCAGCTGACGCTGCCGGCGCCGGGCACCAAACCGTGGACGCTGGCGCTGAAGGTCGACGGCGACCTGCTGAAAACCCTCAATCTGCACGCCGACAGCCACGGCTACCTCGACGGCCAGTTGAGCGGCGAACTGCAGCCGCTGGCGGAACACCTGCCCGCCAAGGTGCGCATCACCAGCGACGCCTTCAAGCCGAGCGCCGATCTGCCGGACACCCTGCAATTCAACCAATTGCTGCTGACCGGCGAAGGCGACCTGAAAAACGGCTACCGCCTGCAAGGCAACGCCACGCTGCCCGCCGAGCAAGGCCCGGTGGCGCTGGTGCTGCAAGGCCAGGTGGATGCCAGCGGCGCGCAGATCGCCGGCCTCGACCTGAACGCCAACGACAAGCAAAGCCTCAAACTCACCGGTCATATCGACTGGAGCAAGGGCTTGAGCGCCCAGGCCAACATCGACTGGCGGGACTTCCCGTGGCGTCGGCTCTACCCGGAGATCGACGAGCCGCAAGTCGCCTTGCGCACCTTCACCGGCGAAGTCTCCTACACCGACGGCCAGTACCTCGGCAATTTCGCCGCCGCCCTGGACGGCCCGGCGGGGGCGTTCAGCTTGAGCAGCCCGTTCAGCGGCAACCTCAAGCAAGTCTTTCTGCCGCAACTCAAGCTGGAGGCCGGGCAGGGCAAGGCCGAGGGCCATGTGAACGTGCAGTTCGCCGACGGCATTGCCTGGGACACCGCGCTGGAACTGTCGGCCCTCAACCCGGCGTACTGGCTGGCGGAGCTGCCGGGCACCCTGGCCGGGCCGCTGAAAAGCAAAGGCGAGATGAAAGGCGAACGCCTGAGCCTCAACGCCGACCTCGACCTCAAGGGCAAGCTGCGCGGTCAGCCGGCGGTGCTGCAAGCCAAGGCCGACGGCGCCGGCGAGCAATGGAACCTCAACGCCCTGCAGATCCGCCTCGGCGACAACAGCATCAGCGGCAAGGGCAGCCTGCAGCAGAAGTTCACCGGGCAGATCGACATCAAGCTGCAACGCCTGGCCCAGCTCTGGCCGCAACTGCGCGGGCAGGTCAATGGCCGGGTCGATGTGGCCGGCACGCTCAAGGCGCCGCAGGGCAAGCTGGATCTGCAAGGCTCGCAACTGGCGTTCCAGGACAACCGCCTGCAAAGCCTCAACCTCGACGCCACCCTCGACGGCGCGCAGCGCGCGAAGATCGACCTCAAGGGCAGCGGCATTCAGGCCGGCGACACCTCGCTGGGCACGCTGACCGTCAGCGGCCAGGGCGACATCCGGCAGCAGAAGCTCAATCTCGACCTGCTCGGGCCGAAGCTCAAACTGGCCCTGGGCCTGGACGGCAATCTGGACAAGGGCAACTGGCGCGGGCGCCTGGCCAGCGGCGACATCCAGGCCGGCGGCCAGGACTGGAAGCTGCAAGGGCCGGCGAAGCTCGAACGCCTGGCCGACGGCAAAATCAACTTCGGCGCCCATTGCTGGATCTCCGGCAACGCCAGCCTGTGCGGCGAAGACCAGCGGCTGATGCCCGACCCGAAACTGCGCTACCACCTCAAGCAATTCCCGATCGAAAGCCTGGCCGCCTGGCTGCCCAAGGATTTCGCCTGGCAGGGCCGGCTCAACGCCGACCTGCAACTGGACCTGCCGGCCAGCGGCCCCAACGGCCTGATCAGCGTCGACGCCAGCGGCGGCACCTTGCGCGTGCGTGAAAAGGACCAATGGCTGGACTTCCCGTACCAGACCTTGCGCCTGTCCAGCAAACTCACGCCCAAGCGGATCGACACCGACCTCAACTTCGTCGGCGGCAAACTGGGCGAACTGATGGTGCAGGCCCAGCTCAACCCGCTGCCGAAGAATAAACCTTTGAGCGGTTCGTTCCGCCTGACCGGGCTGGACCTGTCGGTGGCGCGGCCGTTCGTGCCGATGGTCGAGAAACTCACCGGGCGCCTGAACGGCAGCGGCACGGTGTCCGGCGGCCTGCTGGCGCCGCAGGTCAACGGCACCGTGCAGTTGAGCGACGGCGAAGTCTCGGGGCCGGAGCTGCCGATGGAGTTGCAGGCCCTGCAGCTGCAAGCGGTGATCGCCGGGGAAAGCGTGCAACTGAACGGCGGCTGGAAAAGCGGCAAGGCCGGGCAGGGCAGCCTGAACGGCAATGTCGCCTGGGGCCAGGCGCTGGCGGTCGACCTGGCGCTCAAGGGCACGCAGTTGCCGGTCACGGTCGAACCTTACGCCAAACTGGAAGTGGCGCCGGACCTGAAGATTTCCATGGCCGGCGACGAACTGGCCATCGCCGGCAAGGTGATGGTGCCCAAGGGCGAGATCACCGTGCGCGAATTACCGCCATCGACCGTGAAAGTCTCCGATGACACAGTCATCGTCGGCCAACAGACCGAAGAGGGCAAAACGCCGCTGGCCATGAAGATGGACATCGACGTGATCGTCGGCCAGGACAAGCTGAGCTTCGCCGGGTTCGGCCTCACCGCCAACCTGCAAGGCCAGGTGCACATCGGCGACAACCTCGACACCCGCGGCGAACTGTGGCTCAACGACGGCCGCTACCGCGCCTACGGCCAGCGCCTCAACGTGCGCCGGGCGCGGCTGCTGTTCGCAGGCCCCATCGACCAGCCGTACCTGGACATCGAAGCGATCCGCCAGACCGACGACGTCATCGCCGGCATCCGCTTGAGCGGCAGCGCCGAACAGCCGACCACGCAGATCTTCTCGGAGCCGGCGATGAGCCAGGAGCAGGCACTGTCCTATCTGGTGCTGGGCCGTCCGCTGAGCAGCAACGGCGAGGACAACAACATGCTCGCCCAGGCCGCGCTGGGGCTGGGGCTGATGGGCAGCTCCGGGGTCACCAGCGGGCTGGCCAAGAACCTGGGGATCCAGGATTTCCAGCTCGACACCCAGGGCAGCGGCAACACCACCAGCGTGGTGGCCAGCGGCAACATTTCCGAGAAGCTCAGCCTGCGCTACGGCGTGGGGGTGTTCGAGCCGGCCAACACCATTGCCTTGCGCTACAAACTGAGCAAGAAGGTTTACCTCGAAGCCGCCAGCGGCGTGGCCAGTTCGCTGGACATCTTCTACAAGCGGGATTTCTAGGCCGCTCACTCCGAAACCGAGTCGTTCCCATCGCGGGCAAGCCCGCTCCCACAGGTTCCTGGGTCGTATACACAATTAGTGCACGACGCCGAACCCTGTGAGAGCGGGCTTGCCCGCGATGGCGTCCGCCTGTGTGCAACCAAAGACCCAGTCCGGCAGTCAACTAATAACAAAGCAACCTAACGATTGCGTTGACATTCGCTGCCTAAGCAGTAATATCTCGTCACACATTCACTGCCTAGGCAGTCATTAGGTGCGCAAATGAAGCATTTCACCCCCGACGAATTCAAGAACTGCCATCTGGGCCTGCTGCTGGGCCGTGCCGCGTTGCTCAAGGACCGGATCATCGACACCCACATGGAGCCCCACGGCATCACCGCCGCGCAGTTCAAGGTGCTGATCATCGTGGCCCAGTACGGCGTCGATACACCGGCCGAGCTGTGCCGGCACCTGTCGCTGGACAGCGGTTCGATGACCCGCATGCTCGACCGTCTGGAGCAGAAAGGCTTCCTGATCCGCCAGCGCAGCGAAGACGATCGCCGTCAGGTGCGGCTGAAGCTGACGGAGCAGGGCCAGCAACTGGCCGACCGCCTGCCGCAGATCGGCGCCGACGCCATGAACGAACTGGCCGGGGCGATCACGCCCGACGAGCTGGTGACCCTGCAACACATCCTCAAGAAAATTCTGCTGGCCGCCGGGGACTCGATCACCGTGCTGCGCCTGGGTGAGCACAATGAGCGGTAAGACCTTGCGCAGCGGCGTGACGCTGCTGCTGTCGGCGATGATCCTCGCCGGCTGCGCCAATTACAGCGGCCTCGAAACCGAAGGCGTGCGGCTCGACGCCAAAAGCCTGAAGGCAGGACAGTCGCTCGACGGCGTGACCCTGTCGCCCGCCGCCTGGCCGAAAAGCGACTGGTGGACCGGCCTCGGCGATCCCCAGCTCGACGGCCTGATCCGCGAAGCCCTGCGCGACAGCCCGGACATGCAGATCGCCGAAGCCCGCGCCCACCAGGCCAACGCCGCCGCGTCCGCCGCCGATGCCGAACGCTACCCGACCCTCGACGCCAGCGCCGGCATCAGCCGTTCGCGCCTGGCCCGCGACCAGGATCCGCGGGGGCAGGGCGGGGCGTACTCCACCGTGCGCAACCTCAGCGCCGGCTTCAACTACAACTTCGACCTGTGGGGCGGCCAGCGTGACGCGTGGGAAGCGGCCCTGGGCCAGGCCCGCGCCGCCGAAGTCGACCGCCAGGCCGCGCAACTGACCTTGGCCGCCGACGTGGCCCGGGCCTACAGCGACCTCGGTCAGGCGCACATCGTCCACGACCTGGCCAGCGAAGACCTCAAGCGCACCCGGCAGATGCTCGACCTGAGCGAGCGGCGCCTGCGTTCCGGCATCGACAGCCAATACCAGCTGCAACAGACCCAAAGCCTGGAGGCCAGCTCCGAAGCCAGCCTGGTCGACGCGGAAAAACGCCTGAACAGCGCCAAGATCGCCCTGGCCGTGCTGCTCGGCAAAGGCCCGGACCGCGGCAACGAAATCGCCCGGCCGAACGTCCTCAAGGCCAGCGCCGTGGCGCTGCCGTCGGTGCTGCCGGCCGAACTGCTCGGCCGTCGCCCGGACCTGGTGGCCGCACGCTGGCGCGTGGAGGCCGCGAGCAAGGACATCGCCTCGGCCAAGACCCGCTTCTACCCCAACCTGAACCTGACGGCCGCCGCCGGCGCCGAGTCCTTGCTGGGCGACGCGATGTTCGGTTCCGCCAGCCGCTTCTTCAACATCGCGCCGACCCTGTCCGTGCCGATCTTCGACGGCGGACGCTTGCGGGCCAACCTCGACGCCAAGGACGCCGACTACGACCTGGCGGTGGCGCAGTACAACAAAAGCCTGGTGAAAGCATTGGGCGATGTCAGCGACAGCCTCAACCAGTTGCGTGACATCGGCCGGCAGATCGGCGCCCAGCAGCACGCGACCGAGATCGCCCAGGAGTCCTACAACACCGTCGTCCAGCGTTACGGTTCCGGCATCGGCAACTACCTGGACGTGCTCAGCATCGAGCAGCAACTGCTGCAGGCCCAGCGTCAGCTGGCCAGCCTCAACGCCGAGCAGATCGACCTGTCGATTCAACTGATGCAAGCGCTGGGCGGCGGCTTCCAGGGTGACACCCTGAGCGCAGCCAACGCCGTTCCAGCCACGCCGCACAACTAATTCAAGGTACTTGCCATGGCCACTGCGCAAAACACTCAAGCTCAAGACAACGCTCAAGACACCGGCAACCCGCGCAAGCGCAAGGCGATGCTGGCGGGGCTGGCCGTTGCGGTCGCCGTCGCCTGCGCCGGCGTCTGGGGCTATCACCAGTTCTACGGCCGCTTCAGCGAAAGCACCGACGACGCCTACGTCAACGGCAACGTGGTCGAGATCACGCCGTTGGTGACCGGTACCGTGGTCAGCATCGGAGCCGACGACGGCGACCTGGTGCAAGAAGGCCAGGTGCTGGTGAACTTCGACCCGAACGACGCCGAAGTCGGCCTGCAGAGCGCCCAGGCCAAACTGGCCCGCACCGTGCGCCAGGTGCGCGGCCTGTACAGCAACGTCGACGGCATGAAAGCCCAGGTCAACGCCCAGCAGGCCGAAGTGCAGAAGGCCCAGGACAACTTCAACCGCCGCAAGAACCTCGCCGCCGGCGGGGCGATTTCCCAGGAAGAGCTGTCCCACGCCCGTGACGACCTGACCTCGGCGCAGAACGCCCTGGCCAACGCCAAGCAGCAACTCAAGACCACCAGTGCGCTGGTCGATGACACCGTGGTGTCGTCGCACCCGGACGTGATGGCCGCCGCCGCCGAACTGCGTCAGGCCTACCTGAACAACGCGCGCAGCACGCTGATCGCGCCGGTCACCGGTTATGTCGCCAAGCGCACCGTCCAGCTGGGCCAACGCGTGCAGCCGGGCACCGCGCTGATGGCGGTGATCCCGCTGAACCAACTGTGGATCGACGCCAACTTCAAGGAAACCCAGTTGCGCGACATGCGCATGGGCCAGCCGGTGGAGATCGAGTCGGACATCTACGGCAGCGACGTGAAGTACAGCGGCACCGTGGACAGCCTCGGCGCCGGCACCGGCAGCGCGTTCGCCCTGCTGCCGGCGCAGAACGCCACCGGCAACTGGATCAAGATCGTCCAGCGCGTGCCGGTGCGCATCCACATCAACGCCGAAGAGCTGGCCAAGCATCCGCTGCGCGTGGGTCTGTCGACCAACGTCGAGGTCAACCTGCACGACCAGAGCGGTCCGGTGCTGGCCCAGCAGCCGCCGCAGAAGGCGTCGTTCACCACCAGCGTGTATGACCGTCAGCTGTCCGAGGCCGACGCGATGATCACCCAGTTGATCCACGACAACAGCGCCGCCGTCAGCAAGACCGCGCAACGCTGACACCCTCCCTGTGGGAGCGGGCTTGCCCGCGAAGGCGACCATCCCGGCAACGCAGATGCCGGCAAGAGCGTCGCCCTCGCGCGCCCGCTTGCTCCTACAAACAGGCTCCAAGGATCCGCAATGAGCAATAACGCCTCTTTTGCGCCGCCCAGCCTGGTGCTCAGCACCATCGGCCTGTCGCTGGCGACCTTCATGCAAGTGCTCGACACCACCATCGCCAACGTGGCGCTGCCGACCATCTCCGGCAACCTCGGCGTGAGTTCGGAGCAGGGCACCTGGGTGATCACCTCGTTTGCCGTGAGCAACGCCATCGCGCTGCCGCTCACCGGCTGGCTGAGCCGGCGCTTCGGCGAGGTGAAGCTGTTCCTGTGGGCGACCATGCTGTTCGTGCTGGCCTCGTTCCTGTGCGGCATTTCCACGTCGATGCCGGAACTGATCGGCTTTCGCGTCCTGCAAGGGCTGGTGGCCGGTCCCCTGTACCCGATGACCCAGACCCTGCTGATCGCGGTCTACCCGCCGGCCAGGCGCGGCATGGCCCTGGCGTTGCTGGCGATGGTCACGGTGGTGGCGCCGATCGCCGGCCCCATCCTCGGCGGCTGGATCACCGATAGCTACAGCTGGCCGTGGATCTTCTTCATCAACGTGCCCATCGGGATCTTCGCGGTGATGGTGGTGCGCCAGCAACTGGCCAAGCGGCCGGTGGTCACCAGCCGTCAGCCGATGGATTACGTGGGGCTGATCTCATTGATCATCGGCGTCGGCGCGTTGCAGGTGATCCTCGACAAGGGCAATGACCTGGACTGGTTCGAGTCGAGCTTCATCATCATCGGCGCGGCGATCTCGGTGGTGGCGCTGGCGGTGTTCGTGATCTGGGAAATGACCGACCGGCATCCGGTGGTCAACCTGCGCCTGTTCTCGCACCGCAATTTTCGCATCGGCACGCTGGTGCTGGTGCTGGGCTACGCGGGGTTCTTCGGCATCAACCTGATCCTGCCGCAGTGGCTGCAGACCCAGATGGGCTACACCGCCACCTGGGCCGGGCTGGCGGTGGCGCCGATCGGCATCTTGCCGGTGGTGCTGTCGCCGTTCGTCGGCAAGTACGCGCACAAGTTCGACCTGCGCCTGTTGGCGGGGCTGGCGTTCCTGGCGATCGGCCTGAGCTGCTTCATGCGCGCCGAGTTCACCAACGAGGTGGACTTCCAGCACGTCGCCCTCGTGCAGCTGTTCATGGGCATCGGCGTGGCGCTGTTCTTCATGCCGACCCTGAGCATCCTGATGTCCGACCTGCCGCCGCACCAGATCGCCGACGGCGCCGGGCTGGCGACGTTCCTGCGTACCCTGGGCGGCAGCTTCGCGGCCTCGCTGACCACCTGGATCTGGATCCGCCGCGCCGACCAGCACCATGCCTACATGAGCGAAAGCATCAGCACCTACGAGCCGGCCACCCGGGAGGCGCTGAACAACCTGGGCGGGGCGGGCAACCCGGCGTATGCGCAACTGGATCATGTGCTGACCGGCCAGGCCTACATGCTTTCCACCGTGGACTATTTCACGCTGCTGGGGTGGGGGTTCATGGCGCTGATCCTGATCGTGTGGCTGGCCAAGCCGCCGTTTTCCGCCAAGGCGGGGCCGGAGGCCAGCGGCCACTGAGGTGTGCGCTTTGGCGTCCTTGCGGACGCTATCGCCAGCAGGCGCCGCAGGATTAAGGCGCGGGAGAAGGCAACGCCGGCGGCGGAGCGAAATCGAACGGCGCCAGCGCAAAGCCGTTGTCGTCCACCTGCAATGCCCAGCCCTGGCGGTCCCAGTCCCCCAGCACGATCCGCTTGGCCGCCTGGTCGCCCAATTGGAGCTTGTGGATGGCCGGCCGGTGGGTGTGGCCGTGGATCAGGGTCTTCACCCCGTGTTCCTCCATGATCCGCGGGATTTCCTCGGGCGTGACGTCGACGATGTCGTTGGCCTTCATCCGCGTCTGCGCACGGCTTTCGCTGCGCAGCTTGCGCGCCAGCTTGTGCCGCGTGCCCAAGGGCAGGTGGCGCAGGATGAACAGGGTGACGGGGTTGCGCAGGTAGCGGCGCAGCTTCATGTAGGCTTCGTCGCGGGTGCATAGGCTGTCGCCGTGCATCAGCAGGACGGGTTCGCCGTTGAGTTGCACGACACTCGGATCCTTCAGCAGCGTGCAGCCGGCCTCTTTGCAGAAGGCCTGGCCGAGCAGGAAGTCGCGGTTGCCGTGCATCAGAAAGATTGCGGTGCCGCTGTCGCTCAGTTCGCGCAGGGCCCGGCAGATGGAACGCTGGAACGCAGTCATGGCATCGTCGCCGATCCACGCCTCGAAAAAGTCGCCCAGGATGTACAGCGCACTCGCCGAGCGGGCGCGTCCGGCGAGCAAATCCAGAAACGCCCGGGTGATGTCCGGGCGCTCCTCTTCCAGATGCAAGTCTGAAATCAGCAATATCACGCTTCGATGATCTCGGCTTTCTCGATGATCACGTCGTCTTTCGGCACGTCCTGGTGGCCGGCCTTGGAGGTGGTGGACACGCCTTCGATCTTGTCGACCACGTCGGTGCCTTCAACCACTTTGCCGAACACGGCGTAGCCCCAGCCCTGAACGGTCTTGCCGGTGTGGTTCAGGAAGCTGTTGTCGGAGGCGTTGATGAAGAACTGCGCCGAAGCCGAATGCGGCTCCATGGTGCGGGCCATGGCGATGGTGTACTTGTCGTTCTTCAGGCCGTTGTCGGCTTCGTTCTGGATGCTCGGGCTCTTGTCTTTCTTTTCCGACATGCCCGGCTCGAAACCGCCGCCCTGGATCATGAAGCCCTTGATGACGCGGTGGAACACGACGTTCTCGTAGTGACCTTTCTTAACGTATTCGATGAAGTTGGCCACGGTGAT
This sequence comes from Pseudomonas sp. B35(2017), assembly GCF_002113645.1. NCBI lineage: Bacteria > Pseudomonadati > Pseudomonadota > Gammaproteobacteria > Pseudomonadales > Pseudomonadaceae > Pseudomonas > Pseudomonas sp. B35(2017). The sequence continues at coordinate 203,872 of NZ_NEIZ01000004.1, read as the reverse complement.
CGGGGCCTTTTCAGCGTTCAGTTCGATGACGATGTCACCGTGGTTGGTGGTCAGTTTGACTTGAGTCATGGTCAGTACTCTTTATAAGGAATTCGTGGTCTTGGAGCCTCAGGCCCCGCAACCGGTTCAGCCGGTTTCGGCCAAGGTGCGCAGTTTAGCGTGACGGGCGCGAATTTCGAGGCTGTTTTTCACCGGTCCGCGATTAAATGCGTTCCTTTTGTGGGGCCTGCTCTGTCAGCCCCTTGACGGCATCGGCTATGATAGCGGCTTTGTTTTGTCTGGCCCCCTCACGGCGGCCGCGCACATGTACGTCAAGGATCCTATGAGCAAGCCCACCGTCGACCCGACCTCGAACGCCAAGACCGGCCCAGCCGTGCCGGTCAATTTCCTGCGCCCGATCATCCAGGCGGATCTGGACTCGGGCAAGCACACGCAGATCGTCACCCGTTTCCCGCCTGAGCCCAACGGCTACCTGCACATCGGCCACGCCAAGTCGATCTGCGTGAACTTCGGCCTGGCCCAGGAGTTCGGCGGCGTCACCCACCTGCGTTTCGACGACACCAACCCGGCCAAGGAAGACCAGGAATACATCGACGCCATCGAAAGCGACGTCAAATGGCTGGGCTTCGAATGGGCCGGCAAAGTGCGCTACGCCTCGCAGTACTTCGACCAGCTGCACGACTGGGCCGTCGAGCTGATCAAGGCCGGCAAGGCCTACGTCTGCGACCTGACGCCCGACCAGGCCAAGGAATACCGCGGCAGCCTGACCGAGGCCGGCAAGGACAGCCCGTTCCGCGACCGTTCGGTGGAAGAGAACCTGGACTGGTTCGCCCGCATGCGCGCCGGCGAGTTCCCGGACGGCGCCCGCGTGCTGCGCGCCAAGATCGACATGGCCTCGCCGAACATGAACCTGCGCGACCCGATCCTGTACCGCATCCGCCACGCCCATCACCACCAGACGGGCGACAAGTGGTGCATCTACCCCAACTACGACTTCACCCACGGTCAGTCGGACGCCATCGAAGGCATCACCCACTCGATCTGCACCCTGGAGTTCGAAGGCCACCGTCCGCTGTACGACTGGTTCCTCGACAACCTGTCGGTGCCGGCGCACCCGCGCCAGTACGAGTTCAGTCGCCTGAACCTGAACTACACCATCACCAGCAAGCGCAAGCTCAAGCAACTGGTCGACGAGAAGCACGTCAACGGCTGGGACGATCCGCGCATGTCCACGCTGTCGGGCTTCCGCCGCCGTGGCTACACGCCGAAATCGATCCGCAACTTCTGCGAAATGATCGGCACCAACCGTTCCGACGGCGTGGTGGACTTCGGCATGCTTGAGTTCAGCATCCGCGACGACCTCGACCAGAGCGCGCCGCGCGCCATGTGCGTGCTGCGTCCGCTGAAGGTGGTCATCACCAATTACCCGGAAGGCCAGGTCGAGAACCTCGAACTGCCGTGCCACCCGAAAGAGGACATGGGCGTACGCGTCCTGCCGTTCGCCCGGGAAATCTACATCGACCGCGACGACTTCATGGAAGAGCCGCCCAAGGGCTACAAGCGCCTGGAGCCGGCCGGCGAAGTGCGCCTGCGCGGCAGCTACGTGATCCGCGCGGACGAGGCCATCAAGGATGCCGACGGCAACATCGTCGAGCTGCGCTGCTCGTACGACCCGGACACCCTGGGCAAGAACCCTGAAGGCCGCAAGGTCAAGGGCGTTATCCACTGGGTGCCGGCGGCCGCCAGCGTCGAGTGCGAAGTGCGCCTGTACGATCGCCTGTTCCGTTCTCCGAACCCGGAGAAGGCCGAGGACGGCGCCAGCTTCCTGGACAACATCAACCCTGACTCCCTGCAGGTCCTCACCGGTTGTCGTGCCGAACCTTCGCTCGGCAACGCACAGCCGGAAGACCGTTTCCAGTTCGAGCGCGAAGGCTACTTCGTCGCAGACATCAAGGACTCGAAACCGGGCGCACCGGTATTCAACCGTACCGTGACCCTGCGCGACTCCTGGGGTCAGTGATTCAGTCAAGGAATTAACGTGCTTACGATCTACAACACGCTCACCAAGAGCAAAGAAGCCTTCAAGCCGCTGGACGGCAACAAGGTGCGCATGTACGTGTGCGGCATGACCGTGTACGACTTCTGCCACCTGGGCCACGGCCGCAGCATGGTCGCGTTCGACCTGGTGACCCGCTGGCTGCGGTTCAGCGGCTACGACCTGACCTATGTGCGCAACATCACCGACATCGACGACAAGATCATCAACCGGGCCAACGAGAACGGCGAGTCGTTCGAAGCGCTGACCGAGCGCATGATCGCGGCGATGCACGAGGACGAAGCGCGCCTGAACATCCTCAAGCCGGACATGGAACCGCGTGCCACCGACCACATCCCGGGCATGCACGCGATGATCCAGACCCTGATCGACAAGGGCTACGCCTACGCGCCGGGCAACGGCGACGTGTACTACCGCGTCGGCAAGTTCATGGGCTACGGCAAGCTGTCGCGCAAGAAGATCGAAGACCTGCGCATCGGCGCGCGGATCGAGGTCGACGAGGCCAAGCAGGATCCGCTGGACTTCGTGCTGTGGAAAGCGGCCAAGCCGGGCGAGCCGAGCTGGGAATCGCCGTGGGGCGCCGGGCGTCCGGGCTGGCACATCGAGTGCTCGGTGATGTCCACCTGCTGCCTGGGCGAGACCTTCGACATCCACGGCGGCGGCAGCGACCTGGAGTTCCCGCACCACGAGAACGAGATCGCCCAGAGCGAGGCGGCCACCGGCAAGACCTACGCCAACGCGTGGATGCACTGCGGCATGATCCGCATCAATGGCGAGAAGATGTCCAAGTCCTTGAACAACTTCTTCACCATCCGCGACGTGCTCGACAAGTACCACCCGGAAGTCGTGCGTTACTTGCTGGTGTCGAGCCACTACCGCAGCGCGATCAACTATTCGGAAGACAACCTCAAGGACGCCAAGGGCGCCCTGGAGCGTTTCTACCATGCGTTGAAAGGCCTGCCGGCCGTGGCGCCGGCCGGTGGCGAGGCGTTCGTCGAGCGTTTCACCACGGTGATGAACGACGACTTCGGCACGCCGGAAGCCTGTGCGGTGCTGTTCGAGATGGTGCGCGAGATCAACCGCCTGCGCGAAAGCGACATCGACGCGGCGGCCGGTCTGGCGGCGCGCCTGAAGGAACTGGCCAGCGTGCTGGGCGTGCTGCAGCTGGAGGCCGACGACTTCCTGCAGGCCGGCGCCGAAGGGCGTGTCGATGCGGCCGAGGTCGAAGCGCTGATCGCTGCACGCCTGGCGGCGCGGGCCGGCAAGGACTGGGCCGAATCCGACCGCATCCGCGACCAGCTCACCGCCATGGGCGTGGTGCTGGAAGACGGCAAGGGCGGCACGACCTGGCGTCTGGCTGACTGATTGCCGTTGCTTGCCGCAAAACAAAACCCGCCTTGTGCGGGTTTTGTTTTTTTGCTGCCTCAGGATCCTGAGGCGTCCGGGCTGACGCTATCGCTGGCAAGCCAGCTCCCACAGATTTCACAGGTGTTCATCAGTTTTGCGGACGACTCAATTCCCTGTGGGAGCTGGCTTGCCAGCGATGAGGCCCGCCCGTCTAGTGCGTCATTCAGCCTGGCGCAACCGCTTGTACAGGGTGTTGCGGCTGACCCCCAATCGCCGCGCCAAGTGGGAAATGTTCCCTCCGGCCGCCCGCAACTCCCGGTTCAGCGCTTCGGCATCGTTCAGGTCGATCCCCAACGGCGCCATCGTCTCCACCGGCTCCATCTCCAGATCGACAAAAAAATCATCCGGCAAGTGTTCGGGTCGCACCGGTTGATCTTCGGCCATGGCCAGCGCCACCTGCATCACGCTGCTGACCTGGCGCAGGTTGCCGGGCCACGGATGACGGCCAAACAATTCCAGCACCTCCTGGCTCAACCCCGCCCATTGCGTGGGTTCGCGATGCTGTTCCCATAACCGTTTGAACAGCGCCTCCTTATCGCTGCGCTCGCGCAAGGGCGGCAGTTCCAGCGTCAGGCCGCCGATGCGGTAATACAGGTCTTCGCGAAAGCGCCCCAGCTGCACCTGTTCGCGCAACGAGCGGTTGGTGGCGGAGATGATCCGCAAGTCCACCGGGAACAGCTCGCCGCTGCCCACCGGCTGCACGCAACGCTCCTGCAGCACCCGCAGCAGGCGGGCCTGGGTTGGCAGGGGCATGTCGCCGATCTCGTCGAGGAACAGCGTGCCTTTGTCGGCCTTGCGGATCAGGCCGATGCTGCCTTTCTGGTTGGCGCCGGTGAACGCGCCCTTTTCGTAGCCGAACAGTTCGGACTCCACCAGTTCGGCGGGGATCGCCGCGCAGTTGACGGCGATGAACGCCTGTTTGCTGCGGGAGCTGGCCTGGTGCAAGGCCTTGACGAAGACTTCCTTGCCGACGCCGGTCTCGCCGTGGATCAGCAGCGGAATGTCTTTCTCCAGCAGGCGTTCGGCCTGGCGCACGGCCTTTTCCACGCGGCTGTCGCCGAAGTGCAGGGTGCCCAGGCTGACGGCGGCGGGCGCAGCCGCCTTCGGTTCGGCGAACACCCGGGGCTGGACGAGCGCCTGTTTCGGCCGCCTCAGCAGGCACTGGAAGCGGTTGCGCCCTGCGGTCTGCAACGCGAACGGCAGGCCGTCGGGCTGGTTGATCAATTCCAGCAGCGACACCTGGAACAGGCTTTCGACGCTCACCCGCGACAGGCGCAGGCCCAGCAGGTTGTCGGCCCGGCGGTTGGCCGACAGCACCTGGCCGCTTTCGTCGAAGACCAAAAGCCCGGCCCACTGGCTGTCGAGGTTGTTCAACCCGGTGTTGAAGGTCAGCTCGAAGTGCTGGCCGCGGAACAGGTTGAGGATCAGCCGGTTCTCCACGGTCTGGCTCATCATCTTGACCATGCCCAGGGTGTGGGAGGGCGGCAGGTAGCTGTCGCTGGAGACATCCAGCACCGCGATCACCTTGCGTTCGGCGTCGAAGATCGGCGCGGCCGAACCGGTCATGAAGCGGTTGGCCTTGAGGAAATGCTCGTCATGCTCGATGTGCACCGCCTGCTCGCAGGCCAGGGCCGTGCCGATGGCGTTGGTGCCGCTGGAGCGTTCCATCCAGCTGGCGCCGGCCTGGAAACCCCGGGCCAGGTTCGGCTCGATGAAGCGCTGGGTGCCCCAGGACGTCAGCACCTGGCCCTGGTTGTCGGCGAGCATGATCAGGCAGTTGGAGTTGCTCAGGATGTTCTCGTAGTAGGGCAGCACTTCCTGGTGGGTGGTCTGCACCAGCGAGTGGTGGCTGTCGAGCAGGCGGGCGATGCCGGCGGCGGGCAACTGGTCGAACGCCGGGACGCTCTGATGGCTCAGGCCGTAGGCGCGGCAGCGGGACCAGGAGGTCTGGACGATGGCGTCATGGGACAGCGGCGAGGCGGGTGCGGCCATGGCGGTCAGCCTCCGGATGCAGCGTTCTTATTGTTGTTATGGGGCCCACGGGACCGGGCGAAAGCCTCGGTAGAGTGTTGTTCACCTGTGTTCATTGTCAATCGCCGAGGTGTTCAAATGTGTTCAGCAATGAACAGGGTTTGTCGGCGCTTTCGGCGATTTTCGCGACAAATCAACGGCTTGGGATTTCTGGCACGAATGTCGCTCTGCTGCACACGCCACAGGACTCCAACAATAAAAAGGCCGAGCCATGTCACTCACCCTGGAGCATGTCAGCCGCACCGTCGAGGGCCAGACCTGGATCGACGATGCCTGCCTGACCTTCGAACCCGGATCCTTCAACGTTCTGCTGGGGCGCACGCTGTCCGGCAAGACCAGCCTGATGCGCCTGATGGCCGGGCTGGACAAGCCCGACAGCGGCCGCATCCTGATGAACGGCGTCGATGTCACCCAGCGCCCGGTGCGGTTGCGCAACGTGTCGATGGTCTATCAGCAGTTCATCAATTACCCGACCATGACGGTGTTCGAGAACATCGCCTCGCCGCTGCGCCAGGCCGGGATCGCCGACGACGTGATCCAGGCCAAGGTGCTGGAGACGGCGAAGATGCTGCGCATCGAGAAGTTCCTCAAGCGCCATCCGCTGGAACTGTCCGGCGGCCAGCAGCAGCGCACGGCCATGGCCCGGGCGCTGGTCAAGGACGCCGAGCTGATCCTGTTCGACGAACCGCTGGTCAACCTCGACTACAAGCTGCGCGAGGAACTGCGCCAGGAAATGCGCGAGCTGTTCAAGGCCCGCCACACCATCGCCGTCTACGCCACCACCGAGCCCAACGAGGCGCTGGCCCTGGGCGGCACCACCACCATCCTTCACGAGGGCCGGGTGATCCAGAGCGGCGTCTCGACCGAGGTCTACCAGCAGCCCAAGACCGTGCTGGCCGCCGAGCTGTTCTCCGAGCCGCCGATCAACCTGATGCCGGGCCGGATCGCCGGCAACGAGGTGAGCTTCGCCAACTTCGTGCACTTCCCGCTGAACGTCGACCTGCGCCCGGTGGGCGAGGGCGAATTCCGCTTCGGCGTGCGTCCCAGCCACATCTCGCTGGTGCCGAGCAACGATGACGACCTGGAGCTGGCGGTCACCGTCGAAGTGGCGGAGATCAGCGGCTCGGAAACCTTCCTGCACGTGCGCAACGAGCATTTCCTGCTGGTGCTGCACCTGCCGGGCGTCCACGAGTACGACGTCGACGCGCCGATCCGCATCTACATCCCCACCCATAAACTGTTCGTGTTCGATGCGCAGGGCCGTCTGGTGCAGGCACCGGGCCGGCGCGTCGCGAGGGTCGCCTGATGGCCGAGATCCGCTTGCAGCACCTGGCCCACAGCTACACCCGCACCCCGGCGGGGCCTGAGGACTACGCGATCCGCGAGATGGATCACGTCTGGGAGCAGGGCGGCGCGTATGCCTTGCTCGGCCCGTCGGGCTGCGGCAAGTCCACCTTGCTCAACATCATTTCCGGCCTGCTCAGCCCGTCGCAGGGTCATGTGCTGTTCGACGGCAAAGCGGTCAACGACCTGTCGCCGGAGCAGCGCAACATCGCCCAGGTGTTCCAGTTCCCGGTGGTCTACGACACCATGACGGTGTTCGACAACCTGGCGTTCCCGCTGCGCAACCAGGGGCTGGCGGAGGCGAAGGTGCACAGCAAGGTGCAGGAGATCGCCGACGTCCTCGACCTGCAGAGCCTGCTGAACAAGAAGGCCCGCAACCTTACCGCCGACGAAAAGCAGAAAGTCTCCATGGGCCGCGGGCTGGTGCGCGACGATGTCTCGGCGATCCTGTTCGACGAGCCGCTGACGGTGATCGACCCGCACCTGAAATGGAAACTGCGGCGCAAGCTCAAGCAGATCCACGAGCAGTTCAACATCACCATGGTCTACGTCACCCACGATCAGCTGGAGGCCTCGACCTTCGCCGACAAGATCGCGGTGATGTACGGCGGCCAGATCGTCCAGTTCGGCACGCCGCGGGAACTGTTCGAGCGGCCGAGCCACACCTTCGTCGGCTACTTCATCGGCAGCCCGGGGATGAACCTGATCGAGGTGCAGCCGCAGCCCGGCGGGGTGGGGTTCGCCTCGACCCACCTGCCGTTGTCCGAGGCCCTGCAGCGCCACATCGAGCACGGCCAGTGGAAGAACCTCAAGGTCGGCATCCGCCCCGAGTTCGTCCATGTCTGGGACGAGCCGTTCGAGGACGCCCTGCAGGCCAAGGTCGTGCACGTCGAAGACCTTGGCACCTACAAGATCCTCACCCTCAACCTCGACGGCGTGCCGCTCAAGGTGCGCCTGGCCGAAGACAAGCCGGTGCCCCAGGGCATTGCGCACATCAGTTTTCCGGCCCAGTGGCTGATGGTCTATGCCGACGAGTTCCTGCTCGACACCACCGACGACAGCGAGGTGCTGCCATGAACAAGGTGCAGAACAACAAGGCCTGGTGGCTGGTGCTGCCGGTGTTCCTGCTGGTGGCGTTCAGCGCCGTGATCCCGATGATGACGGTGGTCAACTATTCGGTGCAGGACATCTTCGACCAGTCCAGCCGCTACTTCGTCGGCGCCGACTGGTACCGGCAGGTGCTGCTCGACCCGCGCCTGCACGACTCGCTGCTGCGCCAGTTCATCTATTCGGCCTGCGTGCTGGCGATCGAGATCCCGCTGGGCATCGCCATCGCCCTGACCATGCCGACCAAGGGCCGCTGGTCGTCGGTGGTGCTGATCGTGCTGGCGATCCCGCTGCTGATCCCGTGGAACGTGGTGGGCACCATCTGGCAGATCTTCGGCCGCGCCGACATCGGCCTGCTCGGGGCGGGCCTCAATGCCGTGGGCATCAGCTACAACTACGCGGCCAACACCATGGACGCCTGGGTCACGGTGCTGGTGATGGACGTGTGGCACTGGACGTCGCTGGTGGCGCTGCTGTGCTTCTCCGGCCTGCGGGCGATCCCCGACGTGTACTACCAGGCGGCGCGGATCGACCGGGCCTCGGCCTGGGCGGTGTTCCGCCACATTCAGTTGCCCAAGCTGAAAAGCGTGCTGCTGATCGCGGTGATGCTGCGCTTCATGGACAGTTTCATGATCTACACCGAGCCGTTCGTGCTCACCGGCGGCGGGCCGGGCAACGCCACCACGTTCCTGAGCCAGACGCTGACCCAGATGGCCGTCGGCCAATTCGATCTGGGGCCGGCGGCGGCGTTCTCGCTGGTGTACTTCCTGATCATCCTGCTGGTGTCCTGGCTGTTCTACACGGCCATGACCCACAACGACGCCAACCGCTGAGGCCCGGCCATGAGCAAGAGAAAGCTGATTCCGCTGCTGGTGTACATCCTGTTCCTGCTGGTGCCGATCTACTGGCTGCTGAACATGTCGTTCAAGAGCAACACCGAGATCCTCGGCGGGCTGACGGTGTTTCCCCAGGACTTCACCTGGCACAACTACAAGGTGATCTTCACCGACCCGAGCTGGTACACCGGCTACCTCAACTCGCTGTACTACGTGAGCCTGAACACGGTGATTTCCCTGAGCGTGGCGCTGCCGGCGGCCTATGCGTTCTCGCGCTACCGGTTCCTGGGCGACAAGCACCTGTTCTTCTGGCTGCTGACCAACCGCATGGCGCCGCCGGCGGTGTTCCTGCTGCCGTTCTTCCAGCTGTATTCGTCGATCGGCCTGTTCGACACCCACATCGCGGTGGCGCTGGCCCACTGCCTGTTCAACGTGCCGCTGGCGGTGTGGATCCTGGAGGGCTTCATGTCCGGGGTGCCCAAGGAAATCGACGAGACCGCCTACATCGACGGCTACAGTTTCCCCAAGTTCTTCGTGAAGATCTTCATCCCGCTGATCGGCTCCGGCATCGGCGTCACGGCGTTCTTCTGCTTCATGTTTTCCTGGGTCGAGCTGCTGTTGGCGCGCACGCTGACGTCGGTGAACGCCAAGCCCATCGCGGCGGTGATGACCCGCACGGTGTCCGCGTCGGGCATCGACTGGGGCGTGCTGGCGGCGGCGGGGGTGTTGACCATTTTGCCGGGCATGCTGGTGATCTGGTTTGTCCGCAACCACGTGGCCAAGGGCTTTGCCCTGGGCCGGGTATGAGGAACCGATGATGGAATGGATGAGCTGGACGATCCCGACGGCGGCGTTCTTTGGCGTCATCGCCCTGATCCTGGTGGCCATGACCACCTGGGAGCTGCGTTCGCCAAGCGTTGTGCGCAAAGGTTTCCTGCCGATCGCCACCACCCGTGGCGACCGCTTGTTCATCGGTCTTCTGGGCAGCGCCTACCTGCATTTGCTGGTGATCGGCGTCACCGGTTGGAGCATCTGGATAGCGTTTGCGTTGTCTGTGGTGTGGCTGTTGGCTGTGATGCGTTGGGGGTGACCGAATCGCTCGGCGATGCGGCTCCGGAACTTAAACAGGAGGTCTCTATGTTCGACAAAAACAATAAGCTGCGACATAGCATTTCATTGGCGGCCCTGCTGGCCTTGAGCGGTCTGAGCGCTTCGGCCTGGGCCGATGCCTACGAAGAGGCGGCGAAGAAGTGGATCGGCAGCGAGTTCAAGCCGTCCACCCTGACGGCCGATCAGCAACTGGCGGAACTGAAGTGGTTCATCAAGGCCGCCGAGCCGTTTCGCGGGATGGACATCAAGGTCGTCTCGGAAACCCTGACCACCCACGAGTATGAGTCCAAGGTGCTGGCCAAGGCCTTCACCGAAATCACCGGGATCAAGGTCACCCACGACCTGCTCCAGGAAGGCGACGTGGTGGAGAAGCTGCAGACCGTGATGCAGTCGGACAAGAGCATCTATGACGGTTGGGTCAACGACTCCGACCTGATCGGCACGCATTTTCGCTACGGCAAGACCGAAGCGATCAGCGACCTGATGGCCAACGAAGGCAAGGACTTCACTTCGCCGACCCTGGATCTCAAGGACTTCATCGGCACCTCGTTCACCACCGCGCCGGACGGCAAGCTGTACCAATTGCCCGACCAGCAGTTCGCCAACCTGTACTGGTTCCGCGCCGACTGGTTCGAGCGCGCGGACCTGAAGGCCAAGTTCAAGGAAAAGTACGGCTATGAGCTGGGCGTGCCGGTGAACTGGTCGGCCTACGAGGACATCGCCAAGTTCTTTAGCGAAGACGTCAAGGAAATCGACGGCAAGCGCATCTACGGGCACATGGACTACGGCAAGAAGGATCCGTCCCTGGGCTGGCGTTTCACCGACGCCTGGTTCTCCATGGCCGGCGGCGGCGACAAGGGCCTGCCCAACGGCTTGCCGGTGGACGAGTGGGGGATCCGCGTCGAGGACTGCCATCCGGTGGGCTCCAGCGTGACCCGCGGCGGCGACACCAACGGCCCGGCGGCGGTGTTCGCCACCACCAAATACGTCGACTGGCTGAAGAAGTACGCGCCGCCGGAAGCCGCAGGCATGACCTTCTCCGAATCGGGGCCGGTGCCGTCCCAGGGCAACATCGCCCAGCAGATCTTCTGGTACACCGCGTTCACCGCCGACATGACCAAGCCGGGCCTGCCGGTGGTCAACGCCGACGGCACGCCGAAATGGCGGATGGCGCCGTCGCCGCGCGGGCCGTACTGGGAAGAGGGGATGAAGCTGGGCTATCAGGACGTGGGTTCTTGGACGTTCATGAAGTCCACGCCCGAGAAGCAGAAGCTCGCGGCCTGGCTGTACGCGCAGTTCGTGACCTCGAAAACCGTGTCGCTGAAGAAAACCATCGTCGGCCTGACGCCGATCCGCGAGTCGGACATCAACTCCCAGGCCATGACCGACCTGGCGCCCAAGCTCGGCGGCCTGGTGGAGTTCTACCGCAGCCCGGCCCGCATCCAGTGGACGCCGACCGGCACCAACGTGCCTGACTACCCGCGCCTGGCGCAGCTTTGGTGGAGCCACATCGCCGAGGCCGCCAGCGGCGACAAGACCCCGCAGGAAGCCCTCGACGGCCTGGCCAAGGATCAGGACGCGATCATGACCCGCCTGGAACGCTCCAAGGCCCAGGCCACCTGCGCGCCGAAAATGAACCCCGAGCGCGATGCGCAATACTGGTTCGACCAACCCGGCGCACCGAAGCCGAAACTGGCCAACGAAAAGCCCAAGGGCGAGACCGTGAGCTACAACGAACTGCTCAAGTCGTGGGAGGCGGCGCGCAAGTGAGGGCGGGGACGTAACGAATGAACGGCACCGGAAGGTGCCGTTCTTGTTTCTGCATCGGATTAAACCAGAACAGCCAGATCGGTGTATTGAGCCACCACAGGGTCGGCGGTCAGCAATTTCATGGGCTCTGTCAGTGCGGCGGCGATGATCAGACGGTCGAAGGGGTCGCGGTGATGAGGCTGAAGATCCTTCACGGCGATGGCGTGTTCGGTGGATACGGGCAGTTCGATGAAACCGCTTTCGAGGCAGTATTGGCGGATTTCCTCCAGATCGACACTCAGCTTGCCGAGCCCCACTTTGATCGCCATCTCCCAAAACGATGCTGCACTGACATAGATGTCGGCAGCGTTGTCGATGAGCTTTCTGGCCTTGATCGACAGTCTCGGGTTGTCATCGAGTGTCCAGAGCAGGATATGGGTATCGAGCAACAACCTCATGCTTGAGTGCCTTCGAAGGCATCCAGCATCTCGTCTGACAATGGGGCGTCGAAGTCATCGGGTAGCGTCAGTTTTCCCTTCATGGCTCCGATGCGCCGGGCATCGGGTTTTCCGGCGGGAACGAGGCGTGCGAGTGCACGACCATGTTTGGCAATCGTGATGATTTTTCCGGCTGCGGCTTCATCGACGAGTTTGGACAGGTTGTTTTTGGCTTCGGCCAACGGAACGATGATCATCATGTTTCCCCTGAGTTCTGGACAAATATAGCCAGAATGTTGTGGGGCCGCAAAAGGGTGCGATTGTTCAGCGCAGACAAGTGCCCGGCGGACTGATCCCGCTCCGTATGCCGTTGCCGCGCCCCAAACCTGTTGTCGAACGGCCAACGTATCAAGGCCTTCAATCCATTCGCAAAAGGTGTCCCGTTTCATCATCCGGCCTCGCTCCGATAGTCCATCCGTCAGGCACTACCCTAAAGAGTTTCACTGAGGCTGGCTGTAGGACGAAACGGACGTTACGGCGCGAGCTTTCGGCGTTTGTGGGGGGATGGGGCGCAGCGGTAACGAATCCTACAAGAGCTGCGGTGCACCCCATCGAGCCGGAGCGACTCACGTATCCGAATTGGGAAACCCCAACCTGAACACCGTCATCGCGCCCGGCAGGCTCTTCACCTCGGCCACGCCCCGGTGCAGGCTCATGATCGAGCGCACAATGGCCAGGCCCAGGCCGGTGCTGCCCTGGGTGCGCGAGCGGCTGCTGTCGACCCGGTAGAAGCGGTCGAACAGGTGCGGCAGGTGCTGCGCCTCGATGCCGGCGCCGGGGTTGCTCACCAGCAGCGAGGACTGGGCGGCGCCCCGTTCGATCAGCAGGGTGACCGTCTTGCCGTCCGGGCAGTGGCGCAGGGCGTTGGAGAGCAGGTTGGAGATCGCCCGCTGGATCATCAGGCGGTCGCCCAGCACGCGGGCGCTGCCGATCACGCTCAGCTGGATCCGCTTGTCCTGGGCCGTCAGGGCGAACATCTCGGCCACTTTGCGCGCTTCGTCCGCCAGCTCGACCGGTTCGAACGGCGCCAGCGCCGAAGGATGGCTGACCTGCGCCAGGAACAGCATGTCGGACACGATCCGCGCCACCCGTTCCAGTTCCTCGATGCAGGACACCAGCACGTCCTGGTACTCCTCCACGCTGCGTTCCCGGGACAGCGTCACCTGGGCCTTGCCCATCAGGTTGTTGATCGGCGTGCGCAGTTCATGGGCCAGGTCGTCGGAAAACTGCGACAGTTGCTGCACCCCCGCGTCCAGGCGATGGAGCATGACGTTGATGCCCTGGGCCAGCTCGCTCAGTTCCTGGGGCATGTTCACCACCGACAAGCGATGATCCAGGTCCTGGGTCGAGACCATCGCCGCCACCTTGCGGAACTCGCGCATCGGCGCCAGCCCCCGCTGCACGGCGCCCCAGGCGCTGAGCCCGATGAAGATCAGCAGCAGCGGCAGCGCCATCAGCGTCGAGCGCAGGTAAGCGCTGAGCAAGGCCTGGTCGTGGGCGTTGTCCACCGACAGCAGCAGCGGCACGCGGGTGCCGTCCTTGAGGCGCACGAGCTTGGTCGCCGTGAGGAACTTGGCCCCGGCGGAGTCGGTGCTGGCGGTGTAGGCCAGTTCGTCGGTCGCCGTCCGCGCGGCCTTGAGCTCCAGACGCGGATCGGCCATGCCGGCGCCGGACTTGAGCAGCGGCGTGCGCGGGTTGTCGAGGTCGTAGAGGGTCAGAGTGAGGTTGTCATGGCCCATGACCTGATCCAGCAGGATGTGGGGTTTGGAGCGGATTTCGCCGGGGTCGGTGTACAGCGAAAGGCTGTGTTCGACCTGTTCCATCTTGCTGGCCAGGCTGTCCCGGGACAGCGCGTTCAGTTCGTGGGTCAGGGCGAAGTAGGCCAACACCGCCAAGAACACCACCAGCAGCGCGCCCAGCGCGCTGACCGTGATCCCCAGGCGCATCGACAGGCTGACCGGCTTCATTCCCGCGCCTCCAGCACATAGCCGACGCCGCGCAGGGTGTGGATCAGCTTGCTGGCGAACGGGTCGTCGATCTTGGCCCGCAGGCGACGGATCGAGACCTCCACCACATTGGTGTCGCAGTCGAAGTTCATGTCCCAGACCAGCGAGATGATCTGGGTGCGGGTCAGCACCTCGCCGGACTGGCGCATCAGCAGGTGCAGCAGGGCGAATTCCTTGGTGGTGAGGTCGATGCGCTGCCCGTCGCGAAAGGCCCGGTGACGGCCCGGGTCGAGCTCCAGGTCGGCCACCTTGAGCACCTGCGGCACCGGAATGTTCTCGCTGCGGCGCATGAGCGTGCGCACCCGCGCCAGCAGTTCGGGAAACTCGAACGGCTTGACCAGATAGTCGTCGGCGCCCAGGTCCAGGCCGCGGATCTTGTCGGCCAGGCGGCCGCGGGCGGTGAGCATCATCACCCGGGTGGAGCGGGTGCGGCGCAGTTGCTCAAGCACGCTCCAGCCGTCCAGTTCCGGCAGGTTGACGTCGAGGATCATCAGGTCATAGGCCTGCTGTTGCGCCAGGTGCAGCCCGTCGGCGCCGTTGGCCGCACGGTCGACGACATAACCGCTTTCCGTCAGCCCCTGGTGCAAGTATTCGGCAGTTTTAAGCTCGTCCTCGACAATAAGGATTCGCATGGTCAATCACCACTTTCATTGAAGGGTCAATTAATGGATCAGGCTGTGGAAGTTGTTGTTCTTATCGGCCGGTTCAGTTGTTTAGTTGCGGCGGTCCAATGTGTTTCCTGCGGGCATTTGGCCGAAGGAAGGCGTGCAGGATAAAGTCTGTAGTCACTTCAGGGTCAAACGAAGACGTTGATCGGATGCGCCTAAATCGGCCTTCTGCGACGGTCTGTCGCAGCGCTGAGGGCGATTTTTCATGCACTTCATGAATCCAGGAGTGCGGCAAGTGCTGTTCGGCAGATACTCGAAGAGTAAGTGTTTCGTTGTATTTCTAATTGGCCGTGCACACTTCCATGCTAGAGCAAAAGTTACCGGGCCAACGCTGGATAACGTATTTGTAATGTTCCAGTCACCTTGTCGATAAGTTCAAAACCCTACCGTGGCGGCATCGAAGATTCCCGAATCGAAAAGGAAACATTCAATTGCCCGGTTTAAATGAACGGACGGCGCGCCCGCGCCTGAAAAACACGCGGCGGGTGTTGTATGCCGCCGGCCTCCTGCTGTGGGGCGGCTGCGCCATGGCGGTCGTTTCGCCGGGCCCGGCGCTGACCCTCGACCAGGCCCTGCAGGCGGCCTTCGCCGGCAACCCCGAGTTGGCGGCGGCCGGCTGGGAAATCGGCATCGCCGCGGGCGAACGGCAGCAGGCGGGGCTGATCCCCAACCCGGAGGTTTCCTGGGAGGCCGAAGACACCCGCCGCGAGTCGCGCACCACCACGGTGACCCTCAGCCAGCCCATCGAGCTGGGCGGCAAGCGCGGGGCCCGGATCGACGTGGCGAGCCGGGCCCAGGACGCGGCGGGCATTGAGCTTGAGCGCAAGCGCCTCGGCCTGCGCGCCGACGTGATCCAGGCCTACACCGCCGTGCAGACGGCCCAGCAACGGCTGCAGCTGTCCCGTCAGTCGCTGGCGTTGGCCGAGCATGGCTTGCGGGTGGCGCAGGGACGGATCGGGGCGGGCAAGTCGTCGCCGGTCGAAGGCACGCGGGCCGAGGTGCAATTGTCGGAGGTGCGCCTTGAGCTGAGCCGGGCCGAGCGCGACCGGGCCAACGCCTGGCAGCAACTGGCGCAGGTCATGGGCGCGCCGTTGCCGGACGCGGCCGAGGTGCCGCCGGCTGCCGCGAGTCTGCCGGCGGTGCCGCCGTCGTCCCGGTTGCTCGGGCGCCTGAACGAGACCGCCGAACTGCGCCTGGCGGCGTTGCAGATCGACCAGCGCGAAGCCTCGTTGGGGCTGGAGAAAGCCCAGCGGATTCCGGACCTGACCGTCAGCGTCGGCAGCCAGTACAGCGAAACGGAACGCGAGCGGGTCAACGTCGTCGGGCTGTCGATGCCCATTCCGCTGTTCAACCGCAATCAGGGCAACGTGTTGGCCGCCGCGCGCCGCGCCGATCAGGCCCGGGATCTGCGCAACGCCACGGAGCTGCGCCTGCGCACCGAAATCCAGACCGCGCTGGAGCAATGGCGGACCGCCAACGGCGAAGCGCAGGCGTTCGACCAGAACATCCTGCCGGCCGCGCAACGGGCCGTGGACAGCGCCACCCGTGGCTTCGAAATGGGCAAGTTCGCCTTTCTCGACGTGCTCGACGCCCAGCGCACCTTGATCGGCGCCCGCACCCAATACGTCCAGGCCGTCGCCGAGGCGACCGACGCCCGGGTGCGCGTCGAGCGCATTTTCGGCGATCTCGACGCGTTCGCCGCCGGTCGCTGAATTTCATTGTTTCGATCACCGCAGCGCGGCATCGGCGGCGCGGCGCAGAGGAGTTTCCATGGATAAAAAACTGATGGCGGTCGCGGTGGCGACCTTGAGCCTGGGCATCGGAATCGGCGCGTTGTGGGTGGGCAACCTTTCCGATGGCGCCCATGCCGACGAGGCGGCCGAGCACGCGGAGCATGCGGCCGAAAGCGCAGCGGCCGAAGGCGGGCACGATGAAGGCGAAGAAGGGCAACTGACCCTGAGCGCCGAACAGATCGCCGCCTCGGGCATTCAACTGGCCCAGGCCCAGGCGGCGGGGCTGAGCTTCGGGTTGCCGTTCCCCGGCGAAGTGCGCTTCGACGAAGACCGCACCGCGCACGTCGTGCCGCGGGTGCCCGGCGTCGTGGAGTCGGTGCCGGTGGTGCTCGGCCAACCGGTGAAGAAGGGCCAGTTGCTGGCGGTGATCGCCAGCCAGCAGATCTCCGATCAGCGCAGCGAGCAGGCGGCGGCGCAACGCCGCCTGGCCTTGGCGCGCACGACCTATGAACGGGAGAAGCAGCTGTGGCAGGACAGGATTTCCGCCGAGCAGGATTTCCTTCAGGCCCGCCAGGCGCTGGAAGAGGCTGAGATCGCCCTGGCCAACGCCCGGCAGAAGATCAGCGTGCTCAGCGGCAGCATGGCCGCCGCCGGAGGCAACCGCTATGAGCTGCGCGCGCCGTTCGACGGCGTGGTGGTGGAGAAGCACCTGACGCCGGGCGAGGTGGTCGACGAGACCACCAACGCCTTCACCCTGTCGGACCTGTCGCGGGTGTGGGTGACCTTCGGTGTTTCGCCCAAGGATCTGAACCGGGTGCAGGTGGGCAAGCCAGTGACCGTCAGCGCGCCGGAACTCAATGCCGAAGTGGCCGGCACCGTGGCTTACGTCGGCAATCTGCTCGGTGAGCAGACGCGCACCGCGACGGTCCGCGTGACCCTGGCCAACCCGCAGGGCGCCTGGCGTCCGGGGCTGTTCGTGACGGCGTTGGTGGCCACCGACAGCCGGCAGGTCAAGGTGGCCGTGCCGGAGGCCGCGATCCAGACCGTGGAGGACCGGCCCACGGTGTTCGTGCGCACCGGCGATGGCTTCAAGGCGCAAGCGGTGGTGCCGGGCAGCCGCGCCGCCGGACTGGTGGAAATCACCGAAGGGCTGGAGGCCGGCACCCAGGTCGCCGCCGCCGGCAGCTTCATTCTCAAATCGGAATTGGGCAAGGCCTCGGCCGAGCACGCTCACTGATCCGTCTTCGACAAGAAGGTCCTCATGTTTGAACGCCTGATTCAGTTCGCCATCGAGCAGCGCTTCATCGTGCTGCTCGCCGTATTGCTCATGGCCGGCCTCGGCGTCGCCAGTTATCAGAAGCTGCCGATCGACGCGGTGCCGGACATCACCAACGTCCAGGTGCAGATCAACACCGGCGCCGCCGGGTTCTCGCCGCTGGAGACCGAGCAGCGCATCACGTTCCCCATCGAGACGGCGATGGCCGGCTTGCCGGCGCTGGAGCAGACCCGTTCGCTGTCGCGTTCGGGCCTGTCCCAGGTCACGGTGATCTTCAAGGACGGCACCGACCTGTTCTTCGCCCGGCAACTGGTCAACGAACGCCTGCAAGCGGCCAAGGAGCAGTTGCCCGAAGGCGTGGAGGCGGTGATGGGGCCGATCTCCACGGGCCTGGGCGAGATCTTCCTGTGGACGGTGGAGGCCCGCGAAGGTGCGCTCAAGGACGACGGCACGGCGTACACGCCGACCGACCTGCGGGTGATCCAGGACTGGATCATCAAGCCGCAGCTGCGCAACGTCCCCGGTGTGGCCGAGATCAACACCATCGGCGGGTTCGCCAAGGAGTACCAGATCGCCCCTGACCCGAAACGGCTGGCGGCCTACAAGTTGACGTTGACCGATCTGGTGACGGCGCTGGAACGCAACAACGCCAACGTCGGCGCCGGCTACATCGAGCGCAGCGGCGAACAGCTGCTGATCCGCGCGCCGGGGCAGGTGGCGGGCACCGAAGACATCGCCAACATTGTGATGGCCAACGTCGACGGCACGCCGATCCGGGTGAGGAACGTGGCCACCGTCGACATCGGCCGGGAACTGCGCAGCGGCGCCGCCACCGAGAACGGCCGCGAAGTGGTGCTCGGCACCGTGTTCATGCTTATCGGCGAGAACAGCCGCACGGTCTCCCAGGCGGTGGCCGGCAAGCTTGAGCAGATCAACCGCTCGCTGCCCAAGGGGGTGGTCGCGGTGCCGGTGTACGACCGCACGCACCTGGTGGACAAGGCCATCGCCACGGTGAAGAAGAACCTGGTGGAAGGCGCGGTGCTGGTGATCGCGATCCTGTTCCTGTTCCTGGGCAACATCCGCGCTGCGCTGATCACCGCCATGGTGATTCCGCTGTCGATGCTGTTCACCTTCACCGGCATGTTCACCAACAAGGTCAGCGCCAACCTCATGAGCCTGGGGGCGCTGGACTTCGGCATCATCGTCGACGGCGCCGTGGTGATCGTGGAAAACACCCTGCGCCGGCTGGCCCATGCGCAGCGGCATCACGGGCGGCTTTTGACCCGCTCCGAACGCTTCCATGAGGTGTTCGCGGCGGCGAAGGAGGCGCGGCGTCCGCTGATCTTCGGCCAACTGATCATCATGGTCGTGTACCTGCCGATCTTCGCCCTGAGCGGCGTCGAAGGGAAAATGTTCCACCCGATGGCGTTCACCGTGGTCATCGCGTTGCTCGGCGCGATGCTGCTGTCGGTGACGTTCGTGCCGGCGGCCATTGCGCTGTTCGTCACCGGCAAGGTCAAGGAAGAAGAGGGCGCGGTCATGCGGGGCGCGCGCCGGGCGTATGCACCGGCGCTGGCCTGGGTGATGGGCCACCGCAAGGCGGCGCTGGGCCTGGCGTTGGGCACGGTGGTGCTCAGCGGCGCGGTGGCCGCCCGCATGGGCAGCGAATTCGTGCCCAGCCTCAGCGAAGGCGATTTCGCCCTGCAGGCCTTGCGCGTGCCGGGCACCAGCCTGACCCAGTCGGTGGACATGCAGCAGCGCCTGGAAACCCTGATCCTGGGCAAGGTGCCAGAAGTCGAGCGGGTGTTCGCCCGCACCGGCACCGCCGAAATCGCCTCCGACCCGATGCCGCCCAACATCTCCGACAGTTACGTGATGCTCAAGCCCAAGGACCGGTGGCCGGATCCGGGCAAGTCCCGCGAGACCCTGATGGCCGAGCTGCAACAGGCGGCGGCGACCTTGCCGGGCAGCAACTATGAGCTGTCGCAGCCGATCCAGCTGCGCTTCAACGAGCTGATCTCCGGCGTGCGCAGCGACGTGGCGGTCAAGGTGTTCGGCGACGACATGGACGTGCTCAACGCCACGGCGGCGAAGATTGCGGCGTCGATGCAAAAGGTCGGCGGCGCATCCGAGGTCAAGGTCGAGCAGACCACCGGGCTGCCGGTGCTGACCATCAACATCGACCGCGACAAGGCCGCCCGCTACGGGCTCAACGTGGGCGATGTGCAGGACACCATCGCGGTGGCGGTCGGCGGGCGGCAGGCCGGCACGCTGTATGAGGGCGACCGGCGGTTCGACATGGTCGTGCGCCTGTCCGACGCCATGCGCAAGGACATCGACGGCCTGTCGGCGCTGCTGATCCCGGTGCCGGCGCTCAACGGCGCCGCCGACCGGGTCGGGTTCATCGCGCTCAAGGAGGTCGTCAGCCTCGACCTGGTGCTGGGGCCCAATCAGGTGAGCCGCGAGAACGGCAAGCGCCTGGTGATCGTCAGCGCCAACGTGCGCGGGCGCGACATCGGCTCGTTCGTCAGTGAGGCCGCCGAGGCGATCGGGCGCGACGTGCAGGTTCCGGCCGGTTACTGGACGAGCTGGGGCGGTCAGTTCGAGCAGTTGCAGTCGGCGGCCAAGCGTCTGCAGATCGTCGTGCCGGTGGCGCTGCTGCTGGTGTTCGGGCTGCTGTTCATGATGTTCAACAACCTCAAGGACGGCCTGCTGGTGTTCACCGGCATTCCGTTTGCGTTGACCGGCGGCGTCATGGCCCTGTGGCTGCGAGACATTCCGCTGTCGATCTCGGCGGGCGTGGGTTTCATCGCGTTGTCCGGGGTGGCGGTGCTCAACGGGCTGGTGATGATCGCGTTCATCCGCAACCTGCGGGAGCAGGGACGCTCACTGGCCGAGGCGATCGACGAGGGCGCGCTGACGCGGTTGCGGCCGGTGCTGATGACGGCGCTGGTGGCGTCCCTGGGCTTCATTCCCATGGCCCTGGCCACCGGCACCGGCGCGGAGGTGCAGCGCCCGCTGGCCACGGTGGTGATCGGCGGGATCCTGTCCTCGACCGTGCTCACGCTGCTGATCCTGCCGCTGCTCTACCGCCTGGCCCACCGTCGGGACGAGGACGTGGCCCCAGGCCGATAGCGGTCTCCCTGTAGGAGCGAGCCTGCTCGCGATAGCGTTTTGTCAGCCGGCATCGTAGTCGACTGACACGCCGCTATCGCGAGCAGGCTCGCTCCCACAGGTGGTTTTGGTGCGTGGTGCCTGCGGCGGCAGGCACATGACGGATATGTAATGTGCGCGCCACCGTCACGAAAGGTACGGGTTGTTACCTTGGATCCGTCAGTTACCCAATGAGGAATCAAGCATGAAACCTGTACAGATCGGTGCCTTTCTGGCGGCGTTGGCGGTGTCTTTCCTGGCCATGGCCGAAGGCGGCGGCGACCGGACGTTCGAGCGGATGATGACGGCCAACGAGCGTTCGGTGGAGCTGTTCGTCGCCAAGGAGAAGGCCCGCGAGCCGGTGGTCGTCAACGAGAAGAAAGACGACGCCACCCCAGACCTGTAAGCGTGCCGCGCTTGCGCAAGCCCGTCATCGCGCGTCGATGCCGGGCTTTTTCATGAGTCAGCTACGGAAAGGAAACGGATATGAAAGCCATCCGATCGATTGTGTTCGCCGGTGCCCTGGCGATGTCCCTGAATGCGTTGGCCGAGGGCGGCGGTGACCGTACGTTCGAAAAGGCCCTCGGCGCCAATGCCAAGGCCATGGAGCAGTACGCCGCCAGCCAAGGCAAGGCGGCGCCGGTGGTGCAGGCGTATGAGTACGGGATGAAGCTGGATGTGGTCAAGGTGGTGAGTGTCGTGCGCCCGCAGACAGCCTGCGCGGTGGTGCCGACGGCGATGACCTATGAGGATTCGCAAGGACGGCTCAACACGGTCACCTACACCGTGGCGGGCGATTGCCGCAAACGGGGAGGGTGAGCGCCTACAGCAAAGACCCGGTTTTCATGAAAAGCCCTGAATTCTCTGACAGCTTTTTAAGGTTGGCTTCAGAAGACTCGTCACTTACCCTCAGGGCGGATGGATTTCATTGGATACCAAAAGGACGGGTCAATCTTGGAAGCAGCATTCACTTGCCTGAGTGGCGACATTTGGCGTTATGATTGCGTCAAATGTCGTATGGAGGGCGTCGATATGTCCACGGTAACAACGGCCTCGGTCCCGAGGGTGCGCAAGACCATCAGAAGGCCGACCGAGGTGCTGCTTCATGGCCGCAAGGGCGACACGCGCCTGTCGATCCTCCAGTACACCAAAGAGGGTTTCAGCCTGAGCGCGGTCAAGGACATGCTGGCCCTGTCGGCGCTGTACATGGAGCACGACCTTGTCCAGCGCATCACGGGGAAGTCCATCCGCACCGTCCAGCGCCTGGCGAAGGAGACCGGTTCGGTTCGCCTGAACCCGCAGCAGAGCGCCGTCGCTTTCCAGTACGCGCAAGTGCTGGAGCATGCCACCGAGGTGTTCGGCAATCAGTTGCTGGCCGAGGACTGGCTGAAGAAGCCCTGCAAGTACCTGGACGGCAATGTGCCGCTGGAACTGATCGACAATCCGCTGGGCTTCCAGGTGGTGGAGGACTACCTGACCCGGATCGAGCACGGGGTCTATCAGTGAATCCCTTGCCCTGGGACGGCAAGTGGTACGCCTGGCGCCTCGACCGTGAGGTCTACAAGACGACCTGGGACAGCGGCATCGGTGCGCAACGCTCCGGCGGTCGCTGGAACCCGCCCGGTCGCCGGGTGATCTACGCATCGGCCGACCCGGCCACCGCCATCCTGGAGGTGGCGGCCCACCTGGGCTTCGATGCGCTGGACACCGTCCCGCACGTGCTCACCTGTTTCGAAGTGCGGGATCCCTCGACGATCAAGGTCGTCCAGCCCGAAGACGTCCCCAACCCCAACTGGCTCATCCCGGCCCAACCTTCCCCCAATCAGCAACAGTTCGCCGAGAGGCTGCTGGCGCAACATCCCTTTGTGCTGATCCCGTCGGCCGTGACACGGCATTCGTGGAACCTGCTGGTGAGCTGCGACCTGGCGGCGGATCAATTCACCTTGGTCTCGCAGGAGCGGTTCGGCCTGGACACGCGGTTGGTCTAGCAGGACTGTCCCGTCGGGCGACGTCATTGCCGGGCAAAAAAAAGGCGCCCCGAAGGACGCCAAAGATTCACCTCTTACCAAAGGAGCAAGGAGCTTCTAAAGGTGAATGGGGTTGATCCGCTCGGTCAGAGAATCGCCAGCGGGTACTCGACGATCACCCGCACCTCATCCAGATCCGACTCGAACGCCGTGGCTCGGGTCGTGGCTTGACGCAGGCGCAGCGACATGTCCTTGAGCGAACCGCTCTGCACCACGTATTTCACTTCGATGTCCCGTTCCCAGCGCTTCTGGTCGGTCAGCGGATTGCCCTCGGCGTCACGGCGCATGTACACGGCATTGGCGTTGGAGTAGTCGGCGTCCGTGCCGCGGGCGTAGCGGGTCATGAACGACAGGCCGGGCACGCCGTAGGCGCTCATGTCGAGGTCATAGCGCACCATCCACGAACGTTCCTTGGGCGAGTTGAAGTCGCTGTACTGGATGGAGTTGTCGAGGAAGATCGAGTCTGACTGACGCAGGTAGTCGAAGTCGTCGTCGCCGTTGTTGCGCTGGTGGGACAGGGCCACGGAGTGCGCGCCGAGCTTCACGCCGACCCGGCCGCTCCAGATGTCGTTGTCGAACTTGCCGAGCAACTGTTTGCCCTCATCGACCGCCTTGTAATAGTTCAGGCCGCCGAACAGCGACAGGTCGTCCGACAGCGGATACGTCCAGGCGGTGCCGGCGTAGTACTGGTTCCAGGCATCTTTCAGGCGACTGGAGTACAGGCTGAAGCTCAGGTTCTTGTTCAGCGCATAATCGCCGCCGCCGTAAGCGATCCAGGGCGAATTGACGGGGCCGGCATAGAAGGTCGCGAAGTTGTCGCGCAAGTCGCTGGACACCGGTTGGCTCATCGCATGCAACCGGCCGCCCTGGATCGACAGGCCTTCGATGCTGGTGTTGGTCGCCGTCACGCCGCGAAAGCTTTCCGGCAGCAATCGCGAATCACCCGCCGCCACCACCGGGTTGGCCGGGAACACGTCGCCGATCTTCACCACCGTATCGAAGGCCCGCACCTTGGCGGCGCCGCCGACCTTGGTGTATTCGTCCCGGGCTTGACCGTCACGATCCACCGGCAACACATCGAACGAACTGCGGCCGCCGTTGCGGCCGTCGCCGGTGTCGAGCTTCAGGCCGATCATCGCGAACGCATCCACCCCGACCCCGACGGTGCCCTGGGTGAAACCGGATTCGAACTTGCTGATGACGGCGTGGGCCCAGGCTTCGGAGTAGCCGTTGCCGGTGGGGCTGGATTGGCCGTCGCGGTGATCGCGGTTGAAGTAGTAGTTGCGGTTGAGCACCGTCAGGCTGCTGCCCTCGATGAAACCCTCGGCCTTTTCCTGCGCAAGCGCGGCGGTCGGTCCGGAGCCGACAACCACGGCCAATGCGGCCATCGACATTCTTGAATTGTTAACCATCAATCACTCCTGGAGTTCGGCAGAACGGGAACGTGCTTCGGCGTGGGTCTTGTTGTTCGGCGGAAAGGGCCGCCGTTGGGGTCGCCGGGTGACATCGTTGCAAGCTGCGGATAACGCCAAGGTGATGGGGGAATTACATTTTCGTCATGTGGGTGAGGGGACGGTCCTGAACGGTCAGGTCAGGGCTGCAAGTTGTTTGATCGTCTGCGGAAAACGCTCGACCAAGCGGATCAGGGTGGTGGCCTGGGCATTGGGGGTTGCCCGTCCCTGTTCCCAGTTTTCGAGCGTTCGGGTGTTGGTGCGCAGGTACATCGCGAACACCGAGCGCGAGAGATTGAGCTGTTGGCGGATAGCGATCAATTCATCGGCGGTGACAGGCATCAGTTTGGGCAACTGAACCTTGTGGGTTCGCAGTGTGATCTTGCCTTGGCGCTCGTCGGCCAGGGCTTCGACGCCATCCATCAGCTCGGAAAAAATGTCACGTTTCATAGTGGGAGCATTCATCTTCTGTACGTTACCTGCGTATAGTTTTGTCCCGAAAACCGAATGGGTCAAGGCCTCTAGGCCATCCTTTTCGCCCCCTTTTCAACGGTAGTCACGGATCGTAAAAACGCCTGTAGGAAGAATCGACCACTCACGCGAGAGACTTCGGGAATGGTTGAAGGTGGAAGGGGTAGGGCGCTCGCAACCGATCCCCTAAACGCAAAAACGGCACCCGAAGGTGCCGTTTCTGTTTACCGCCGAAGGTCGCCGGGGGATCAGCCCGCCAGACCCGATTGCTGAACCAGGTTCAGCAGCGGCTGAGGGTACAGGCCGAGGAAGAACGCCAGGACGGCGATGGCCAGCAGCATCACGCCGCCTGCCTTCTGCTCCCAGTGCAGCTGGGCGTCGTGGCGGCGCAGGTTCGGCTCGATCAGGTACAGGGTGACCATCACGCGCAGGTAGTAGAACACGCCGATGGCGCTGCCCAGCACCAGCGAACCGACCAGCCACCATTGGTGCGACTCGACACCGGTGGCGATGATGTAGAACTTGCCGATGAAGCCGGCGGTCAGCGGGATGCCGGCCAGGGACAGCATCATCACGGTCAGCACGGCGGTCAGGTACGGACGGCGCCAGAACAGGCCGCGGTATTCGTACAGGGCATCGGCGTCACGGCCGTTGTACGGCGAGGACATCAGGGTGATCACGCCGAACGCGCCGAGGCTGGTGATCACGTAGGTGACCAGGTACACGCCGATGGCTTCCACCGCCAGGCCCTTGCTTGCCACCAGTGCGATCAGCAGGTAGCCGAAGTGCGCGATGGACGAGTAGCCGAGCAGACGCTTGAGGTTGCTCTGGGTCAGGGCCAGCAGGTTGCCGAACAGGATCGAGGCGATGGCGATGACGGTCAGCACGTTGCTCAGCACGCCGCTGCTGGCGGCAGGGGAGATCTGGAACAGACGCACCATCACGGCGAACACGGCCACTTTCGACGCGGTGGCCAGGAACGCGGCCACCGGCGCCGGAGCACCTTCGTACACGTCCGGGGTCCACAGGTGGAACGGCACCAGCGACAGCTTGAACGCCAGGCCGATCAGCATCATGCCCAGGCCCAGCTGGGCCATCGAGCTCGGCAGGCCGGTGGCGGCCAGCGCCTGGCCGATGCCGTTGAAGCTCAGGGAGCCGGCGTCGGCGTAGAGCAGGGCCATGCCGAACAGCAGGAACGCGGAACCGGCCGCCGACAGCACCATGTACTTGATGCCAGCTTCCAGCGAACGCTTGTTGAAGAAGGCGTAGGCCACCAGACCGTAGACCGGCACCGACAGCAGTTCCAGGCCGATGAACAGGCCGGCCAGGTGCTGCGCGCTGACCAGGACCAGGCCGCCGGCGGCGGCCATCAGGATCAGCAGGTACAGTTCTTCACGGTTGCCCGGATAACCCGAACCGCCGTCGCCCAGGTAGGCGTGGGCGAGGGTGACGCAGGCGAGGGTGGCGACCAGGATCAGCGCCATGTACAGGCAGGCGAACGTGTCGATCTGCAGCAGCGGGGTCACGGCCAGGGGCGCGACTTTCAGTGCCGGCAGGATCGACAGCAACGCCAGGTTCAGGCCCGCCACCGAAATCAGGAAGGTCTGCGAGTGGTTGCGGCGCCAGGCGATGGCCAGCATCACCACGATGATGGTGAGGCTGGTGATCAACAGTGGCGCTAGCGCAATAAAGTGTTGGATCGTGAATTCCATAGCGCTCTTACCGGGCCGAAGCGAGTTGAGTGAAGGCGGAGCCGAGCCACTGCTGCACGCCATGCATGGTGGCGGCAGAGGTGTCGAGGAACGGCTGCGGGTACACGCCGAGGTAGATCAGCAGCACCGCAAGGCCCAGCACCATGATCAGTTCGCGACCGTCCATGCCGTGCAGGATCGAGTCCGACTTGGACGGGCCGAAGTAGGCGCGGTGGATCATGATCAGCGAGTAGACCGAACCGAACACCAGGCCGGACGTGGCGATCGCGGTGATCCACGGTGCGCTGGCGAAGGTGCCGATCAGGATCAGGAACTCGCCGACGAAGTTGCCGGTGCCCGGCAGGCCCAGCGAGGCCGCCGCGAAGAACAGGCTGATCGCCGGCAGGTACGCGATGCGCGACCACAGGCCGCCCATCTCGCGCATGTCACGGGTGTGCAGGCGCTCGTACAGCTGACCGCTGAGGATAAACAGCGCCGCCGCCGACAGGCCGTGGGCCAGCATCTGGATCACGGCGCCCTGCAGGGCCAGTTGGCTGCCCGAGTAGATGCCGATCAGGACAAAGCCCATGTGGGAAACGGACGAGAAGGCGATCAGACGCTTGATGTCGGTTTGCGCGAACGCCAGGAACGCACCGTAGAAGATCCCGATCAGACCGAGGGTCATGGCGATCGGCGCGAACTCGGCCGAAGCGTTCGGGAACAGCGGCAGGGCGAAGCGCAGCAGGCCGTAGGCAGCGGTCTTCAGCAGGATGCCGGCGAGGTCGACGGAACCGGCGGTCGGCGCCTGGGCGTGGGCGTCAGGCAGCCACGAGTGGAACGGCACGACCGGCAGCTTCACCGCGAAGGCGATGAAGAAGCCGAGCATCAGCACGTACTCGGTGGTGGCCGACATCTTGGTCTTCAGCAGGTCCGCGTAGTTGAAGCTGATCACGCCGGTGCTGTTGTAGTTCACCAGCACCAGACCGAGGATCGCCACCAGCATGATCAGGCCGGAAGCCTGAGTGAAGATGAAGAACTTGGTCGCGGCGTAGATCCGGGTCTTCTTGCCGTCCGAGGAGCTGTGACCCCAGAGCGCGATGAGGAAGTACATCGGCACCAGCATCATTTCCCAGAAGAAGAAGAACATGAACAGGTCGAGGGCCAGGAACACGCCGACGACACCGCCCAGGATCCACATCAGGTTCAGGTGGAAGAAACCGACGTGACGCTGGATCTCTTTCCACGAGCAGAGCACCGAGAGGACGCCCAGCAGACCGGTCAGCAGGATCATCAGCAGCGACAGGCCGTCGAGGGCCAGGTGCACGTTGATGCCGAAGCGCTGGATCCAGACATGCTTGAACTCAAGCGCCCAGGTCGGGTCGGCACCGGGTTTGGGTGCAAACGAATAGTCGCCGTGGGCCCACAGCCAGAGGCCGAGGGCGAGCAGCAGGGACATGGTGATCAGCGCAATCCAGCGGGGGAGGGTGGCGCCGAAGCGCTCACCCAGCCAGCACAGCAGGCCGCCGATGAAGGGGATCAGGATTAGCCAAGGCAGAATCATGACGGGCTCGTTTCCTTTCGCAAATTCGCAAGGTTCATATCAGACCGCTACCAGCACGACAGCACCGATGACCAACACGGCACCGGCTGCCATCGAGGCGGCGTACCAACGCAGTTGACCGGTCTCGGTACGGCTCAGGGCGGTGTGGCCGCCCTTGGCCATGCGCGGGATCAGACCGATGGTCTGGTCGAGCGGGTCTTTGCGCAGTGCATGGCTGATCGCAAGGTACGGCTTGACGAACAGTTTGTCGTAGATCCAGTCGAAGCCCCAGGCGGCGAACCACCAGGCCGACAGCAGACGGCCGATGCCGCTGTTGGCGACGGCGGTCACGAAGCGGCGCTTGCCCAGGAACAGCAGGGCGGCCAGCAGGATACCGGCCAGGGCGATGGCGCCCGAGGCGATCTCCAGGCTGTGCTTGGCTTCGCCGCCGGCGTGGCCGACGCTTTCCGGCAGCACACCGTGCAGCGGCGGAACGATCATGGCGCCGACGAAGGTCGACAGCACGATCAGCACCGACAGTGGCAGCCAGTGGGAGATGCCGTGGCCGGCATGGGCTTCGGTCTTGGCTTCACCGTGGAACGCGATGAAGATCAGGCGGAAGGTGTACAGCGAGGTCATGAACGCACCGACCAGGCCGGCATACAGCAGGCCCTCGTGGCCGCTGGCGAACGCTTCCCAGAGGATCTCGTCCTTGGAGTAGAAGCCTGCGGTCACCAGCGGCAGGGCGGCCAGGGCCGCGCCGCCGACGATGAAGCTGGCGTAGGCCAGCGGCAGTTTCTTCCACAGGCCGCCCATCTTGAAGATGTTCTGCTCGTGGTGGCAGGCGACGATCACCGCACCGGAGGCGAGGAACAGCAGGGCCTTGAAGAAGGCGTGGGTCATCAGGTGGAAGATCGCGCCTTCCCACGCGCCCACGCCCAGGGCCAGGAACATGTAGCCGATCTGGCTCATGGTCGAGTAGGCGAGGATGCGTTTGATGTCGGTCTGCACCAGGGCCGCGAAACCGGCCAGCACCAGGGTAACGCCGCCGACGATGCCGACCAGGTGCAGGATGTCCGGCGCCAGGGCGAACAGGCCGTGGGTACGGGCGATCAGGTAGACGCCTGCGGTCACCATGGTCGCGGCGTGGATCAGTGCCGAGACCGGGGTCGGGCCGGCCATCGCGTCCGCGAGCCAGGTCTGCAGCGGCAGCTGGGCCGACTTGCCGACCGCGCCGCCCAGCAGCATCAGGGTCGCCAGGACGATCCAGAAGTCGCCGGCCTTGAAGTGCTCAGGCGCCTTCACCAGCAGTTCCTGGACGTTCAGCGTGCCCAGTTGCTGGAACAGGATGAACAGGCCGATGGCCATGAACACGTCGCCGATGCGGGTGACGATGAACGCTTTCAGGGCTGCGTTGCCGTTGTTGCGGTTGCTGTAGTAGAAACCGATCAACAGGTACGAGCACAGGCCCACGCCTTCCCAACCGAAGTAGATGAACAGCAGGTTGTCGCCCAGCACCAGGAACAGCATGCTGGCGATGAACAGGTTGGTGTAGGAGAAGAAGCGCGAGTAGCCCGCTTCACCGCGCATGTACCAGGAGGCGAACAGGTGGATCAGGAAACCCACGCCGACCACCACGCCCAGCATGGTCACGGACAGGCCGTCCAGGTACAGGGTGAAGTTCGGCTGGAAGCCTTCCACCGACATCCAGCGCCACAGCACCTGGGTGTACACGCCGCCTTCCGGCGGTGCGACGTTGAATTGCCAGATCACGTAGGCCGCGACGATGGCGGACAGGCCGATGGAGCCGACGCCGATCAGCGCCGACAGGTTTTCCGAAAGGCGCCCGCGGGAGAACGACAGCAGCAGGAACCCGATCAGGGGAAATACGAAAGTCAGAAAGAGTAGGTTCATCCGCGCATCTCACTGGCAGCGTCGATATCGAGCGTGTGGAAGCGGCGATACAGCTGCAGCAGGATCGCCAGGCCGATGCTGGCCTCGGCGGCGGCAAGGCTGATCACCAGGATGAACATGATCTGTCCATCCGGCTGCGCCCAACGGGCGCCCGCCACGATGAACGCCAGGGCAGAGGCGTTCATCATCACTTCCAGGCTCATCAATACGAACAGAATGTTGCGGCGGACCATCAGGCCGACGAGGCCGAGGCAGAACAGGATGCCGGCGACCGCCAGACCGTGTTCGAGAGGGATAGCAGGCATACGTTACTCCTTCGCCTCGTTGCGGCCCACGTGGAACGCCGTGACGGCTGCGGCGAGCAGCAGCATCGAGGCGAGTTCGACCACCAGCAGGTACGGGCCGAACAGGCTGATGCCCACGGCTTTCGCGTCCACGGTGGTTTGGCCGATGGCCTGGCCGCTCTGGTGAGCGAACAGGACATACAGCAGTTCGGCCAGCAGCAGCGCGGCGAGGATCACCGGCCCCGCCCAGATGCCGGGCCGCAGCCAGGCGCGTTCCTGCTGAACCGAGGCCGGGCCCAGGTTCAGCATCATCACCACGAACACGAACAGCACCATGATGGCGCCGGCGTAGGCGATCACTTCCAGCACACCGGCGAACGGCGCGCCGAGGGCGAAGAACGTCATGGCCACGGCGATCAGCGAAATGATCAGGTAGAGCAGGGCGTGCACAGGGTTGGTGTTGGTGACCACGCGAAGCGTGGAGACAACCGCGATACCCGATGCGAAATAGAAAGCGAATTCCATCGTTCTTCCTTAAGGCAGCAAGCTCTTCACGTTGATCGGCTCGGCTTCGTTCTGTGCGGCGCCTTTCGGCTTGCCCGCAACGGCCATACCTGCAACACGATAGAAGTTGTAATCAGGGTTTTTGCCGGGGCCGGAGATCAGAAGGTCTTCTTTCTCGTACACCAGGTCCTGACGTTTGAACTCGGCCATCTCGAAATCCGGGGTCAGCTGGATCGCGGTGGTCGGGCAGGCTTCCTCGCAGAGGCCGCAGAAGATGCAGCGCGAGAAGTTGATGCGGAAGAAGTCCGGGTACCAGCGACCGTCTTCCGTTTCGGCTTTCTGCAGCGAGATGCAACCGACCGGGCAGGCCACGGCGCACAGGTTGCACGCCACGCAGCGCTCCTGGCCGTCGGGGTCGCGGGTCAGCACGATGCGGCCACGGTAGCGCGGCGGCAGGTAGACCGGCTCTTCCGGGTATTGCAGGGTGTCGCGCTTGCGGAAGCCATGACCGAAGATCATGACCAGGCTGCGCAACTGGGTACCGGTACCCTTAATGATGTCGCCAATATATTTGAACATGGGTCAAGTCCTCACTGAACCGCGACTGCAGGCGTGTTCCACAACACGATCGCAGCGGTCACCAGCAAATTGATCAGGGTCAGTGGCAGGCAGAATTTCCAGCTGAAGTCCATCACCTGGTCATAGCGCGGGCGCGGGATCGAGGCGCGCAGCAGAATGAACAGCATGATGAAGAACGCGGTCTTGAGTGCGAACCAGACGAAGGACAGTTGCGGCAGGATGCCGAACGGGCCGTGCCAGCCGCCGAAGAACAGCGTGACCAGCAGCGCCGAGATCAGGATGATGCCGATGTACTCACCGACGAAGAACATGCCCCATTTCATGCCGGCGTATTCGATGTGGTAGCCGTCGGCCAGTTCCTGTTCCGCTTCCGGCTGGTCGAACGGGTGACGGTGAGTCACGGCCACGCCAGCGATGAAGAAGGTGCAGAAGCCGAAGAACTGCGGAATGATGAACCACAGGTTCTGCGCCTGGTACTCGACGATGTCGCGCATGTTGAACGAGCCGACCTGCACCACGATGCCCATCAGGGCCAGGCCCATGAACACTTCGTAGGACACGGTCTGGGCCGAGGCGCGCAAGCTGCCCAGGAGGGCGAACTTGTTGTTGCTCGACCAGCCGGCGAACAGCACTGCGTACACCGACAGACCGGCCATGGCGAAGAAGAACAGCAGGCCGATGTTCAGGTCCGCCACGCCCCAGGTCGGGGTGATCGGGATGATCGCGAAGGCGATCAGCAGGGCGCTCATGGCCACCACCGGCGCCAGGGTGAAGATCACCTTGTCGGCGAACGGCGGCGTCCAGTCTTCCTTGAAGAACATCTTCAGCATGTCGGCGGCGATCTGGAACATGCCGAACGGGCCGACACGGTTCGGACCGTAACGGTCCTGCCACCAGCCCAGCAGGCGACGCTCGACGAAGCTGAGCAGCGCCCCGCAGACCACCACGGCCAGCAGGACGACGACCGCTTTGATGACCGTCAGGATCACATCGATCACTTCAGGGGTGAACCAGGTCATTGCGCTGCCTCCTGCAGACCGTCGACGGAAACGCCGGCGAACGCCGGAGGAATGCCGGCGATGCCCGCAGGCAGCGCCACCAGGCCTGCGCCCAGCTCTTCATTGATGCGCAGCGGCAGGCGCAGGCTGACGCCGGCGACGTTCAGGCTCAGCATCGCGCCGTCGTTGACGCCCAAACGGTCGGCCTCGGACTTGGCCAGCGCGACGTAGGCGGCCGGAATGCGCTCCTGCACCGGGGCGGCCTTGGAAGAGTTCTCTTCGCTGCCGAACAGGTGATGGAACGGCACGGCTTGCCAGGTGCCCTGGGCCGGGTTGAACGCGCGCGGAACGCTGGCGAACCAGTTCAGCGCATCGCCGGTGCTTTCGATCAGGCGGGTGCCCGGATCGCCGGCGCGCAGATGGCCGCCGACCTCGTCCTGGAACTTGTTCCAGGCCTGCGGCGAGTTCCAGCCCGGCGACCAGGCGAACGGCACTTGCGAGCGCGGTTCGGCGGAGCCCGAGTAGCCTTCCATGGAGAAGGCGAACGCGGTGTCCTTGTCTTGCGGGGTGCGCGGTTCGTGAACGCTGATGTTGGCGCGCATCGCGGTGCGGCCGGAGTAGCGCAGCGGCTCACGGGCCAGCTTCAGGCCCTTGATGCGGAACGCGGCGGACGGTGCGGCGTCGACGATGCCGGCCAGTTGCGCGGTGCTGGAAGCGACGGCAGCGGTGACCTGGTCGAGCTGGGTCCAGTCGATCGACCGGTTCAGCAGGGTGGCGCGCAGGGCGTGCAGCCAGCGCCAGCCTTCGTGCACCAGGATGCCTGCGTCCATGTATTGCGGGTCGAAGACCTGGAAGAAGCGCTGGGCGCGGCCTTCCTGGCTGACCAGGGTGCCGTCGCCTTCGGCGAAGCTCGCCGCCGGCAGCACCAGGTGGGCGCGGTCGCTGGTGGCGGTCTTCTGATGGTCGGCGACGATCACCACTTTCGCGGCGTTCAGCGCGGCATCGACCTTGGCCTGGGCGGTGCGGGTGTACAGGTCGTTTTCCAGCACGACGATGGCGTCCGCACGGCCGTCGATCACGGCTTGCAGCGCGGCATCGACCGATTCGCCGCCGAGCATGGCCAGGCCGAGGCTGTTGGCCTCAGGCACGACCAGGCTGATGGAACCGTTCTTCTCGCGCAGCTTCAGGGCCTTGGCGATGTTCGCGGCCGCTTCGATCAGCGCCTTGGAGCCCAGCGAAGTGCCGGCGATGATCAGCGGACGCTTGGCCGCGAGCAGGGCGTCGGCGATGCGCTTGGCCAGTTGCAGCGCTTCGGCGTCCAGGCCTTCGACGGCCGGGGCGCTGGCGTCCAGGGCGTGGGCGACGGCGAAGCCGATGCGGGCCAGGTCGTCGGGAGCGGCGTGCACGCACTCTTCGGCGACGTCATCAAGCTTGGTCTCGGCCAGGCTGGCGATGAACAGCGGGTTCAGCGCGTGCTGACCGATGTTCTTCACTGCGGCGTCGAGCCAAGGCTGGACGCGCATGGCTTCGGCCATGTCTTCGGCCTTGCCCTTGACCGACTGGCGCAGGGCCAGGGCCATGCGGGCGGCGGTCTGGGTCAGGTCTTCGCCGAGGACGAACACGGCGTCGTGGTCTTCGATGTCGCGCATCGTCGGAACCGGCAGCGGGCTGTCCTTGAGCACTTGCAGCACCAGGCGGATGCGCTCCAGCTCGGAGGCTTCGATGCCGCTGTAGAAGTGCTCGGCGCCGACCAGCTCACGCAGCGCGTAGTTGCTTTCCAGGCTGGCGCGCGGCGAGCCGATGCCGACGATGTTGCGGCCGCGCAGCAGGTCGGCGGCCTTGTCCAGCGCGTCGTCCAGGCTGAGCTTGGTGCCGTCGGCCAGCAGCGGCTGGCGCGGGCGGTCGGTGCGGTTGACGTAGCCGTAGCCGAAACGGCCGCGGTCGCACAGGAAGTACTGGTTCACCGAACCGTTGTAGCGGTTCTCGATGCGACGCAGTTCGCCGTAGCGCTCGCCCGGGGAGATGTTGCAGCCGCTGGAGCAGCCATGGCAGATGCTCGGGGCGAACTGCATGTCCCATTTGCGGTTGTAGCGCTCGGAGTGGGTCTTGTCGGTGAACACACCGGTCGGGCAGACCTCGGTGAGGTTGCCGGAGAACTCGCTTTCCAGGGTGCCGTCTTCGACGCGGCCGAAGTACACGTTGTCGTGGGCGCCGTATACGCCCAGGTCAGTGCCGCCGGCGTAGTCCTTGTAGAAGCGCACGCAGCGGTAGCAGGCGATGCAGCGGTTCATCTCGTGGGAGATGAACGGGCCCAGGTCCTGGTTCTGGTGGGTGCGTTTGGTGAAGCGATAACGGCGCTCGTTGTGGCCGGTCATCACGGTCATGTCTTGCAGGTGGCAGTGACCGCCTTCCTCGCACACAGGGCAGTCGTGCGGGTGGTTGGTCATCAGCCATTCGACGACGCTGGCGCGGAACGCCTTGGATTCTTCATCGTCGATGGAGATCCAGGTGTTGTCGGTGGCAGGGGTCATGCAGGACATGACGATGCGACCGCGGGTGTCGTTCTCGTCGGTGTACTGCTTGACCGCGCACTGGCGGCAGGCCCCGACGCTACCGAGCGCGGGGTGCCAGCAGAAATAAGGGATGTCGAGGCCCAGCGACAGACATGCCTGTAACAGGTTGTCTGCCCCGTCGACTTCGAGCGCTTTGCCGTCTACGTGGATAGTGGCCATGGTTCAAAGGTCTTCGTTGGCCCGGTGTCAGCGGGCGTGGCTAATGGAATCTTGTTGTCCGTCCGAATCCAACCAGCCCCGAAAGGCGTCATCGGACGCAAGGCGAAGGGCACGGACCCTTCGCCTCTCTTTAAGCGTTTACGCGCCGACGGTGATCGGCTTCGCCAGAGGCGGGACGGCGGCGCTTGCAGGCGCGATGCCGGCCTCGAACTCCGGGCGGAAATATTTGATCGCGCTGCCCAGCGGCTCCACGGCACCCGGTGCGTGAGCACAGAAGGTCTTGCCCGGGCCGAGGAAACCCACCAGACCCAGCAGGGTCTCGATGTCGCCTGGCTGGCCCTGACCCTTCTCGAGGGCCATCAGCAGCTTCACGCTCCATGGCAGGCCGTCGCGGCAAGGGGTGCAGAAACCGCAGGACTCGCGGGCGAAGAACTGCTCCATGTTGCGCAGCAGGGACACCATGTTGATGCTGTCGTCCACGGCCATGGCCAGG
Organism: Pseudomonas sp. B35(2017); assembly: GCF_002113645.1. Classification (NCBI taxonomy): domain Bacteria; kingdom Pseudomonadati; phylum Pseudomonadota; class Gammaproteobacteria; order Pseudomonadales; family Pseudomonadaceae; genus Pseudomonas; species Pseudomonas sp. B35(2017). The sequence continues at coordinate 168,215 of NZ_NEIZ01000004.1, read as the reverse complement.
CCGGTGCCCATACGGGTGCCCACCTTGGCGATGCCGCCGGCGTACATCTGCGCATCGAGGTGCTCCGGCAGCAGGAAGCCGGTGCCGGCGCCGCCCGGCTGCCAGGCCTTGAGCTTGTAGCCGTCGCGCATGCCGCCGGCGTAGTCCTCGAACAGCTCGCGGGCGGTCACGCCGAACGGCAGTTCCCACAGGCCTGGGTTCTTGACCTTGCCGGAGAAGCCCATGAGCTTGGTGCCCATGTCTTCGCTGCCGTCGCGGGCCAACGATTTGTACCAGTCCACGCCGTCGGCGATGATCGCCGGCACGTTGCACAGGGTCTCGACGTTGTTCACGCAGGTCGGCTTGCCCCACACGCCGACGGCGGCAGGGAAGGGCGGCTTGGAGCGCGGGTTGGCGCGGCGGCCTTCCAGGGAGTTGATCAGCGCGGTCTCTTCACCGCAGATGTAGCGCCCGGCGCCGGTGTGGACGAACAGCTCGAAATCGAAGCCGCTGCCCAGGATGTTCTTGCCCAGCAGGCCGGCGGCCTTGGCTTCTTCCACGGCACGGTTCAGGTGCTTGGCGGCGGTGGTGTACTCGCCGCGCAGGAAGATGTAGCCACGGTAGGTCTTCAGCGCGCGGGCGCTGATGAGCATGCCTTCGATCAGCAGATGGGGCAGTTGCTCCATCAGCATGCGGTCCTTCCAGGTGTTGGGCTCCATTTCGTCCGCGTTGCACAGCAGGTAGCGGATGTCGATGGATTCGTCCTTCGGCATCAGGCCCCACTTCACGCCGGTGGGGAAGCCTGCGCCGCCGCGGCCCTTGAGGCCGGAGTCCTTCACGGTCTGGACGATGTCGTCCTGGCTCATGTCGGCGAAGGCCTTGCGGGCGGCGGCATAGCCGTTCTTGGCCTGGTACTCGTCGAGCCAGACGGGCTCGCCGTCGTCGCGCAGGCGCCAGGTCAGCGGGTGGGTCTCGGCCGAACGCTGGATGCGGTTGGCAGGACCGAAAGAAGTCAGGGTCATACGTAGCCCTCGAGCAGTTTGGCGACGCCGGCAGGCTGTACGTCGCCAAAGGTGTCGTCGTCGATCATCAGCGCCGGCGCCTTGTCGCAGTTGCCCAGGCAGCAGACCGGCAGCAGGGTGAAGCGGCCGTCGGCGGTGGTCTGGCCGAGGCCGATGCCCAGTTCGCTCTGGATCTGGCTGACGACGGACTCGTGGCCGCCGATGTAGCAGACCATGCTGTCGCAGACGCGGATGATGTGGCGGCCCACCGGCTGGCGGAAGATCTGGCTGTAGAACGTGGCCACGCCTTCGACGTCGCTGGCGGGGATGCCGAGGACTTCGCCGATGGCGTACACGGCGCCGTCCGGCACCCAGCCGCGTGCCTTCTGCACGATCTTCAGGGCTTCGATCGACGCCGCGCGCGGGTCTTCGTAGTGGTGCATCTCGTGCTCGATGGCCGAGCGCTCGGCTTCACTCAAGGTGAAGCGGTCAGTCTGGATAAGCGTGCTGTTCATGCTTAGCGGTCCACGTCGGCCATAACGAAGTCGATACTACCCAGGTACGCGATCAGGTCCGCGACCATGCTGCCTTTGATCACCGAAGGGATCTGCTGCAGGTGGGCGAAGCTCGGAGTGCGGATCCGGGTACGGTAGCTCATGGTGCCGCCGTCGCTCGTCAGGTAATAACTGTTGATGCCCTTGGTCGCTTCGATCATCTGGAAGGATTCGTTGGCCGGCATGACCGGGCCCCACGAAACCTGCAGGAAGTGCGTGATCAGGGTTTCGATGTGTTGCAGCGTGCGCTCTTTGGGCGGCGGCGTGGTCAGCGGGTGGTCCGCCTTGTACGGGCCTTCCGGCATGTTGCGCAGGCACTGGTCGATGATGCGCACGCTCTGGCGCATCTCTTCCACGCGCACCATGCAGCGGTCGTAGGCGTCGCCGTTGGCGGCCAGCGGTACGTCGAACTCGAAGTTCTCGTAGCCGGAGTACGGGCGCGCTTTACGCAGGTCGAAGTCGCAACCGGTGGAGCGCAGGCCGGCACCGGTGACGCCCCATTCCAGGGCCTCTTTGGTGTTGTACTGGGCGACGCCGATGGTACGGCCCTTGAGGATGCTGTTCTGCAGGGCGGCCTTGGTGTATTCGTCGAGGCGCTTGGGCAGCCACTCGACGAAGTCGCGCACCAGTTTGTCCCAGCCGCGCGGCAGGTCGTGGGCGACGCCGCCGATGCGGTACCAGGCCGGGTGCAGACGGAAGCCGGTGATGGCCTCGATCACGGTGTAGGCGCGCTGGCGGTCGGTGAAGGTAAAGAACACCGGGGTCATCGCGCCGACGTCCTGGATGTAGGTGCCCAGGAACAGCAGGTGGCTGGTGATCCGGAAGAACTCGGCCATCATGATGCGGATGACGTCGACCTTCTCCGGCACCTTGATGCCGGCCAGCTTCTCGACCGAGAGCACGTACGGCAGGTTGTTCATCACGCCGCCGAGGTAGTCGATGCGGTCGGTGTACGGGATGTAGCTGTGCCAGGACTGGCGCTCGCCCATCTTCTCGGCGCCGCGGTGGTGGTAGCCGATGTCCGGCACGCAGTCGACGATCTCTTCGCCGTCCAACTGCAGGATGATGCGGAACGCACCGTGGGCCGACGGGTGGTTCGGGCCGAGGTTGAGGAACATGTAGTCCTCGTTCGGGCCGGAGCGCTTCATGCCCCAGTCTTCAGGACGGAAGCGCGCGGCCTCTTCCTCAAGCTGCTGCTTGGCCAGGTTCAGGCTGAACGGATCGAATTCGGTGGCGCGGGCAGGGAAGTCCTTGCGCAGCGGGTGACCTTCCCAGGTCGGCGGCATCATGATGCGCGACAGGTGAGGGTGGCCTTTGAAGTCGATGCCGTACATGTCCCAGACTTCGCGCTCGTACCAGTTGGCGTTCGGCCAGATGCCGGTGACGCTTGGCAGGCTGAGGTCGCTCTCGGACAAGGCGACTTTGATCATCACGTCACTATTACGCTCCAGCGACATGAGATGGTAGAACACGGTGAATTCGGCGCCGTCCGGCAGCCCTTGACGCTTGGTGCGCAGACGCTCGTCCACGCCGTGCAGGTCATAGAGCATGACGTACGGCTTGGGCAGGTTGCGCAGGAAGGTCAGGACTTCGACGAGCTTGGCGCGGGCCACCCACAGCACCGGCATGCCGGTGCGGGTCGGCTGGGCGGTGAAGGCCTCGGCGCCAAAGCGGTTGTTCAGTTCGACGACCACATCCTGGTCGTCTGCCTTGTAAGGCGGGATGTACAGAGCACTGCCTGTAGTCATGGTTATTTTTTCGCTTTCGGTCAACGTAAAGAATGAAGCCAGCTTCTCGTTTCTATGGCAGAACAGATCTGGATCAGACTTCGTCAGGGCTGCGCAGGTTGGTTACCTGAATGCGCTGTTCGCGGCGCTGTTCCTTTTGCGAAGGCATGTCGGCGCGATAGACGCCTTGATCGCCAACGACCCAGGAAAGTGGGCGACGCTCCTGGCCAATCGATTCCTGCAGCAGCATCAGGCCTTGCAGGAACGCTTCTGGACGGGGCGGGCAGCCAGGCACGTAAACGTCCACCGGCAGGAACTTGTCCACCCCTTGGACCACGGAGTAGATGTCGTACATGCCACCGGAGTTTGCGCACGAACCCATGGAGATAACCCACTTCGGCTCGAGCATTTGCTCGTAGAGACGCTGGATGATCGGCGCCATCTTGATGAAGCAGGTACCGGCGATAACCATGAAGTCCGCCTGACGCGGTGATGCCCGGATGACTTCGGCGCCGAAGCGGGCGATGTCGTGGGGCGCCGTGAAGGCGGTGGTCATTTCCACGTAGCAGCACGACAGGCCGAAGTTGTACGGCCACAGGGAGTTCTTACGTCCCCAGTTGACCGCGCCGCTCAGCACGTCTTCCAGCTTGCCCATGAAAATGTTTTTGTGGACCTGATCCTCTAACGGATCGGCGACGGTTTCCCGTTTGCCGATCGGGTACTGCTCGTTAGGCGCATCGGGGTCGATTCGGGTGAGATTGTATTGCATTGCCAAAGCCTCATTGTTTCAGCTTCGCCTGCCGCTTACGACGAGCTTCCGGAGCCCAGTCAAGGGCGCCCACTCGAAATAGGTAGACAAGACCTGCCAACAGAATTGCTATGAAAACGAGAGCTTCGACGAATCCGGTCCAGCCGCTTTCGCGGACGGACACAGACCATGCAAAGAGAAAGAGGGCTTCGATATCGAAGATCACGAACAGCATCGCGACCAGATAGAATTTGGCTGAGAGCCGCAAGCGGGCGCCACCGGTGGGCAGCATGCCGGACTCGAACGGTTCGTTCTTGCTGCGACCCCAGGCTTTTGACCCGAGGAGGCTGGATACGCCGAGCATGAAGGCGCACAGGCCGACGACACCCAGAAGGAAAATGGCAAAGCCCCAGTTGTGGGCCATGAGTCCGGTCGCTTCGGGCATGCTGGTAATCCTTAACAGAGAGCAAAGGTCTCTGAGCTTGATAAAGAAATAAGGCAGTGACGATATGTCGCAGCAATCAATCGCGCTGATTTTATGGCTAAACACCCTGCAAGTAAAATTCCTATAGCGAAATTATTTATTGGAATAAGGACATAGCGCGCCTCGAATGCCCCGCAGCCCGCGGGTTTCGGGCATTAGCCGGGATTGCGTCAATGATGTTTTGTGAGGGATGTAACGAACATAGTTGCTGCTAAATGATAATTAATATCGTTTGGAGTGGGTTTGTTACTTTTTAGCGGTGCGGCAGTTGGGAAGTTGTCTTATATCTGCGTTACTGCAAGTAGCGGCGGCGCCCGTTTTAGCCGGTTTTTCTGCTGCCGGCACTGCGCTGGATCAAGGTTTGCGCGAAGACTTTGCGGGAGGGGTTGGCCTCGGCATGCGCCATCGCCAGCAGGCTGGCTCCCGCGGCGATCTCGGTTGACCCCGGAACCGATGGCGTTCGTTGAATAACGGGCAAAAAAACGCCCCGAACGAGTCGGGGCGTCAGTGGTGCGGCTGGGCGGTTAGCTTTCTGTACGATCCGCCAGGGCCGTTCGCTCAGGCGAAGTCGATCAGTGGAACTGCTCTTCTTCGGTCGAACCGGTCAGCGCGGTCACGGACGAGGTGCCGCCCTGGATCACGGTGGTCATGTCGTCGAAGTAGCCGGTGCCCACTTCCTGCTGGTGAGCCACGAAGGTGTAACCCTTGGCGGCGTCGGCGAATTCCTGCTCCTGCAGCTTCACGTAGGCGGTCATGTCGTTGCGGGCGTAGTCGTGCGCCAGGTTGAACATGCTGTGCCACATGTTGTGGATGCCGGCCAGGGTGATGAACTGGTGCTTGTAGCCCATCGCGGACAGTTCGCGCTGGAACTTGGCGATGGTCGCGTCGTCCAGGTTTTTCTTCCAGTTGAAGGAAGGCGAGCAGTTGTACGACAGCAGCTGGTCCGGGTATTCCTTCTTGATCGCTTCGGCGAAGCGACGGGCCTCTTCCAGGTCCGGTTTAGCGGTTTCGCACCAGATCAGGTCGGCGTACGGCGCGTAGGCCAGGCCGCGGGCGATGGCTTGGTCCAGGCCGGCGCGAACCTTGTAGAAGCCTTCCTGGGTGCGCTCGCCGGTCACGAACGGCTGGTCGTACGGGTCGCAGTCCGAAGTCAGCAGGTCGGCGGCGTTGGCGTCGGTGCGGGCCAGGATGATGGTCGGGGTGCCGGCGACGTCAGCGGCCAGACGGGCAGCGACGAGCTTCTGCACGGCTTCCTGGGTCGGAACCAGTACCTTGCCGCCCATGTGGCCGCATTTCTTCACGGAAGCCAGTTGGTCTTCGAAGTGAACGCCGGCGGCGCCTGCCTCGATCATGCTCTTCATCAGCTCGTAGGCGTTCAGAACGCCGCCGAAACCGGCTTCGGCGTCAGCCACGATCGGTGCGAAGTAGTCGATGTAGCCGTCGTCGCCCGGGTTCTTGCCGGCTTTCCACTGGATCTGGTCGGCGCGGCGGAAGGCGTTGTTGATGCGCTTGACCACGGTCGGCACCGAGTCCACCGGGTACAGCGACTGGTCAGGGTACATCGATTCGGCGGAGTTGTTGTCCGCAGCCACTTGCCAGCCGGACAGGTAGATCGCCTGGATGCCGGCCTTGACTTGTTGCACAGCCTGGCCGCCGGTCAGGGCGCCCATGCAGTTGACGAAATCTTTCTCAGGACGGAAGGCCGGCTTGGCACCCTGGGTCACCAGGTTCCACAGCTTCTCGGCGCCCATTTTCGCGAAGGTGTGCTCAGGTTGGACCGAGCCACGCAGGCGGACGACGTCAGCGGCGGAGTAAGTGCGAGTCACGCCTTTCCAGCGCGGGTTTTCAGCCCAGTCTTTTTCAAGGGCTGCAATTTGCTGTTCGCGTGTCAGTGCCATGGAGATAAACCTCGTCGCGTCTTTATGAAAAGTTGTTCTGCGGTGGAAAATTCCTGCGCTCGCTGACCAGAGATCCGGGTGGTCAAGTCGGGTTCGGCGGGATGGCGACGGGATGAACGACGGGCTCGAGGGGAAAGTGAGCAGGTAAAGGCGAACTGGCGGGCGCAGTCGGGGCGTCGTGGGCCTTTTCTGCGGGCTGCAGCGTGATGCCGGGTTACCTAAAAACGCTTCCGTCCCTCGGGACAACTTCGTTCCAGTCGCAACCTCGTCAAACACACCTTGTGGGCGGTACAGACACGAAACGGTTCGCGGGGTAGGTGCGAACATCGCTTCGAAGGCCCTTGCCAGGGCCTCTGATTAGCGGGAGCGAGGCCATCATGCCTTCGCTTTTTTGGCCCGTCAAACGTTTTGTAGTGCTTTTTTTCAAGCACTACATCTTTCGTCTAATACGACTGTGCGGTCAGTTTTCGGGGCTTCAGTCCAGGCTGTCGACTTTCACCCGCAAGGTCATGTCATTCCGGCCCTGAGTCGAGTAGCTGCGGGTCAGGCCCTGTTTGTCGGCCTGGGTCTGGCGATTCACGCCCGCCAGGGTGATCCACTCCCCGAGGCGTCCGGTGACGGTTGTGTCGGTGCTTTGCACGTTCACTACATCGGGACGTTCCTGGCTCATACGGTCACGGTTGGTACTGATGGCCAGATGAACGATGTCGCCGGTGACGCTGGCGGTGACGTAGAAACCCTGAGTGACGTTACGGTATTGGGTCTGGCTGCTGTAGCCGCCCCAGGAGTCGCTCTGGCTGCTGGTGATCGGCACGCTCTGGCCGACCTGGATCAGCGCCGGCATGCCTTCGCTGGCCTGCACCTGCTGGACGCCGCCGTCGCGGCTGGCGGTGCTGCGGCTGATGATGCGGGTCTGGTTCGGTTGGGCGCCGTTGACCGAGTAGCCTTCGTCGCCGCGGCCGTTGTTCTCGTTGGTGTCGACGGTGATCAGCAGGCGCTTGGGCGCGGTGTCGAGTTGCGTCAGCAGATCCTTGAGTTCCTGGATCTTGCCGGGTTCGGCCTTGACGATCAGTTGGTTGCCGTAGGCGCTGACCTGGCCGTCCTTGCCCATCAAGTCCTGCGCCATGGGCAGCATGTCGGCGCTGGTGCGGTACTTGAGGGGCACGATTTCTGTGGCTGCCATCGCCGACAGGCTGCAGCCGAGCAGCAGGGTGGCGAGCAGGGTGCGTAGGGACATGTCCGTTATCTCCGCTTTCGAAAGGCTTGATATTGCCACTTTGTCGGCCCGGGGTGGGGCAAGTTGAATCCCGGGCGGCAAAACGCCCCGGCATCGGCAGATGGCGGGGCGTTTTGGGTGTTCTTGCCGGCCTTGTCGCCAGCAGGCTGGCTCCCGCAAGGTTTGCTCTGCGAAAGCTGGCCTGGTGGTGATGGGCTCAAGCCGAATGGCGGACCATGTCGACATGGGGAATCCCGGCCTCGAGGAACTCCTCGCTGACCAGGTTGAACCCCAGACGCTCGTAGAACGGCGTCGCCTGCACCTGGGCGCTGAGCATCTGCTGCTTGAGCCCACGCGCTTCGGCTTCGGCGATCACCGCCTGCATCAGCGCATCGCCGACCTTCAGGCCGCGCCAGTCCTTGAGCACCGACACCCGGCCGATGTGCCCGTCGGGCAAAAGGCGGGCGGTGCCGATGGGGAAGTCGCCTTCGAACGCCAGGAAATGCACGGCGGTGGCGTCATCGGCGTCCCATTCCAGCTCCGGCGGCACCGATTGCTCAGCGATGAACACGGTTTCGCGGATGCGCCGGATCTCGGCGTTGTCCTTTTGCCAGTCTGCGACATGCACGCGAATCTTATTCATCGTCGGCGAACCCCAGGCTGCCTTGCTTGACCAGTTCGTACAGCAGGCCGCGGCCGTCCTCGTCGTCCATCCACTCGCCGAGGTTGTCGATGTGCAGCGCGTCGGCGGCGCAGATCATCTTCAGCAGCTCGCGCAGCTTGCCCGGCAGGTAACGGCTCTGGCCGCTGGCGAACAGCAGCAGGTCGTCGTCGACTTCGGACCAGGCCAGGCGGGCGCTCGGGTTGCGGATCAGCACCGCGCCGTCTTCCAGGGCGCCGAGGAAGTCGTCTTCCGCGACTTCTTCAAGGCCCACCACCAGTTCCGGGTAGCGCGGCTCGGTCATGTACTGGCCGAACCAGGTCAGCAGCAGGCGTTCATCGCCCATGTGCTCGGCCAGCAGGGACTTGAGGCGGTCGAGCGCGTCGTGCTGGATCTGGTGCGGATCGCTGACCGGCTTGGCGTCGGCGTCGGTGTAGCGCTCTTCGTCCGGCAGGAACTGGCTCAGGAAGTCGGTGAAGTGGGTCAGCACTTCGGCGGCGCTCGGCGCGCGGAAGCCGACCGAGTAGGTCATGCAGTCGTCCACGGCGACGCCGCAGTGGGCCAGGCGCGGCGGCAGGTAGAGCATGTCGCCCGGTTCCAGCACCCACTCGTCGGTCTGTTCGAATTCGGCGAGGATGCGCAGATCCGCATGCTGCAGCAGCGGGCTCTCGGAGTCGCACATCTGGCCGATCTTCCAGTTGCGCTTGCCGTGGCCCTGCAGCAGGAACACGTCGTAGTTGTCGAAGTGCGGGCCGACGCTGCCGCCGGGGGCCGCGAAGCTGATCATCACGTCGTCGACGCGCCAGCTCGGCAGGAAGCGGAAGTTCTCCAGCAGTTCGCTGACTTCCGGCACGAACTGGTCGACCGCCTGCACCAGCAAGGTCCACTCGCGCTCAGGCAGCTTGGTGAACTCGTCCTCGGCGAACGGGCCGCGACGCAGCTCCCACGGACGCTCGCCGTGTTCGATGACCAGGCGCGATTCGACTTCTTCTTCGAGGGCCAGGCCGGCCAGCTCGTCAGGGTCGATCGGGCTTTCGAAGTCAGGCATCGCCTGACGGATCAGCAGCGGTTTTTTCTGCCAGTAGTCGCGCATGAACTCGCGCGCCGTGAGGCCGCCCAGAAGTTGAAGAGGAGTATCTGGATTCATATGTAACCTATTGAAAAAAAGCACTTTTCAGACGGGAATAAAAACGCCCGGCGCGGCCGGGCGTCTCAAACGGTTCAAACGGTCGATCAGATGCGCTTGGCTTGCGCCACGGCGTTGCCGATGTAGCTGGCCGGCGTCAGGCGCTTGAGCTCGGCCTTTGCTTCGGCCGGCATGTCGAGACCGTCGATGAAGGTCTGCAGCGCTTCAGGGCTGATGCCCTTGCCGCGGGTCAGTTCCTTCAGTTTTTCGTACGGGTTCTCGATGTTGTAGCGGCGCATCACGGTCTGGACCGGTTCGGCCAGCACTTCCCAGCAGGCGTCCAGGTCTTCGGCGATCTTCTGCGCGTTCAGTTCCAGCTTGCTGATGCCTTTGAGGCTCGCTTCGTACGCGATCACGCTGTGGGCGAAGCCCACGCCGAGGTTGCGCAGCACGGTGGAGTCGGTCAGGTCACGCTGCCAGCGGGAGATCGGCAGTTTGCTCGCCAGGTGCTGGAACAGCGCGTTGGCGATGCCCAGGTTGCCTTCGGAGTTTTCGAAGTCGATCGGGTTGACCTTGTGCGGCATGGTCGACGAACCGATTTCGCCGGCGATGGTGCGCTGCTTGAAGTAACCCAGGGAGATGTAGCCCCAGATGTCACGGTCGAAGTCGATCAGGATGGTGTTGAAGCGCGCAATGGCGTCGAACAGCTCGGCGATGTAGTCGTGCGGCTCGATCTGCGTGGTGTACGGGTTGAAGGCCAGGCCCAGCTCGTCTTCGATGAAGGCACGGGCGTTGGCTTCCCAGTCGATCTGCGGGTAGGCCGACAGGTGGGCGTTGTAGTTGCCCACGGCGCCGTTGATCTTGCCCAGCAGCGGAACGGCGGCCACCTGAGCGATCTGGCGCTCCAGGCGGTAGACCACGTTCGCCAGCTCTTTGCCCAGGGTGGTCGGCGAGGCCGGCTGGCCGTGGGTGCGCGACAGCATCGGCACGTCGGCGAAGCGCTGGGCCAGTTCGCGGATGGCGTTGGCGGTCTGGCGCATCAGCGGCAGCATCACGTCGTCACGGCCTTCGCGCAGCATCAGGGCGTGGGACAGGTTGTTGATGTCTTCGCTGGTGCAGGCGAAGTGGATGAATTCGCTGACCTTGGCCAGCTCCGGCAGCTTGGCCGCCTGCTCCTTGAGCAGGTATTCGATCGCCTTGACGTCGTGGTTGGTGGTGCGTTCGATCTCTTTGACGCGCTCGGCGTGCTCCAGCGAGAAGTTTTCGGCCAGTTCGTTCAGAACGGCGTTGGCCTCGGCGGAGAAGGCCGGCACTTCCGGGATGCCGGCGTGGGCGGCCAGGCGCTGGAGCCAGCGCACTTCGACCAGGACGCGGGCACGGATCAGGCCGTACTCGCTGAAAATAGGGCGCAGGGCCTGGGTTTTGCCGGCGTAGCGGCCGTCTACAGGGGAAACCGCAGTGAGCGAAGAGAGCTGCATGGGGTGTTCTCGGACAGTCGGGCAACGAAATGGGGCGCGTATCATACATGAAAAAGTCCGCCGATCCGTCACCAACTGACCGGCGTATTACGCGTTACAGACTACAAAGCAATTGTCGCGGGTCGGTTCACTCGCTGCGCATCAGCGTGTACAGCTCTTTGAGCAGCTTGCGGCGGCTGATCACCAGTTGCCAGCGGTGGCCGCCGAGCTGGCGCCAAAGGCGCGCCGAGCGGATGCCGGCCAGCAGCAGGGCGCGGATCTTCGAGGCGTTGCTCGGCTGCTGCAGGTTGCGCATGTCGCCGTGCACCTGGATCCGCTGGCGCAGGGTGCTCAGGGTGTCCTGGTACAGCGCGCCGCACGCGGCGATCACGTTTTCGTGGGCCGGGCCGAAATGCTCGACCTGGGACTGGATCTGCGGCAGACGCTTGCCGATGGTGTCGAGCATGTCGTCGCGCTTGGCCAGTTGCCGCTCCAGGCCCAGCATCGACAGGGCGTAGCGCAACGGCTCGCGCTGCAGGGTGCTCGGGTCGCGTTCGAGGGCGCCGACCAGCGCGCGGTAGCCGTCGCGCAGGTTGATGTCGTCGCCGCCGTAGACGTCCAGCGTGTCCTTGGGGTCGCGCACCAGCAGGCTGCCGAGCATGCAGGTCAGGCCGGCCTCGTTGGTCTGGCCGGTCTTGGCGATCCGGTCGACCAGCACGGCGGCGAGAAACACGCCGCCCAACGCCGTCAGTTGTTCCTGGATCGGGCTCATGCCTGGCCGCTCCACGGCTCGGCGACTTCGATCACGCCGCCGCCGAGGCAGACCTCGCCGTCGTAGAACACCACCGACTGGCCCGGCGTGACGGCGCGCTGCGGCTCGTCGAACACGGCGCGGTAGCCGGTGGCGGTCTGCTCGAGGGTGCAGGCCTGGTCGTTCTGGCGGTAGCGCACCTTGGCGGTCAGGCGGCGCGGCTGGCTCAGGTCGATAGGGTTGACCCAGTAGATCTCGGAAGCGAGCAGGGCGCCGGAGAACAGCCACGGATGGTTGTTGCCCTGGCCGACGATCAGTTCGTTGTGCTCCAGGTCCTTGCGCAGCACGTACCACGGCTCGTCGCCGGCGTCCTTCAGGCCGCCGATGCCCAGGCCCTGGCGCTGGCCGATGGTGTGGTACATCAGACCGTGGTGACGGCCGATGACCTCGCCTTCGGTGGTCTTGATCTCGCCGGGCTGCGCCGGCAGGTACTGCTTGAGGAAGTCGCTGAAGCGGCGCTCGCCGATGAAGCAAATTCCGGTGGAGTCCTTCTTCTTGGCGGTGGCCAGTTCGTACTTCTCTGCGATGGCGCGAACTTCGGGCTTTTCCAGTTCGCCGACCGGGAACAGGGTCTTGGCGATCTGTTCGCCGCCGACGGCGTGCAGGAAGTAGCTTTGGTCCTTGTTCGGATCCAGGCCCTTGAGCAGTTCGGTGCGGCCGTCGATGTCGCGGCGGCGCACGTAGTGACCGGTGGCGATCAGGTCGGCGCCCAGGCTCATGGCGTAGTCCAGGAACGCCTTGAACTTGATTTCGCGGTTGCACAGGATGTCCGGGTTCGGCGTGCGGCCGGCCTTGTATTCGGCCAGGAAGTGCTCGAACACGTTGTCCCAGTACTCGGCGGCGAAGTTGGCGGTGTGCAGCTTGATGCCGATCTTGTCGCACACGGCCTGGGCGTCCGCCAGGTCGTCCATGGCGGTGCAGTACTCGGTTCCGTCGTCTTCTTCCCAGTTCTTCATGAACAGGCCTTCCACCTCAAAGCCCTGCTCGATCAGCAGGAGAGCGGAAACGGAAGAGTCCACGCCGCCGGACATGCCGACAATGACGCGCTTCTTGGATGTGTCAGAAGGGGCTGGATCACGCATAGGGATTCAATGAGTGTCTTGAAAAAGGACGCGATTCTAACAGGCTCACGGCCTCAAGGCTAAAGGGAAGGGCGGATCAGTTCGAGGCCGAAGCGATTGCCGGCCAGGTAATCGTCGATGCAGCGGATGATCAGTTCGCTGCGCCAGTGATCGCGCTGCTCCAATAATTCGTCGCGGGTCAGCCACTTGGCGCCGACGATGCCGTCGTCCAGTTGATAATCCGGGTGGTGCTTGACGGCCTTGGCGCTGAAGCACACGCGCTGGTAGGTCACGCCGTTGCTGGGGGCGGTGTACAGATAAATGCCGATGACGCCGGTGGGCTCGACGTCCCAGCCGGTTTCCTCAAGGGTTTCGCGCACGGCGGCCTCGATCAGGGTCTCGTCCGGATCCAGATGGCCGGCGGGCTGGTTGAGCACGTTGCGGCCGGCCTTGTGCTCTTCGACCATCAGGAAGCGGCCGTTGTCCTCGACGATGGTGGCGACGGTGATGTGGGGTTGCCAGTCCATGAACCTTCCTCAATTCCCAAAACTTGAAACACTATCCCTGTGGGAGCTGGCTTGCCAGCGATAGCGGTGGGCCAGTCACCATGATTGTTGGCTGATCGGCCGTCATCGCTGGCAAGCCAGCTCCCACAAGGGTTTGTGTCGTCTTCAGAAACGCAAACCCCGGCACTTGGCCGGGGTTTGTGATGTTGCCTTTACTGCCTTACACCAGCGCCGCGATGGCCGCGTTGAGCGTGGCGCTCGGGCGCATGGCCTTGCTGATCAGCTCGGCGTCGGCGTGGTAGTAGCCGCCGATGTCCACTGGCTTGCCCTGAACGGCGTTGAGTTCGGCGACGATGGTCGCTTCGTTCTCGGTCAGGGTCTTGGCCAGCGGCGCGAACTGCGCTTGCAGCGCGGCGTCTTCGGTCTGGGCGGCCAGGGCCTGGGCCCAGTACAGCGCCAGGTAGAAGTGGCTGCCGCGGTTGTCGATGTTGCCGACCTTGCGCGATGGCGACTTGTTGTTGTCCAGGAACTGGCCGGTGGCCTGGTCCAGGGTCTTGGCCAGCACCAGCGCTTTCGGGTTGCCGTAGTTCACGCCCAGGTGTTCCAGGGACGCGGCCAGGGCCAGGAATTCACCCAGCGAGTCCCAGCGCAGGAAGTTCTCTTCGACCAGTTGCTGCACGTGCTTCGGAGCCGAACCGCCGGCGCCGGTCTCGAACAGGCCACCGCCGTTCATCAGCGGCACGATCGACAGCATCTTGGCGCTGGTGCCCAGTTCCATGATCGGGAACAGGTCGGTCAGGTAGTCACGCAGTACGTTGCCGGTCACCGAAATGGTGTCCTTGCCTTCGCGGGTGCGCTGCAGGGTGGCCTTCATCGCCTCGACCGGGGCCATGATCTGGATGTCCAGGCCGGCGGTGTCGTGGTCTTTCAGGTAGGCCTGGACCTTCTCGATCACCACGCCGTCGTGGGCGCGCATCGGGTCCAGCCAGAAAATGGCCGGGGTGCTGCTTGCGCGGGCACGGTTGACGGCCAGCTTGACCCAATCCTGGATCGGCGCGTCCTTGGTCTGGCACATGCGGAAGATGTCGCCGGCTTCGACAGCCTGTTCCATCAGCAGGGTGCCCTTGCTGTCGGTCACGCGGACGACGCCGTCGGCCTTGATCTGGAAGGTCTTGTCGTGGGAGCCGTACTCTTCGGCCTTCTTGGCCATCAGGCCGACGTTCGGCACGCTGCCCATGGTGGTCGGATCGAAGGCGCCGTTGGCTTTGCAGTCTTCGATCACGGCCTGGTAGATGGTCGCGTAGCAGCGGTCCGGGATCACGGCCTTGGTGTCGTGCAGTTGGCCGTCGGTGCCCCACATCTTGCCGGAGTCACGGATCATGGCCGGCATCGAGGCGTCGACGATCACGTCGCTCGGCACGTGCAGGTTGGTGATGCCCTTGTCGGAGTTGACCATCGCCAACGCTGGACGAACGGCGTAGACCGCCTGGATGTCGGCTTCGATGGCGGCTTGCTGCTCGGCCGGCAGGGTCTTGATGCGGGCGTACAGGTCGCCGATGCCGTTGTTCAGGTTGAAGCCGATCTGCGCCAGCACGTCGGCGTGCTTGGCCAGGGCATCTTTGTAGAACTCGGCAACGATCTGGCCGAACATGATCGGGTCGGAGACCTTCATCATGGTGGCTTTCAGGTGAACCGACAGCAGTACGCCTTGGGCCTTGGCGCTTTCGATTTCGGCGGCGATGAAGGCGCGCAGAGCGTTTTTGCTCATCACGGCGCAATCGAGGATCTCGCCGGCCTGAACGCTGGTTTTTTCTTTCAGGACGGTGGCGGTGCCGTCCTTGGCGATCAGTTCGATCTTCACCGCGTCGGCGGCTTCGATCAGGGCAGCCTTCTCGCTGCCGTAGAAGTCACCGGCGCTCATGTGGGCGACGTGGGACTTGGAGTCCTTGGCCCAGGCGCCCATCTTGTGCGGGTGCTTGCGCGCGTAGTTCTTGACCGACAGCGGAGCGCGGCGGTCGGAGTTGCCTTCACGCAGAACCGGGTTCACGGCGCTGCCCTTGACCTTGTCGTAACGGGCCTTGGCGTCTTTTTCGGCGTCGGTGGCCGGGGTTTCCGAGTAGTCCGGCAGGTTGTAGCCCTGGGCCTGCAGCTCTTTGATGGCGGCCTGCAGTTGCGGTACCGAAGCGCTGATGTTCGGCAGCTTGATGATGTTGGCTTCAGGCGTGACCGCCAGTTCGCCCAGTTCGGCAAGGTGGTCGGCTACGGCTTTGTCGCCCAGTTGCTCGGGGAAGCTGGCCAGGATGCGTGCTGCAAGAGAGATATCGCGGGTTTCCACGGCGATATCGGCCGAAGCGGTGTAGGCCTCGATGATCGGCAGCAGGGAGTAGGTGGCGAGGGCTGGAGCTTCGTCGGTGAAGGTATAGATGATCTTCGAGCGGGTGGGCATATTCGGATTAACTCTCTCTTCTTTGCTAAAGCGTGCGCAGAAACTCGAGGGGCGCCGGGTAAGCGCGTTCGTTCAAAGTCATCCATGAACCGAGTGTCGAGGTTTCTTCGCGGTGATGTTGGGTGCATCAGTAGAGCGTCATGCGGTCAGGCTGCGGTATCAGCCCGGCCAAATCAGGCGGAAAGTCTCGTCGTAGAGAGGCCAGCCGTCGTGACCCTGTGGTCAGCGGGCGGCATTATACATAGGTAGCTGGCAATCTGCCGATGGTTCATATGCAACGATTCTCGTCCATTGGTCTAAAGGTCGCAGGGCAGCGGCGGGCGGCAAGTTGCCGGCAATGCTTGAGATTGGCGCTTTTCCCTTTGCTTTCAGGCTTGTAGGAAGCGGGATGGGCCCGTGCCCGGAACAGAGGGTTTGCGTGTTGATTCAAGTGGGTTACGCTCGGACGAAGCCAGATGTTCAATCCAATGAGTGGAGTTCAGCATGGGTTACAAGAAGATTCAGGTTCCGGCCGTCGGCGACAAAATCACCGTCAATGCAGACCATTCTCTCAATGTCCCTGATAACCCGATCATTCCCTTCATCGAAGGCGACGGCATTGGCGTCGACGTCAGTCCGGTGATGATCAAAGTGGTGGATGCTGCCGTGGCCAAGGCCTACGGAGGCAAGCGCAAGATTTCCTGGATGGAGGTCTACGCCGGCGAAAAAGCGACCCAGGTCTATGACCAGGACACCTGGCTGCCTCAGGAAACCCTGGACGCCGTGAAGGATTACGTCGTCTCCATCAAGGGCCCGCTGACCACCCCGGTCGGCGGCGGTATCCGCTCCCTCAACGTCGCCCTGCGCCAGCAGCTCGACCTGTATGTCTGCCTGCGGCCGGTGGTGTGGTTCGACGGCGTGCCGAGCCCGGTGAAAAAGCCAGGCGACGTCGACATGGTCATCTTCCGCGAGAACTCCGAGGACATCTACGCCGGCATCGAGTGGAAGGCCGGTTCCCCGGAGGCCACCAAGGTCATCAAGTTCCTGAAAGAGGAAATGGGCGTCACCAAGATCCGCTTCGACCAGGATTGCGGCATCGGCATCAAGCCCGTCTCCAAGGAAGGCACCAAGCGCCTGGTGCGCAAGGCCCTGCAGTACGTGGTGGACAACGACCGCAAGTCGCTGACCATCGTGCACAAGGGCAACATCATGAAATTCACCGAAGGTGCCTTCAAGGACTGGGGCTATGAGGTGGCGAAGGAAGAGTTCGGCGCCGAGCTGCTGGACGGCGGCCCGTGGATGAAGTTCAAGAACCCTAAGACCGGCCGCGAAGTCATCGTCAAGGACGCCATCGCCGACGCCATGCTCCAGCAGATCCTGCTGCGTCCGGCCGAGTACGACGTGATCGCCACGCTGAACCTCAACGGTGACTACCTCTCCGATGCCCTGGCGGCGGAAGTGGGCGGCATCGGCATTGCGCCGGGCGCCAACCTGTCCGACACCGTGGCCATGTTCGAGGCCACCCACGGCACGGCGCCCAAGTACGCCGGCAAGGATCAGGTCAACCCGGGCTCGGTGATCCTCTCGGCCGAGATGATGCTGCGCCACCTGGGCTGGACCGAGGCAGCCGACCTGATCATCAAGGGCACCAACGGCGCGATCAAGGCCAAGACCGTGACCTACGACTTCGAACGCCTGATGGAAGGCGCGAAGCTGGTGTCGTCTTCGGGCTTCGGCGAGGCGCTGATCTCGCACATGTAAGCGAATCCGCCGCAATGCAAACCGCCCGGTTCGATGATTCGAACCGGGCGGTTTCGTTTAGGGCGGCAGGTGCGCTCGGATCAGTGGGCGACCGTCTGCGCCTGGCCGGCGGCCGCTGTGCGTTCTTTGGTGGCGTCGGTAGTCGTGATCTTGACGGCATGCAGGCCTTTTGGCCCTTGTACGATCTCGAAGTTGACGAGCTGCCCGGCCTTGAGGGTCTTGTAGCCATCCATCTCGATGGCGGAGTAGTGGGCAAAAAAGTCGATTTCCTTGCCGTCCTCGTCCCGGCCTTCGCGGGCGTCGGTGTTGATGAAGCCGAATCCCTTGGCATTGTTGAACCATTTCACCTTGCCGACAGCCATGCTCAAATCCCTCTGCAACAGACTCCAACGCTGGAGTATCATCCGATTCATCCGCAGTCGAATTCGTTTGCGAACAGGACTCCGCGGATCTTTTTTACCCACCGTGGGTTCTATTGGTTGTAACACCGTTTTCCCGATAGTCAAGGTGACCGGGCAATCGGAGTTGAAAACGCGTGCAGCCGCCCCCACCACTGTATTTGCACAACTGACGAACCTTTCTTTCCATGCATGCAATCAGCCAGATTCGACTAACATTCAATCAGGATCGCCCTGATTTACACGACGACGATTCAGCGGGCATTGCTGTTCAGGAAGCAAAGCCTGCATTGCAGGCGCCGCCGATGTACAAGGTGGTTTTGTTCAATGATGACTACACACCGATGGATTTCGTCGTCGAAGTGCTCGAGGTGTTTTTTAACCTGAATCGCGAGCTGGCGACCAAGGTCATGCTGGCCGTCCATACAGAAGGGCGGGCAGTATGTGGAGTGTTTACCCGCGACATCGCCGAGACAAAGGCCATGCAGGTCAACCAGTACGCCAGGGAAAGCCAGCATCCGCTACTCTGTGAAATCGAGAAGGACGGTTAATCGCCGACCACTTGGGTATGAGGTGAAGCTATGTTAAACCGCGAGCTCGAAGTCACCCTCAATCTTGCCTTCAAGGAGGCCCGTTCGAAGCGTCATGAGTTCATGACCGTCGAACACCTGCTGCTGGCCTTATTGGATAACGAGGCTGCCGCCACCGTTTTGCGTGCCTGCGGCGCAAACCTCGACAAACTCAAGCACGACCTGCAGGAGTTCATCGACTCCACCACGCCGCTGATCCCCGTCCATGACGAGGACCGCGAAACCCAGCCGACCCTGGGCTTCCAGCGTGTGCTGCAACGTGCTGTCTTTCATGTTCAGAGCTCGGGCAAACGCGAAGTGACCGGCGCCAACGTGCTGGTCGCGATCTTCAGTGAGCAAGAGAGTCAGGCGGTTTTCCTGCTGAAGCAGCAGAGCGTCGCACGCATCGATGTCGTCAACTATATCGCCCATGGCATTTCCAAGGTGCCTGGGCATGGCGAACATTCTGAGGGTGAGCAAGATATGCAGGACGACGAGGGCGGTGAGTCTTCTTCTTCAGGCAATCCTTTGGACGCGTATGCCAGCAACCTCAACGAACTGGCGCGTCAGGGCCGGATCGACCCGCTGGTCGGCCGCGAGACGGAAGTCGAGCGCGTCGCGCAGATCCTCGCGCGCCGGCGCAAGAACAACCCGCTGCTGGTGGGCGAGGCGGGCGTGGGCAAGACCGCGATCGCCGAAGGCCTGGCCAAGCGCATCGTCGACGGCCTGGTGCCGGATCTCTTGATCAACAGCGTCGTCTATTCCCTCGACCTCGGTGCCTTGCTGGCCGGCACCAAGTACCGCGGCGATTTCGAGAAGCGCTTCAAGGCGCTGCTCAACGAGCTGAAGAAACGTCCGCAGGCGATCCTGTTCATCGACGAGATCCACACCATCATCGGTGCCGGCGCGGCGTCCGGCGGCGTCATGGACGCCTCCAACCTGCTCAAGCCGCTGCTGTCGTCCGGTGACATCCGTTGCATCGGCTCGACCACGTTCCAGGAATTTCGCGGCATCTTCGAGAAGGACCGGGCCCTGGCGCGGCGTTTCCAGAAGGTCGATGTCGTCGAACCGTCGGTGGAGGATACCATCGGCATCCTGCGGGGCCTGAAAGGGCGCTTCGAGCTGCACCACAACATCGAGTACAGCGACGAGTCCCTGCGCGCCGCCGCCGAACTGGCCTCGCGCTACATCAATGACCGGCATATGCCGGACAAGGCTATCGACGTCATCGACGAGGCGGGCGCCTACCAGCGCCTGCAGCCGGCGGACAAGCGCGTGAAGCGCATCGACGTGGCCCAGGTCGAGGACATCGTGGCGAAGATCGCGCGGATTCCGCCGAAACACGTCACCAGCTCCGACAAGGAACTGCTGCGCAACCTCGAACGCGACCTGAAACTGACGGTGTTCGGCCAGGACGCGGCGATCGACTCCCTGTCGACTGCGATCAAGCTGTCCCGTGCCGGGCTGAAGTCGCCTGACAAACCGGTGGGTTCGTTCCTGTTCGCAGGTCCCACCGGCGTCGGCAAGACCGAAGCCGCTCGGCAGTTGGCCAAGGCGCTGGGCATCGAGCTGGTTCGCTTCGACATGTCCGAGTACATGGAACGCCACACCGTTTCGCGTCTGATCGGTGCGCCTCCGGGTTATGTCGGCTTCGACCAGGGCGGCCTGCTGACCGAGGCGATCACCAAGCAACCGCATTGCGTGCTGCTGCTCGACGAAATCGAGAAGGCGCATCCGGAAGTCTTCAACCTGCTGCTGCAGGTGATGGACCACGGGACGCTGACCGACAACAACGGGCGCAAGGCGGATTTCCGCAATGTGATCATCATCATGACCACCAACGCCGGTGCCGAGACCGCGGCGCGCGCTTCGATCGGTTTCACCCATCAGGACCACTCATCCGATGCGATGGAAGTGATCAAGAAGAGCTTCACGCCGGAGTTCCGCAACCGCCTGGACACCATCATCCAGTTCGGTCGCCTCAGCCACGAAGTCATCAAGAGCGTGGTGGACAAGTTCCTCACCGAGCTCCAGGCGCAGCTGGAAGACAAGCGGGTGCTGCTGGAAGTCACCGACGCGGCCCGCAGCTGGCTCGCGGCCGGCGGCTACGACTCGGCGATGGGTGCCCGTCCGATGGCGCGCCTGATCCAGGACAAGATCAAGCGTCCGCTGGCGGAGGAAATCCTGTTTGGCGAACTGGCCGAGCATGGCGGTGTGGTGCACATCGACATCAAGGATGGCGAGCTGACCTTCGAGTTCGAAACCACGGCGGAAATGGCCTGAGGCCAAAACCGCGACACAGCAAAAAGGCGCCTTATGGCGCCTTTTTGCTGTCCGGGTATTCTTGGTCGTCCCTGTGCCGGTCGACATCATGGCCGACCGCGCGGACGCTATCGTGAGCAGGTTCGCTCCCACATTGGACCTGCGTGGTGCATTAACCTGTGGGAGCCAGCCTGCTGGCGATGGCGTCAGTCCGGGCGCCGCAGGTCAAATCCCGCGCAAACAAAAACGCCCGGCAGGGCCGGGCGTCTTGTATTGACTTGCTTAGCGAGCGCGGTAAGTGATGCGCCCTTTGCTCAAGTCATAGGGCGTCAGCTCGACGCGCACTTTGTCACCGGTAAGAATACGAATGTAGTTCTTGCGCATCTTGCCGGAGATATGCGCGGTAACGACGTGCCCATTTTCCAATTCCACGCGAAACATGGTGTTTGGCAGGGTGTCGACGACAGTGCCTTCCATTTCGAAGCTGTCTTCTTTCGACATGCAGTAAAGCCCTCGGTGTCCAGTGAATGGCCCGGTGCAACTGCGCCAGGCAAAAGCGGCGTGCATTGTGCCCGAAAAGTGGTGTTTACGCCAAGGGGTTTAAGGGTTTGCGTTCAGTTGAGGATGACCCAGCGCTGATTGATCAACAGTTCGATGGGGCGGTACTGGGTCTTGTAGTTCATCTTTTTGCAGTTTTTGATCCAGTAGCCCAGATAGACCGCGTCCAGCCCGAGGCGCCGGGTTTCGGCGATCTGCCAAAGGATGGCGTAGCGCCCCAGGCTGCGGCGTTCTTCCTCCGGCTCATAGAAGGTGTAGACCGCCGACAGCCCGTTGGGCAGCAGGTCGGTGACGGCCACGGCCAGCAACCGTCCGTCGAGCCGGAACTCGTAGAAGCGCGAGAAGGGCAGGTCGCGCACCAGGAACGTGGCGAACTGGTCACGGCTGGGCGGGTACATGTCGCCGTCGGCGTGCCGTTGCTCGATGTAGCGCTGGTACAGGTCGAAATACTCTTCGCTGAAGCCCGGCTTCACCGGTCGCACCTGCAGGTCGGCATTGCGCTTGAAAATGCGCTTCTGCTGGCGGTTGGGGCTGAACTGCAGCGCCGGGATGCGCGCCGGCACGCAGGCATTGCAGTTCTGGCAGTGCGGACGGTACAGATGGTCGCCGCTGCGACGAAAACCCATTTCCGACAGGTCTGCGTAGACATGCACATCCATGGGCTGACTGGGGTCGAGAAACAGGGTCGTGGCCTGCTCCTGCGGCAGGTAGCTGCAGGAATGAGGCTGAGTGGCATAGAACTTCAAACGCGCCAACTCGGTCATGATCAACCCTCGGGGTAAGCTTGTGAATTAAGTGTAAGCCAGGTGCGCAAAAGTCGCTCAGCAAACCCAGGTGGCCTGGTTCGGCCGATCCAGGTGCCGCGCCAGGTAGTCGGCGAAGGTGCGGCGCGAGATCGCCCGGGCGCCGAGGCTGTGCAGATGGTCGGTGGGCATCTGGCAGTCGATCAGGACGAACCCCGCGTCCTTCAGGTGCTGCACCAGCGTGGCAAAACCGTACTTGGAGGCATTGTCGGCGCGGCTGAACATCGATTCGCCGAAAAACAGTTGGCCCATGGCCAGGCCGTACAGGCCGCCGACCAGTTCGCCCCCGTCCCAGACTTCCACCGAATGGGCAAAGCCGCGCCGGTGCAGTTCGAGGTAAGCGTCCTGCATCGCTTGAGTGATCCAGGTGCCGTCGGCATAGTCCCTCGGCGCGGCGCAGGCGCTGATCACCGCCGCGAAATCCTGGTCGAACGTCACCCGGTAGCGCTGTTTGCGCATCAGCTTGGCCAGGCTGCGGGAGACGTGCAGTTCGTCGGGAAACAGCACCGTGCGCGGATCAGGCGACCACCAGAGGATCGGCTGGCCTTCGGAGAACCACGGAAAGCAGCCGTGGCGGTAGGCCTGGATGAGCCGGTCGGCGGACAGGTCGCCGCCGGCCGCCAGCAATCCGTTGGGATCGCGCATGGCCTTTTCCAGGGGCGGAAATGTCAGGGTGTTGCGTTGTAACCAGGTCAGCATGGCATTCGGGCTTGCGGAAGAGGGGAGGGCGGTGGCTGCGCTAGAGTGTGCCGCTAAATGACGGGAATGTCCTCCCGATCCTGCGCGGCTGCAACTTGGCCGGGCGGGCGCGGTCGTAATCGGGCGTCGCGCAGACGGGTGGCGCGGCAGGCGTCGGGCATTGTGCGGCGATCGGCGCCGGGCGCTTCGTGACGTTCATCAAATACACCTCATAAGCCTTTGTCACAAAAGGTAATGCATGCTCAAATTGAGCCGCAGGATCCGTGCGCTTGGCTATGCTTGTTGCACGGGCGCGGGCATGGCAACACGCGTGCAAACCCGTACAATGCCGGGCTGTTGCAGAATATTCTCCGTGTGCCGAGTTTATTAAGGCACCGATGCAGTGTTAAAACGGGTTTCGGTTGTGCCCGTCAATATTTTGCCTGCCTGGGATCGGGCAGTTCTTTATCGTCAATTCAATAGATGGACGCGCCTCAGGCGCAGGAAAAGAAGCGTTTTGAAGAAATCCACGGAAGCACCAAAAGCAGTCGTTCCGCTCTGGCGTCAGCAGTTGCACTACCGGCTCAAGGAAGGTGCGCTGATCGCCATCGGTGCCTTGTGCCTGTTCCTGATGATGGCCTTGCTGACCTACGGCAAGGACGATCCGGGTTGGAGCCACAACAGCAAGATCGACGACGTGCAGAACTTCGGCGGTCCGGCCGGCTCCTACAGCGCCGACATCCTGTTCATGGTGCTGGGTTACTTCGCGTACATCTTCCCGCTGCTGCTGGCGATCAAGGCCTACCAGATCTTCCGTCAGCGCCACGAGCCCTGGCAGTGGAGCGGCTGGCTGTTCTCCTGGCGCCTGATCGGCCTGGTGTTCCTGGTGCTGTCGGGCGCCGCGCTGGCCCACATCCATTTTCATGCCGCGGCCTCCAGCCTGCCGGCCGGCGCCGGCGGGGCGCTGGGCGAAAGCCTCGGCGACCTGGCCAGGAACGCTCTGAACATCCAGGGCAGCACCTTGCTGTTCATCGCCTTGTTCCTGTTCGGCCTGACGGTATTCACCGACCTGTCGTGGTTCAAGGTGATGGACGTCACCGGCAAGATCACCCTCGACCTGTTCGAACTGTTCCAGGGCGCGCTCAACCGCTGGTGGGCGGCGCGCACCGAGCGCCGGCAACTGGTTGCCCAGCTGCGCGAAGTCGATGACCGTGTGGACGAGGTCGTCGCCCCGGCGGTGCCGGACAAGCGCGAGCAGGCCAAGGTCAAGGAACGCCTGATCGAACGCGAACAGGCCCTGAGCAAGCACATGTCCGAGCGGGAGAAACAGGTGCCGCCGGTCATCATGCCGGCCCCGGTCAAGGCGCCGGAGCCGAGCAAGCGCGTGCAGAAGGAAAAGCAGGTGCCGCTGTTCGTCGACAGCGCCGTGGAAGGCACCTTGCCGCCGATCTCGATCCTCGATGTGGCGGAAAAGAAACAGCTCAACCATTCCCCCGAGTCCCTGGCGGCGATCGGTCACCTGCTGGAGATCAAGCTCAAGGAATTCGGCGTCGAGGTCACGGTGGACTCGATCCATCCGGGCCCGGTCATCACCCGCTACGAAATCCAGCCGGCCGCCGGCGTGAAGGTCAGCCGCATCGCCAACCTGGCCAAAGACCTGGCGCGTTCCCTGGCCGTGACCAGCGTGCGGGTGGTCGAGGTGATTCCGGGCAAGACCACCGTCGGCATCGAGATCCCCAACGAAGACCGGCAGATCGTGCGGTTCTCCGAGGTGCTGTCGACGCCTGAGTACGACAACTTCAAGTCGCCGGTCACCCTGGCCCTCGGCCACGACATCGGCGGCAAGCCGGTCATCACCGACCTCGCCAAGATGCCGCACCTGCTGGTGGCCGGTACGACCGGTTCCGGTAAGTCGGTGGGCGTGAACGCGATGATCCTGTCGATCCTGTTCAAGTCGGGCCCCGAAGACGCCAAGCTGATCATGATCGACCCGAAGATGCTCGAACTGTCGATCTACGAAGGCATTCCGCACCTGCTGTGCCCGGTGGTCACCGACATGAAGGACGCGGCCAACGCCCTGCGCTGGAGCGTCGCCGAGATGGAGCGGCGCTACAAGCTGATGGCGAAGATGGGCGTGCGCAACCTGGCCGGCTTCAACGCCAAGGTCAAGGAAGCCCAGGACGCCGGCGAGCCGTTGAGCGATCCTTTGTACAAGCGCGAAAGCATCCACGACGAGGCGCCGCTGCTGCAGAAGCTGCCGACCATCGTCGTGGTCGTGGACGAGTTCGCCGACATGATGATGATCGTCGGCAAGAAGGTGGAAGAGCTGATCGCCCGCATCGCCCAGAAGGCGCGGGCCGCCGGCATCCACTTGATCCTCGCGACCCAGCGGCCGTCGGTGGACGTGATCACCGGCCTGATCAAGGCCAACATCCCGACGCGGATGGCGTTCCAGGTGTCGAGCAAGATCGACTCGCGCACCATCATCGACCAGGGCGGCGCCGAACAGTTGCTCGGCCACGGTGACATGCTTTACATGCCGCCGGGCACCAGCCTGCCGATCCGGGTGCACGGCGCGTTCGTCTCCGACGACGAAGTGCACCGGGTGGTGGAGGCGTGGAAACTGCGCGGCGCGCCGGAATACAACGACGACATCCTCAACGGTGTCGAAGAGGCGGGCAGCGGTTTCGAAGGCAGCAGCGGCGGTGGCGAAGGCGACGATCCGGAAGCCGACGCGCTGTACGACGAAGCCGTGCAGTTCGTGCTCGAAAGCCGCCGGGCTTCCATCTCTGCGGTGCAGCGCAAGCTGAAGATCGGCTACAACCGCGCCGCCCGGATGATCGAAGCCATGGAAATGGCCGGGGTCGTCACGGCGATGAACACCAACGGTTCGCGTGAGGTGCTGGCCCCGGGGCCGGTGCGCGACTGAGTCAAACCCCCGGATTCAACAGCCGGGACGGCGCAATGAGGCGCCGTCCGCTCTCCCACGAGTATTCAAGAGGACTCCCATGCGTCTGATCCGCATGCTGCTGCCGGTACTGGCCCTGACCACGCTTTCGGCCCACGCCGACGAAAAGGACGTGGCGCGCCTGACCCAACTGCTGGAAACATCCAAGACCCTCACCGCACGCTTTTCCCAGCTGACCCTCGACGGCAGCGGCACCCAATTGCAGGAAACCGCCGGCGAGATGTCGCTGCAGCGCCCGGGCCTGTTCTACTGGCACACCGACGCGCCGGCCGAGCAGACCATGGTCTCCGACGGCAAGAAGGTCACCCTGTGGGACCCGGACCTTGAGCAGGCAACGATCAAGAAGCTGGACGAGCGCCTGACCCAGACCCCGGCCCTGTTGCTGTCGGGCGATGTGTCGAAGATCAGCCAGAGCTTCGACATCACCGCCAAGGAAGCCGGCGGCGTGATCGACTTCACCCTCAAGCCGAAGACCAAGGACACCCTGTTCGACAGCCTGCGCCTGTCGTTCCGCAACGGCCTGGTCAATGACATGCAACTGATCGACAGCGTCGGCCAGCGCACCAACATCCTGTTCACCGGGGTGAAGGCCAACGAAGCGATTCCGGCGTCCAAGTTCAAGTTCGACATCCCCAAGGGTGCCGACGTGATCCAGGAATAACCCCTGAACCCTGTGGGCGAGAGCCCGCAGGATCAACGCCTAGAGGTTTCAACGGTACGTGATGGATCTGTTTCGCAGAGAGCCCCTGGCCCAGCCTTTGGCGGCCCGGTTGCGCGCCACCAACCTGGACGAATACGTCGGCCAGGAGCACGTGCTCGCCCGCGGCAAGCCGCTGCGCGAGGCGCTGGAGCAGGGCGCGCTGCATTCGATGATCTTCTGGGGCCCGCCGGGCGTGGGCAAGACCACCCTGGCGCGGCTGCTGGCGGAAGTGTCGGATGCGCACTTCGAAACGGTGTCGGCGGTGCTGGCCGGGGTCAAGGAGATCCGTCAGGCGGTGGAGATCGCCAAGCAGCAGGCCGCGCAGTACGGCCGGCGCACGATCCTGTTCGTCGACGAGGTGCACCGCTTCAACAAGTCCCAGCAGGACGCGTTCCTGCCGTACGTCGAGGACGGCACGCTGATCTTCATCGGCGCCACCACCGAAAACCCGTCATTTGAACTGAACAACGCGCTGCTGTCGCGGGCCCGTGTGTATGTGCTCAAGAGCCTGGACGAAGCTGCGCTGCGCAAGCTGGTGCACCGGGCGCTGACCGAAGAGCGGGGCCTGGGCAAACGCCACCTCACCCTCAGCGACGAAGGTTTCCAGATGCTGCTGTCGGCTGCGGACGGCGACGGCCGGCGCCTGCTCAACCTGCTGGAGAACGCCTCGGACCTGGCCGACGACGACAGCGAGATCGGCACCGACCTGCTGCAGAGCCTGCTCGGCGACACCCGCCGGCGTTTCGACAAGGGCGGCGAAGCGTTCTACGACCAGATCTCCGCGCTGCACAAGTCGGTGCGCGGCTCCAACCCGGACGGTGCGCTGTACTGGTTCGCGCGGATGATCGACGGCGGTTGCGATCCGCTGTACCTGGCCCGGCGTGTGGTGCGCATGGCCAGCGAGGACATCGGCAACGCCGACCCTCGGGCCCTCAGCCTGTGCCTGGCGGCGTGGGACGTGCAGGAGCGCCTCGGCAGCCCCGAGGGCGAACTGGCGGTGGCCCAGGCCATCACCTACCTGGCCTGCGCGCCGAAAAGCAACGCGGTGTACATGGGCTTCAAGGCCGCGATGCGCGCCGCCGCCGAGCACGGTTCGCTGGAAGTGCCGCTGCACCTGCGCAACGCCCCGACCAAGCTGATGAAGCAGTTGGGCTACGGCGACGAATACCGCTACGCCCACGACGAGCCGGACGCCTATGCCGCCGGCGAAGACTATTTCCCGGAAGCGCTCGAGCCGATTCCGTTGTACCAGCCGGTGCCCCGTGGCCTGGAGCTGAAGATCGGCGAAAAGCTCAAGCACCTTGCCCAACTCGACCGGTTGAGCCCCCGCCAGCGGAGAAAACCGTGATTCCAGCGATCGTTGCAGTCTCCATCGGCGGCGTCACCGGCACGCTGCTGCGCTTTGCCGCCGGCAATTGGGTCAACGCCAACTGGCCGCGGCACTTCTATACCGCGACGCTGGCCGTTAATATCGTGGGCTGTCTTTTGATCGGCGTGCTGTACGGCCTGTTTTTGATACGCCCGGAGGTGCCTTTCGAGGTGCGTGCCGGGTTGATCGTCGGCTTCCTCGGAGGGCTGACGACCTTTTCATCCTTTTCACTGGATACGGTGCGCCTGCTGGAAAGCGGGCAGGTGCCGCTGGCCTTGGGCTATGCGGCGCTCAGCGTATTCGGCGGGCTGCTCGCCACCTGGGCCGGCCTGTCCCTGACCAAACTTTGACAACGAGAGACCGACATGCTCGATTCCAAACTGTTACGTAGCAACCTTCAGGACGTAGCGGACCGCCTGGCTTCCCGTGGCTTTGCCCTGGACGTCGCGCGCATCGAAGCGCTGGAAGAGCAGCGCAAGGAAGTCCAGACCGAAACCGAAAAGCTTCAGGCTGAACGCAACGCGATCTCCAAGAGCATCGGTCAGGCCAAGCAACGCGGCGAAGACATCGCCCCGCTGATGGCCAATGTCGAGAACATGGGCAGCCAACTGAACGAAGGCAAGGCTGCGCTCGACAAGATTCAGACCGAGCTGGACGCGATCCTGTTGGGCATCCCCAACCTGCCGCACGAATCGGTGCCGGTCGGCGAAGACGAAGACGGCAACGTGGAAGTGCGCCGCTGGGGCACGCCGACCGCCTTCGACTTCCCGGTGCAGGACCACGTCGCTCTGGGCGAGAAGTTCGGCTGGCTGGATTTCGAGACCGCCGCCAAGCTGTCCGGCGCGCGTTTTGCCCTGCTGCGCGGCCCGATCGCCCGTCTGCACCGCGCCCTGGCGCAGTTCATGATCAACCTGCACGTCACCGAGCACGGCTACGAAGAGGCCTACACCCCGTACCTGGTGCAGGCGCCGGCGCTGCAAGGCACCGGCCAGTTGCCGAAGTTCGAGGAAGACCTGTTCAAGATCGGCCGCGACGGTGAGGCCGACCTGTACCTGATCCCGACCGCCGAAGTGTCGCTGACCAACATCGTGGCCGGCGAAATCGTCGACGCCAAGCAGCTGCCGATCAAGTTCGTCGCCCACACCCCGTGCTTCCGCAGCGAAGCCGGCGCGTCGGGCCGCGACACCCGCGGCATGATCCGCCAGCATCAGTTCGACAAGGTCGAGATGGTGCAGATCGTCGAGCCGTCCAAATCCATGGAAGCCCTGGAGAGCCTGACCGCCAACGCCGAGAAGGTGCTGCAGCTGCTGCAGCTGCCGTACCGCACCCTGGCGCTGTGCACCGGTGACATGGGCTTCAGCGCGGTCAAGACCTACGACCTGGAAGTGTGGATCCCGAGCCAGGACAAGTACCGCGAGATCTCGTCGTGCTCCAACTGCGGCGACTTCCAGGCCCGCCGCATGCAGGCGCGCTTCCGCAACCCGGAAACCGGCAAGCCTGAGCTGGTGCACACCCTCAACGGTTCCGGCCTGGCGGTCGGCCGCACCCTGGTGGCGGTGCTGGAGAACTACCAGCAGGCCGACGGTTCGATCCGCGTGCCGGACGTGCTGAAGCCGTACATGGGTGGCCTTGAGGTCATCGGCTGACATGGACTATCTGCCGCTGTTTCACAACCTGCGCGGCAGTCGTGTGTTGGTCGTCGGCGGGGGGGAGATTGCCTTGCGCAAGTCCCGCCTGCTGGCCGACGCCGGTGCGCTGCTGCGGGTGGTCGCACCTGAAATCGAAGCCCAACTGCGTGATCTGGTGACCGCCAGCGGCGGTGAGTGCCTGTTGCGCGGTTATCTCGACACGGATCTGGACGGCTGCGGGCTGATCATCGCCGCCACCGACGATGAAGCGCTGAACGCGCAGGTCTCCGCCGATGCCCATCGGCGGTGCGTGCCGGTCAACGTGGTGGATGCGCCGGCCCTGTGCAGCGTGATCTTCCCGGCCATCGTCGACCGTTCGCCGCTGATCATCGCGGTGTCCAGCGGCGGCGACGCGCCGGTGCTGGCCCGGCTGATCCGCGCCAAGATCGAGACCTGGATCCCTGCCACCTACGGCCATCTGGCCGGTCTCGCCGCGCGTTTCCGGCATCAGGTCAAAAACCTGTTTCCCGACGTGCAGCAGCGTCGTGCCTTCTGGGAGGACGTGTTCCAGGGGCCGATCGCCGACCGGCAACTGGCCGGGCAGGGCGCCGAGGCCGAACGTCTGCTGCAGGCCAAGATCGATGGCCAGGCACCGGTGGCCACCGGCGAGGTGTATCTGGTGGGCGCAGGGCCCGGCGATCCGGATCTGCTGACCTTCCGCGCCTTGCGCCTGATGCAGCAGGCTGACGTGGTGCTGTACGACCGTCTGGTGGCGCCGGCGATTCTGGAGCTGTGCCGCCGGGACGCCGAGCGGGTCTACGTCGGCAAGCGCCGCGCCGACCACGCGGTGCCCCAGGATCAGATCAACCGGCAACTGGTGGATCTGGCCAAGGCCGGCAAGCGCGTGGTACGGCTCAAGGGCGGCGATCCGTTCATCTTCGGCCGCGGCGGCGAAGAGATCGAAGAACTGGCGGCCCACGGCATCCCGTTCCAGGTCGTGCCGGGCATCACGGCGGCCAGCGGTTGCGCGGCCTATGCCGGGATCCCGCTGACCCACCGCGACTACGCGCAGTCGGTGCGTTTCGTCACCGGGCACCTGAAGGACGGTTCCACCGATCTGCCCTGGGCCGACCTGGTCGCGCCGGCGCAGACGCTGGTGTTCTACATGGGCCTGGTGGGGCTGCCGGTCATCTGCGAGCAGTTGATCAAGCACGGGCGCGGCGCGGACACCCCGGCGGCGCTGATCCAGCAGGGCACCACGGTCAATCAGCGGGTGTTCACCGGCACCCTGGCCGACCTGCCCGGGTTGGTGGCGGAGCATGAAGTGCATGCGCCGACCCTGGTGATCGTCGGCGAAGTGGTGCAACTGCGCGAGAAACTGGCGTGGTTCGAAGGGGCTCAGGGGCAAGTCTGACGACAGACCGCATTGTGCCGATCACCAGCAGGCTGGCTCCCACATTGGATTCGTGAACGACACAGATCCCCTGTAGGAGCCAGCCTGCTGGCGATTTGGGCCCTCAAACGCTGATGTGATTCCAGATCCCTTTCCCGCTCAGCCGCGCCCGGTCATGGGCCGCGGTGAAGTCCTGCTCCGGACCTTTGGGCACGACGCCGGTCGGGTTGATGGTCTTGTGGCTGCCGTAGTAGTGGTGCTTGATGTGCTGGAAATCCACCGTGTCGGCGATGCCCGGCCACTGGTACAGCTCGCGCAGCCAGTTCGACAGGTTCGGGTAATCGGCGATCCGCCGCAGGTTGCACTTGAAGTGCCCGTGGTACACCGCGTCAAAGCGGATCAGGGTGGTGAACAGACGGATGTCCGCTTCGGTGAGGAACTCTCCCGCCAGGTAGCGGTGGGTGCCCAATAGCCTTTCCAGGTGATCCAGTTCGGCGAACACATCGTCGAACGCCGCTTCATACGCCTGCTGCGAGGTGGCGAAGCCGGCGCGGTACACGCCGTTGTTGACCGCCGGGTAGATCCGCTCGTTCAGCCCATCGATTTCACTGCGCAAAGGTGCCGGGTAGAAGTCCAGGCCGTTGCCGGTCAAGCCGTCGAACGCGCTGTTGAACATGCGGATGATCTCCGCCGATTCGTTGCTGACGATGCGCTTGAGCCGTTTGTCCCACAGCACCGGCACGGTGACGCGGCCGGTGTAGTCGGGGGTGTCTGCGGTGTAGCGCTGGTGCATGAAGTCGAAGCCGTCGAGCCGGTCGCCCGTGGAGCCCAGCGCCTTGTCGAAGGTCCAGCCGTTTTCCAGCATCAGCCAACTGACCACCGAGACGTCGATCAGGCTTTCCAGTCCCTTGAGTTTGCGCAGGATCAGCGTGCGGTGGGCCCACGGGCAGGCCAGCGACACATAGAGGTGGTAGCGCCCGGCCTCGGCGGCAAAGCCGCCTTCACCGCTGGGGCCGGGGCGGCCGTCGCGGGTGACCCAGTGGCGGCGTTGCGCCTGTTCACGCCGGAAGGCGCCGTCCTTGTCGCTTTCGTACCATTTGTCCTGCCAGCGGCCATCGACCAGTAAACCCATGTTCAAGACTCCGCAAACCAATAATCGTTGGAGTGGAGTCTATTCCGATGGGTTCGAACAAAAAGCGCAAAGATCGGGCAGCTATGATCGATTAAATCGATTTGTTCCGTGCGGCCCAGTATTGTTCGGCCGTTTCGAAGGCTTGCTCACGGCTCTGGCCCAGCCCCCGGAGGGCGAGCGCCATGGTCGAGATCAAAGCCATGCGGGCGTAGCTGTCGTCCGACTCGCCGCGCCAGACCGCCTTCAATTGGCGGGTCTCCAGCGATGCCGGTTTGACGTGTCGCTGGGCCGACAGCCGCGGCCATTCCTCGTCCCAGCTTGCGCCGCCGGCGGTGCCGTACAGGTGGCTGTCGGCGTCCGGGTTGATCTCGATTTCGCCGCCGTCGCCCTTGATCACGATGGCCGTGTCGCCCAGCAGGCCGCTGGCTTCACGGTGCACCGCCTGATAGCCGGGATGGAAAATGCTTTGCAGGCCGCAACGGGCGCCCAGCGGATTGAGGATCCGTGCCAGCGAGTGGATCGGCGAGCGCAGGCCCAAGGTGTTGCGCAAGTCGATCATCTTCTGCAACGGCGCCGCCCAGTCCACCAGCGGCATGAACGCCAGGCCGCCGTTGTCCAGCGCCGAGCCGACCTGCTGCCAGTCGCGGCACAGTGGGATGTTCAGCTCACCGAGCAGCTGTTCGCTGTACAGACGCCCGGCGGTGTGGGCGCCGCCGCCGTGCATGAAGATGCGCACGCCGTTCTGCGCCAGGCACTTGGCCGCCAGCAGATACCACGGCAGGAGGCGTTTCTTGCCGGCATAGGTCGGCCAGTCCAGGTCGACGGCCAACGACGGGGCATGCAAGCGTTCGCGCAGGGCTTCGGTGAAGCCGGCCATCTCTTCGGCGCTTTCCTCCTTGTGCCGCAGCAGCATCAGGAAGGCGCCGAGCTGGGTGTCCTCGACCTTGCCGTCCAGCACCATGCCCATGGCCTCGCGGGCCTCGGCGCGGGTCAGGTCGCGGGCGCCGCGCTTGCCTTTGCCCAGGATCCGCACGAACTGGGCGAACGGATGCTCGGCGGGCGTTTCGAGGGTCAGCGCTGGAAAGTCGGTCATAGGCAATTCGTCGGTTTGGGCAGGCCCGCCAGTTTCGCGGCGAGCTTGGCGGGGGTGCCTTTGAACAGGCGGTTCAGGTGCAGGCTGTTGCCCTTGTCCGGGCCCAGCTTCAGGGCGGTGTACTTGATCAGCGGCCGGGTGGCCGGGGACAGCTCGAACTCCGCGTAGAAGGCGCGCAGCAGCTCAAGGACTTCCCAGTGGTCGGGTGTCAGCTCGATGTCTTCGGCGACGGCGAGGGCAGCGGCGACCTCGGCCGACCAGTCGCTCAGGTCCACCAGGAAGCCGTCCTTGTCCAGTTCGATGGCGCGGGCGCCGACGGTCAGGGTCTTCATAGCCAGGTGTTGACCTTGTCGTGGCGCACCGACAGCTCGACGAAGGCCGGGTAGTCGATGGCGTCGGCCCAGTCCGGAACCTCAAGCCCTCGGGCCAGGGCGTCTTCGGCCAGCACGTACAGCCTGGCGTTGCGGGCCTGGAGCGCAGTGAACGGCGCGGTGCCGGGTCGCAGGGCATAGGCGGCGTCGCCGCACAGCAGCAAGGCGTCGGCGCTGCCCAGCAGGCGCAGGCAACTGGTCAGGCGTTCGTCGCCGAACGGGGAATGGGACAGCACATGCAAAGTCGACATCAGAGCGTGATCACTTGGTCGTAACGGTCAATGAGGGCGGTGATGCGGTCGGCGGCCAAGGGCTGCGCCTCGTCCAGCGACAGATCGCCGAGGCCGCGCAGGGCGGCGCTGTCGGCGCAGTAGAACAGTTCTTCGACGCCGAACATCGGCAGCGCCTGCAGATTGGCGCTCAGGTCCTTCTGCTGCAAGGCCTTGGCGTTCTGCCCGGCGGCCAGTTGCAGCACGCCGTCGTCGAGGAACAGCAGGCCGATCGGCAGATCGAACGCGCCGCCGGCCAGCACGATGTCCAGCGCCTCGCGGGCGCCGGGGCCGGACCATGGCGACTGGCGGCTGATGATCAACAGGGATTTAGCCATGTTCATGCGCCTCCGAAGCAGATGAGACGGTCGGCGTCCTGCACCGCATCGTGCAGTTGGCCCAGGCCGGACAGTTCCCACGGCGCACTGACGGCCACGGCGTCACGCTGGTAGCGTGCGGCCTCTTCGGCGTTCAGCACGCCACGGCGCAGGGCGGCGGCGATGCACACCACGCCGTCCAGCCGCTGTTCGGTGATGAAGGCGCGCCATTGCTTGGGCAGGTCCTGTTCGTCCTGCGGGGTGACCACGCTGTCCGAGGCGTTGTGCACGCCGTCCTGGTAGAAAAACAGCCGGACGATCTCATGCCCGCCGGCCAGCGCCGCCTGGGCGAACAGCAGGGCACGGCGCGAGGAGGGCGCATGGGCGGCGGAAAACAGCGCGATGGCGAACTTCATGACGGACTCGATCAGCGAAACTGCGGCCATGATAAAGCTTTCTCGCCGGGGCGGCGAAGCGGATGTTGCCGCAGGCGCGGTGAGTGTCAGCGCGGCATGTAGCCCAGTTGCCAGCGGCGGGGGATCTTCAGGGCGACCACCCCGAGCACGCCGGCCAGCAATGCGCTGAAAAACAGGGCCTGAAGGCCCAGATGGCGTTCCAGCAGCGCACCGATGACCGCGCCGACGAACATGCCCGTCCAGGGCACCAGTTGCACCCGCCAGCCGTTGCGTCGTTCGCCCAGCAGCCAGCGGCCCAGTCCCCGGCCGAACCGTGACAGGGCCCCGGTGACGTAGGTCAGCCCCACCGGCAGCCCGTTCACTTCCTCGACGCAGGCGTTGAGCATGCCCATGGCGGTGATCGCCGCCAGCAGGGCCGGCAATTGCTGCTCGAACGGCCAGGCCGCCGCGGCGCACAGCAGCGCGGCGATGCACAGCAGCAACGGCAGCGCCCGACGCCCGCTCAGCCGGCTGACGATGACGCCGAGGGCATTGCCGAAGACGAACGTGGCGACCAGGATCGACAGGCGCAGGGTCAGGCCCAGGTCGCCGTCGCTGATCGCCACCGCCAGGCGGGTCGTGTTGCCGCTCATGAACGAGACGAAGTCGCCGCTGGCCATGAAGCCGATGGCATCGGTCATGCCGGCCAGCACCGACAGGCAGGCGACCAGCGTCAAGCCGACGCGGCCGCGCCATTTCTGGGTATGCAGATGGCCGGGCGTGGCGCGGTGAGTGGTGGCGGACGGCAGCATGGGCGGGTTCCTGGCCGGGTTCCTGGGTGGGAAAACACGGTTTTACTCCATAGCGCGAGGGTTGTCGCGCCGTCCGATGCGGTAAAGCTGAACGAAACCTTGCCGGGCAGTGATACAGTCCGTTCTTTTTTGAATGAGCGAATGCAATGCGAATGCTGACGGTGGCGCTGGCGGCGGTTTTGCTGGCCGGTTGCGCGGGATCGGTGATGGAAGACGCCCGCACCCGAACCCCTTACAAGACCCTGACCTCGGAAAAGCCCGGCAAGGACGTGGCGCAGTGCGTGCAGTTCTCCTGGCAGGACGAAGCGGTGTTCGGTGTGGACGCGGCGGCTTATCTGGAGCCGGGCAAGCAGGGCGGCACCACGGTGTACACCCGCTCGGCGGAATCGTTCGTCGATGTGGTCAGCGACGCGTCCGGCACCACGCTCAAGTACTACGCGCAGAAGGACGACTTCGTCGCCAAGCGCCGGCTGGCGGCGCTGGCGACCTGCCTGTAGGTCGGTTGAGGCGGAGGCTGTTCCGGCCTCATCGCGGGCAAGCCCCACAGTGGATCTGTGCCATGCACCGATCCCTGTAGGAGCCAGCCTGCTGGCGATGGCATCAGCCCAGGCCCCGCAGAGCGAAAGCAAGGGCAATGCCGTTGCACTCGCAGGAGGCCTGCCGGCTCAGTCCTTCAACCGCTTCTGAAAGAACAGCCGCTTGTGCCCCGGCGGATAATCCGCCAGTTCACCGAATTCGCTGTAGCCAAGCTTTCGGTAGAACACCGGCGCCTGAAAATCGAAGGTGTCGAGCCAGATCCCGAAGCAGCCTTTCTCCCGCGCCAGCTCCTCGGCCATGCCCATCAGCCTGGAGCCGATGCCTTGGCCCCGTCCTTCTTCAGGCACCGACAGCAGGTCGACGAACAGCCACTCGCAGACAAAACGGCCATAAAGTCCGCCGAGAATCGCGCCGCTGTCGTCGCGCACCAGCAAGGTGAGGGGGGTGGAGGGCGCGATGCCGGCCTGGGCGACGTTGTAGGCGTGCAGCGGCGCCAGGATGGCCAGGCGTTCTTCTTCCGTATTGGTGTGCGACAGCTCGATTCGCAGGTTCATGTGCAACTTCCTTTTGGCAACGAAGGCGCAGCCTAACCCGGCGTTGACCTTTGATCCATCCCCTGGGTCGGCCTTGCGCCGTCGCCGGTGCCTTGATCCGCCGATGCCGGTTTTCATGCCTTTGGCGTGTAGGTTTTTTGCTACAGGATGAGTACGCGCTGACTTAGGGTGCTGTATATCCATCCAGTATTTATTGGCGATTGCTGGCGCAAGGCCGCCCGCTGCGACAAATCCGCCGATGGACAAAAAATCCCCCTCCGTTAGCTTGAAGGCCTCTCCTCGGGAAGGAGAGTTCTTAAATCAATGGAGTGAACAACATGAATCAAGCAACCCCTGAAACCCAACTGCGACACGGTCGCGTCACCTCTCCGGCCAGCCGTGGTTCGGTGGCCATCGAGCAAGGCCTGCTGGGCGGTTGGCAGGTCAATGAAATGGAAGGCGGCAAGAACTTCCCGGCGCTGGCGGCCGGCCCGTTCCCCGCGCCGTTCGGCACGGACAACCCGAGCGTCGTGCCGCCGGCCGACGGCTACATCCTCAGCGGCGGCAAAGATGACGCCCGCGACTGCGTGAACTTCACCGACGAGGAAATGAGCAAGAAGCTCGGTCGCCCGTTCACCTGGCCGCTGCTCAACGTCACACCGGGCCAGACCCTGGACATCAAATGGGAGTACACCGCCCCGCACACCACCCGCGGCTACCGCTGGCTGATCACCAAGGACGGCTGGGATCCGAAGACCCGCATCACCCGTGCGCAACTGGAGGCGCAACCGTTCTTCGAGGATTTCTACCCGCAGGTTCCGTACTACAGTCATGCGGGCGAACTGAAGGCCAAGGTCAACCATTCGGTGAAACTGCCGGCCAACAAGAAGGGGCGTCACGTGATCGTCCTGATGTGGATCGTCGCCAACACCGGCAACGCCTTCTATCAGGCCTTCGACGTCGACTTCAAGTAAGTCCGCGCCAACCGACCCACACGTTCTGAAGGATTAGAACATGTCGAACATTGATTTCACCCTGTTGCACAACCAGGCGGGCGACGCGGCGTCGCTGATGCCGAGCATCGCCGGCAAGAAGATCCTCATGGGCTTCTGGCACAACTGGCCGGCGGGGCCGAGCGACGGCTACCGGCAAGGGCAGTTCGCCAACATCGCGCTTGAAAACGTACCCAAGGAGTACAACGTGGTCGCTGTGGCCTTCATGAAAGGCAACGGCATCCCGACCTTCAAGCCCCACAACGTCTCCGACGCCGAGTTCCGCCGCCAGGTCGGCGTGCTCAACAGCCAGGGGCGGGCGGTGCTGATCTCCCTGGGCGGCGCCGATGCGCACATCGAGTTGCGCGCCGGCCAAGAACAACCGCTGGCCAACGAGATCATCCGTCTGGTGGAAACCTACGGCTTCGACGGGCTGGACATCGATCTTGAACAGAGCGCGATTGATTTCGCCGCCAACAAGACCGTCCTGCCGGCGGCGCTGAAACTGGTCAAGGATCACTACGCAGGACAGGGCAAGCACTTCATCATCAGCATGGCGCCGGAGTTCCCGTACCTGACCGCCAACGGCAAGTACGTCGGCTACCTGCAAGCGCTGGAAGGCTACTACGACTTCATCGCCCCGCAGTTCTACAACCAGGGCGGCGACGGGGTCTGGGTGCCGGAGGCCAACAACGGCAACGGCGCGTGGATCGCGCAGAACAACGACGCGATGAAGGAAGACTTCCTTTATTACCTGACCGAAAGCCTGGTGACCGGCACCCGCGGGTTCACCAAGATCGCGGCGGACAAGTTCGTCATCGGCCTGCCGTCCAACGTCGATGCCGCCGCCACCGGCTACGTGATCGACAAGACCGCGGTGGGCAACGCCATGAAGCGGCTGGCCATCAAAGGACATCCGATCAAGGGGCTGATGACCTGGTCGGTGAACTGGGACAACGGCATCAGCAAGGACCGGGTGCCGTACAACTGGGAATTCAGCCGCCGTTACGGGCCGCTGATCCATGGCGCCAAGCTGTCTGAGCACGCGTCGGACGACATGACGGTCGACATCGGCCAACAGCAGTAAGCGAACAGAAAGCCCGGTAGCGCTGCCGGGCTTTTTTTCGTCCGTGGGCCGCGTCTTTTCGCCTACCATGGGCGTCCTTCAAGGACACAAGGGTCAGGCGTCATGTCCAACACGACCGAACGGGTCAAATTCATCGATACGCAGGTGCTGTCCCACGATTGGTACTTGCTCAAGAAAATCACCTTCGACTACCGGCGCAACAGCGGCGACTGGCAGCGCCAGACCCGTGAGGTCTACGACCGCGGCAACGGTGCTGCGATCCTGCTGTTCAACCGCGAGAGGCGCACGGTGGTGCTGACCCGGCAGTTCCGTCTGCCGGTGTTCGTCAACGGCCATGACGGGCTGCTGATCGAAGTGGCCGCCGGGCTGCTTGAAGGGGCCGATCCCGAGCAACGCATCCGTGCCGAAGCCGAGGAGGAAACCGGCTACCGCGTGCATGACGTGAGGAAGGTGTTCGAGTCCTACATGAGTCCGGGTTCGGTGACCGAGAAGCTGCACT
The DNA here is from genome assembly GCF_002113645.1 of Pseudomonas sp. B35(2017). Classification (NCBI taxonomy): domain Bacteria; kingdom Pseudomonadati; phylum Pseudomonadota; class Gammaproteobacteria; order Pseudomonadales; family Pseudomonadaceae; genus Pseudomonas; species Pseudomonas sp. B35(2017). Next base: position 129,437 of record NZ_NEIZ01000004.1, on the reverse strand, counting down.
TTTTCGTTGCCGAGTACGACGCGTCGTCGAAGGTCGGCGCCGGCGGCGGCCTGGAGGAAGAGACCGAAGAGCTGGAGGTGCTGGAGTGGCGCTTCGATGATGCGCTGGCCGCTTTCGGGCGCGGCGAGATCTGCGATGCCAAGACCATCATGCTGTTGCAGTATGCGGCGATGAACGACCTGTTCTCCGCTTGAGGCCCTTTGGTGAGGGAGCAATCTCCCTCACCCCCATTGAAAATAGCCGTAGCGCCACAGTGGGCCGATCACTGAAGACAGGCGATCAGAACAGCTCCCCCGTCCGGCCGACCTCGGCCCACCGGCAACCTTCCAACTTCAATAGCCGCTCCTTGGCCTCAAGCCCTCCGGCGAACCCCGTCAGTTTGCCCGATGCGCCGATCACCCGATGGCACGGCGCAACGATCGAGATCGGATTGCGCCCGTTCGCCGCGCCCACTGCCCGCACCGCGCTGGGGTGGCCGATCTGCTCGGCGATCTGGCTGTAGGTGCGGGTCTCGCCGAAGGGAATGGTCAGCAGCGCCGTCCAGACCCTTTTCTGGAAGTCGGTGCCGGCGAAATCCAGCTCCAGCTCGAAGCGGTTTCGCGTGCCGGCGAAATATTCCTGCAGCTGCTGCGCGGTCTTGAGCAGCACCGGGTTGTCCGGCGCCTCGACCATCGGTCCCAGGCGCACCCGGTCGGGTCTGTCGTTTTCCCAGAGGATGGCCGCCAGTCGCTGGCCGTTCGCGACCAGCTTCAGTTCGCCGACCGGCGAGGGCAGGGTGATGAACGTGTAGGCCATAGGTCGGACTCCGTGGGGGGGCGGGAACAGCGCACAGCATACGGCGTGTTCCGGGAGGCGCAAATCGCAATCGCGGCCATACTGCTTGTGGCTCTTGCAGCGCTTCTCCCTGCTTTCCTGAAAAGCCTAATAACAAGAAGGGACCGACCCATGAAGTACGAACCTTTTGCCAAGACCCTGATCGCGACCTCCTTCGCCCTGGCCTGTCTCACGGCCCATGCCGCTTCGGTGGCCCCGGTGGCGGCGGAGAACGGCATGGTGGTCACCGCCCAGCACCTGGCCACCCACGTGGGCGTCGATGTGCTGAAGAACGGCGGCAACGCGGTGGATGCGGCGGTCGCCGTCGGTTACGCGCTGGCGGTGGTCTACCCCGCGGCGGGCAACCTGGGCGGCGGCGGTTTCATGACCATTCAACTGGCGGACGGGCGCAAGACCTTCCTCGACTTCCGGGAAAAGGCTCCCCTGGCCGCCACCGCGAACATGTACCTGGACAAGGACGGCAACGTCATTCCGGACCTGAGCACCCGCGGCCATCTGGCGGTCGGCGTGCCGGGCACGGTGTCGGGCATGGAGCTGGCGCTGAAGAAGTACGGCACCAAGCCGCGCAATGAGATGATCGCCCCGGCCATCAAGCTGGCCGAAGACGGGTTCGTGCTGGAGCAGGGCGACGTCGATCTGCTGGAGTACGCCACCGACGTGTTCAAGAAGGACATGCGCGACTCCGGCTCGATCTTCCTCAGCAACGGCGAGCCGATGCAGGTGGGGCAGAAGCTGGTGCAGAAGGATCTGGGCAAGACCCTGCGCACCATTTCCGAAAAAGGCGCGGACGGTTTCTACAAGGGCTGGGTGGCCGACGCCATCGTCACCTCAAGCCAGGCCAACAAAGGCATCATCACCCAGGCCGACCTGGACAAATACAAGACCCGCGAACTGGCGCCGGTGGAGTGCGACTACCGCGGCTACCACGTGATCTCGGCGCCACCGCCCAGCTCCGGCGGCGTGGTGATCTGCCAGATCATGAACATTCTCGAAGGCTATCCGATGAAGGACCTGGGCTTCCATTCCGCCCAGGGCATGCACTACCAGATCGAAGCCATGCGCCACGCCTACGTGGACCGCAACAGCTACCTGGGCGACCCGGACTTCGTGAAGAACCCCATCGAGCACCTGCTGGACAAAAACTACGCGACCAAGCTGCGCGAGGCCATCGCGCCGCAGAAGGCCGGCGTCTCCGCCGAACTCAAGCCGGGCGTCGCGCCCCATGAGGGCAGCAACACCACCCACTACTCGATCGTCGACAAGTGGGGCAACGCCGTGTCGGTGACCTACACCCTCAACGACTGGTTCGGCGCCGGCGTGATGGCCAGCAAGACCGGGGTGATCCTCAACGATGAGATGGACGACTTCACCTCCAAGGTCGGCGTGCCGAACATGTACGGCCTGGTGCAGGGCGAGGCCAACGCCATCGCGCCCGGCAAGGCGCCGCTGTCGTCGATGAGCCCGACCATCGTCACCAAGGACGGCAAGGTGGTGATGGTGGTCGGCACGCCGGGCGGCAGCCGGATCATCACCGCGACCCTGCTGACCATGCTCAACGTCATCGACTACGGCATGGGCCTGCAGGAAGCGGTCGATGCGCCGCGCTTCCATCAGCAGTGGATGCCGGAGCAGACCAACCTCGAAGACTTCGCCGCCAGCCCCGACACCAGGAAGATCCTCGAAAGCTGGGGCCACAAGTTCGCCGGCCCGCAAGATGCCAACCATATCGCGGCGATCCTTGTCGGCGCGCCGTCCCTGGGCGGCAAACCGGTGGGCAAGAACCGCTTCTACGGCGCCAACGACCCGCGGCGCAACACCGGGTTGTCATTGGGTTACTGACGCGCGTAAAAAAGAGGGGCGGGCGTTTGTCCGCCCCTGTCTCACGGATCGATCAAGGAAGGCCTGCCATGTCCACCGCATTGTTGATCATCGACGTCCAACGCGCCCTGTGCTCGGGCCAATACGCGTGCTACGACATCCCCCGCGTCATCGACACCCTCAACCGCCTCAGCGCACGCGCCCGCCAGGCCGGCGTGCCGGTGGTGTTCATCCAGCACGAAGAAGAGGGCGACCTGCTGGCCCACGGCAGCGACGGCTGGCAACTGGCGGACGGCCTGGAGACCGCGCCGGGCGACCTGTACGTGCGCAAGACCGCCCCGGACTCGTTCTGCCAGACTACGCTGCAGAAGCTGATCCCCAAGGAAGACTTCGACCGGTTGGTGATCGGCGGCCTGCAGACCGATTACTGCGTCAACGCCACCGTGCGCCAGGCGCATCAACTGGGCTATGACGTGGTGCTGGCGGCCGACGCCCACTCCACCGTGGACAACGGCAGCATGAGCGCCGAAGACATCATCGCCGAGCACAACAAGGATCTGGCTCATCTGAGCAGCTCGGTGGCGCGGATCGACGTCACGCCGGCGGCTCAGATCACCTTCTGACCCGCCGAGCAGCCTTCCCTGTAGGCGCGAGCCTGCTCGCGAGGCGTCGTGTCGTTCGCCTCGGACATTGAGGGGGATGACGCTTTGGCGAGCAGGCTCGCTCCTGCAGGCGGTGAAAACTCCGGGCATCGACCGGTCGCTCCCGGCATACTGCCGGCGCCTCAGGAATGGAATCTGTCGATGCCCGCGTTCAATGCCCGTCATGCCTGGCTGCTGGCCAGCCTCGTAATCGCCCCGATGTCCCACGCCGCCGGTTTCGACTGCGCCAAGGCGTCCGGCCCGGTCGAGAAAACCCTTTGCGCCGATCCGTACACCTCCGCCCTCGATGAGAAGCTGAGCGCGGTTTGGCGCACCACGCTGGCGGAGGTCGCCGACCCGAAGGCACTAAGGGCGGATCAACGAGCGTGGCTGAAGAACCGCGACCTTTGCGGCGAAACGTTGGGTTGCCTGCGCCGCCTGTACCTCATGCGCCTCACCGAACTTGAATACGCCGCAAAGCCGTTCAGCTGGAACGCGGTGTGGCAGCGGATTCCCGAAGGCGTGGCCTCGGGTGCAGAGCTGAACACGTCCCTACGGGACGATTCGCACGTGTCCTTCGCCGTGGAGGCCACCGCCGGCGCCAACGAAGGCAGCCTGGAGGGAACCGCCACACGCCGTGCCTCGGGGGCGGACTACGCCGAGGGCGAGTGCGCGTTGAGCTTCACGGCGATCAACGGCGTGCTGAACGTCGCGCAACAGGGTGACGACGCTGACTGCGGGGCAGGAATGGGAGTGTTCTATGCCGGGCGTTATGTCGCTTCGCCAACGCCCTTGAAGCTGGACTACGATCTGCTGGCGCTGAGCCTGGTGCGCACGCAACAGGAAGACGACACACTGCGCACGCTGCTCAAGGGCGACTACCCGGCACTGGTGCAAAGCGCGGGGACGATGACGATCGGCGATCCGTCCGCCGACGTGCCGGGCAGCGAGGTCGATGAGCTGTGGGTGCGCGGTTTGGGCAACTTCAACGCTGCCATCGTGATGAGCGCCGCCGGCAACCGCTTCTGGATCGCGCTGCTGGTGCCCGATGCCCAGGGCGAGTCCCGCGCCCGCTACTACACCAACGTCCCCGACTGGAAGGATCGCCTGCCCGCTGCCGTGCACGCCTGGTACGAGCGCATGCAGGGCGGCAGAACCCTGCCGCTGGAGCGCATGCCGTAACGCAAGCCTGTCGCCGCCACCTCAGGTCGCGAACATCAACCGGTACACAGGGGCTGCCGGCTCCCGCACCACGCCGCCCAGCACCAGCCGCGTGACGGTGTCCGCCGCCGCGGCGTAGTCCTCGTCCTGCGGCACTTCGCGCCCGGTGATGCACCCCATCTGCCAGCCGATGTTGGTGTAGGTGCGGGTCGCCGACCAGATGAACAGCATCAGGTGCTCGGGATCCACCGGGGCCAGCAGGCCGCGGTCGATCCAACTGCGCAGGCACTCGACGTTGCGCCTCGCTTCGGCGTGCAGCAGGTCGCGGCACTCGGGCGGCAATTGCGGGCCGCCGAGCAGCAGTTCGCCGCTGAACACCCGGGCGATGGCCGGGTGCTCGCGGGCGATGCGGATCCGCGCCGCCACGTACGCCCGCAGGCCGATCAGCGGGTCGTCGCTCTCGCGCAGCGCCGCCGAGGCGTCCAGCAGCGGTTCGACGAAACCCAGCAGCACCTTGGCGTAGAGGTTTTCCTTGGTCTGGAAGTAGTAATACAGGTTGGCCTTGGGCACGCCGGCACGGGCGGCGATGTCGCGGGTCTGGGTGGCGTCGAAACCCTTGGCGGCGAATTCCTCGCTGGCGGCGGCGAGGATCAGTTGCTCGTTGCGTTGACGGATGCTGCTCATGGAAGGCACGGCGGAGTCTGGCGGTTTCGGGTTCGCAATATACAAAACTATATAGCGATGAAGCCAGCAGACTCGGCAGACAACGCTATGCTGTGCCGATTCAATCGATCCCGGAAAAAACCACATGACCCTTCGCACCTTGCGCGCCGATGCCTCTCACCTCGATGCGGTGGCCGCGCTGTTCGACGCCTACCGCGGCTTCTACGGCCAGCCGTCCGATCTGGCGCAGTCGCGGGCGTTCATCGCCGAGCGCCTGGCCGCCGGCGAATCGGCGATCTACATCGCGCAGGACGCCGACGGCCAGGCGCTGGGCTTTGTGCAGCTGTACCCGTCGTTCTCATCCATCGACGCCCATCGCACCTGGCTGCTCAGCGACCTGTTCACCACTCCGGCCGCCCGTGGCCGTGGGGCAGGAAGGCTGCTGATGAACACGGCGCGGGACTTTGCCGTGCAGAGCGGGGCCAAAGGCCTGGTGCTGGAAACCGCCACCGACAACTTCACCGCCCAAGGCCTGTACGAGTCGCTGGGCTGGGTGCGCGACACCGGGTACTTCACCTACACCCTCGATCTGCGCAAGGGCTGAGCCGGTCACTCGGCCAGCAGCCGCTCGATCTGCGCCAGCTCCCAGGTGCTCAGCAGGCTGACCGGGTCGGTGCCGAAGCGTTGCGAGGTGTCGAGCCGCCAGGCCCGGCCATCGGGGCTGCGGCATTCGAGGCAATGCAGCAGGCGTGGCCCGTCGAGGTCGAGCGCCAACCGCCAGCCGTCGATATCGACCGTGACCCGCGCCGATCCGCACGGCTCAGCGGTGCGGCGCAACGGACACACGCCCAGCGCGGCATCGCGCAGGCGCTGGCAGACTTCCCGGGCGTTCAACGGGGTGGGCATGACGGGCTCTCGGTCAACGGAACAGGCGCGCCAGCTTAGAGCGCCCGACGGCGGTTGTCAGCGTCCGCTGGTTTGCCTGCGGGCACTTGCGTAACATCCGCAGCCCTGTTTTTCCGTCGACCCCGTATCAGGTAAGCCATGAAACCGAAACGTCTGCGCGCCGATGTCCTGGCCGGACTCACCACCTCGTTCGCCCTGTTGCCCGAATGCATCGCGTTTGCGCTGGTGGCCCACCTCAATCCGCTGATGGGCCTGTACGGCGCGTTCATCATCTGCACGCTGACCGCGCTGTTCGGCGGCCGGCCGGGCATGGTGTCCGGGGCGGCCGGCTCGATGGCGGTGGTGATCGTCGCGCTGGTGGTGCAGCACGGCGTGCAGTACCTGCTGGCCACCGTGCTGCTCGGCGGTCTGGTGATGATGGCGTTCGGGCTGTTGCGCCTGGGCAAACTGGTGCGGATGGTGCCGCACCCGGTGATGCTCGGCTTCGTCAACGGCCTGGCGATCATCATCGCGTTGGCGCAGTTGGAGCATTTCAAGGACGGCGAACACTGGCTCAGCGGCGCGCCGCTGTACCTGATGGCTGGGCTTGTGGGGCTGACGATGGCCATCGTCTACCTCCTGCCGCGCCTGACCCGCGCGGTGCCGCCGGCACTGGTGGCGATCCTCGGCGTGGGCGCACTGGTCTATCTGCTGGATCTGCCGACCCGCACCCTCGGCGACATGGCGCACATCGCCGGCGGCCTGCCGGCCCTGGCGCTGCCGGACATCCCGTGGAACCTGGAGACCCTGCGCATCATCGCGCCGTATGCGGTGCTGATGGCGCTGGTCGGCCTGCTGGAAACCCTGCTGACCCTGAACCTCACCGACGAAATCACCGAGACCCGTGGCTACCCGGACCGCGAATGCGTGGCGCTGGGGGCGGCGAACATGGTGTCGGGCGCATTCGGCGGCATGGGCGGCTGCGCCATGATCGGCCAGACCGTGATCAACCTCAGTTCCGGCGGGCGCGGGCGGGTATCCGGCGTGGTGGCCGGGGTGGCGATCCTGCTGTTCATCCTGTTCCTGTCACCGATGATCGAGCGCATTCCGCTGGCGGCGCTGGTGGGGGTGATGTTCGTGGTGTCGCAGCAGACGTTTGCCTGGGCCTCCTTGCGGGTGGTGAACAAGGTGCCGCTCAACGATGTGCTGGTGATCATGGCGGTGACGGTCATCACCGTGTTCACGGACCTGGCCACCGCGGTGATGTGCGGCATCGTCATCGCCGCGCTCAACTTCGCCTGGCAGCAGGCCCGCGAACTGTACGCCGATGCGCATCTGGAGGCCGACGGCAGCAAGCTCTACCGGCTGCACGGCACGCTGTTCTTTGCCTCGACCACGCCGTTCCTCAACCAGTTCGACCCGGCCGGCGATCCGGCCCGGGTGACCCTGGATTGCCGCCACCTGAGCTTTGTCGACTATTCGGCCATCGCCGCGCTGAAGACCCTGCGCGAGCGGTACGCCAAGGCCGGCAAGCAGTTGCAGGTGTTCCACCTGTCCGAGCGCTGCAAGAAACTGCTCAAGCGCGCCGGGGTGGAGCACGCTTGAGCAGGTGGGAGAGGGTGTCACTGCCGGCATCTTGGGTCGCTTGCAGGCCGCTATCGCCAGCAGGCTGGCTCCCACAGGATCGATGTTGGCCTGTCATTTCTGAGGATGCCGCTGAACCCTGTGGGAGCTGCGGTGCGACGACTCGACTTGCCAGCGATGGGATCGGCACAGGCAATATCTTGGGTGGCTGATAGACCGCTATCGCTGGCAAGCCAGCTCCCACAGGGCTTTGTGGTGTGCCTGGATCCTGCTAACACCCGGGATACCTGTGGGATTGCCTGCAAGCGATGGGGCCAGCACGGGCAACATCTTTAGCTGACAGACCGCTATCGCCAGCAAGCTGGCTCCCACAGGATCGATGGTGGCCGGTCATTTGTGCGGACACCGCTGAACCCTGTGGGAGCCGGCAGGTTTCAGATGGCGGGGAAGTCGATGTCGGTCAGCGCCACGTTGTTGAGGTAGTTGGTCAGGGTCTGCACGGCGACGAGTGCGACCGTTTCGATGATCTGCTTGTCGTCGATGCCGGCGGCGCGGGCGGCGGCGATCTGTTCGTCGCTCAACTGGCCGCGGGTCTCGGTCAGTTGGCGGGCGAGGGCGGCGAAGGCGTTCAGCCGGCCGTGGCGCGCCTGGGCGATGTCCTCGGCCGACAGCCCGGCCTTGCTGGCGAACAGCGTATGGGCGCTCAGGCAGTAGTCGCAGCCGTTGACCTGCGAGGTGGCCAGGTACACCGCTTCTTTCTCCTTGGCGCTGAGCGAGGTCTTGCCCAGGATGGCGGAGGCTTGCAGGTAGGTGTCCAGTGCCACGGGCGCCTTGGCCAGGGTCGTGAACACATTGGGCAGGAAGCCGATTTTCTTCTGCACGCCTTCCAGCACGGTGCGGGTGGCGTCGGCGGCGGTGTCGAGGCTGATCGGGGTGATGCGGCTCATGATGAATCTCCGAATGTCCGGTGCGGAGTGCACCGGGGATGGAGCTCATGTTAGGGAGCGCGGCTGGTGCTTTGGGTGCAAATCGTCGAGGATATGCGGCAGATCGTCCAAACCCGTCGCCGAGGATGCCGTCATGGATCGCCTCTCCACCTTGCTCACCCACTTCGGCGTCAATGCCGGCACGTTCCACAGCGGTGCGTTCTGCGGCGTCAGCGCCTATGGCGGCGAACAGGCGTGCGGCCATGTGCACCTGCTGCAGGCCGGCGAGGTGCTGCTCAAGCCCGGCAACGACCCTGAGCTGACGCTCAACGAACCAACCCTGATTTTCTTCCCCCGGCCCTTGGCCCACCGACTGTTCGCCGACGAATCGATGGGCACGCAACTGGTGTGCGCCTCGCTGACGTTCGACGGCGGTTCAGGCAACGCGCTGGCGTCGGCCTTGCCTGACTACTTGGTGCTGAAGCTCACCGACATCCCGGAGCTGGGCAGCACGCTGGCGTGGCTGTTCAAGGAAGCCTTCGACGGGCATTGCGGGCGCGAAGCGGTGATGGACCGGTTGTTCGAGCTGCTGGTGATCCTGCTGCTGCGCCACCTCATCAGCCGGCGCGACCAGCAGCCGGGCATGATGGCCGGGCTGGCCGATCCGAGGCTGTCGCGGGCGTTGGGGCTGATGCACGACGAGCCCGCCCGGGCCTGGAGCGTGGCCGAGCTGGCGGCGGCCGCCAACCAGTCCCGCGCCGGGTTCGCCGAGCACTTTCGCCGGGTGGTCGGGCAGACGCCGCTGGACTATCTCTTGAGCTGGCGGATCAGCCTGGCGCAGAAGCGTCTGCGCGAGGGCCGGCCGATTGCGCTGATCGCCGAAGAGGTCGGCTACGAGAGCCCGTCGGCGCTGGCCCGGGCGTTCCGGCGCAAGACCGGGCTAAGCCCGAGGCAATGGAAGGCCGACGCCCGCTGAGGGCTAGCGGGCGAACTTCTTCGCCCCGGCCACGCACAGGATCACCCCCAGCGTCACGGCCAGCATGCCCAGGCTGACCTGTTCATGCACCAGCGTCGCGGCCAGCGCCAGGCCGAAGAACGGCTGCAGCAGCTGCAGTTGCCCGACGGCGGCGATCCCGCCCTGGGCCAGCCCGCGATACCAGAACACAAAACCGATCAACATGCTGAACAGCGACACGTAGGCCAGGCACGTCCAGGCCGTGACGCTGATGCCGGAGAACGAGGCAGGCATCCGCCACAGGCTCAAGCCCGCCATCGCCGGCAGCGCCAGCACCAGCGCCCAACAGATCACTTGCCAACCGCCGAGGGTGCGCGACAGTTTCGCGCCTTCGGCGTAACCCAACCCGCAGGCCAGGATGGCCGCCAGCATCAGCAGGTCGCCGGTGGGCGAGGCGCTCAATCCCTGTGCCAGCGCGAAACCGACCACCAGCGCACTGCCCAGCAACGAGAAGATCCAGAACACCGGGCGCGGCCGCTCGCCGCCGCGCAGCACGCCGAACACCGCCGTGGCCAGCGGCAGCAAGCCGACAAACACGATCGAATGGGCCGACGTCACGTATTGCAGGGCGAGCGCCGTGAGCAGCGGAAACCCGAGCACCACGCCCAGCGCCACGATCACCAGCGGCCACCACTGGTCGCGCGCCGGGCGCCGCTCGCGGAACAGCCACAGCAGGCACAGCCCGAGCAGGCCGGCGAGCGTGGCGCGGGCCACGGTGAGGAACACCGGGTCGAATTCCAGCACCGCCAGCCGGGTGGCCGGCAATGAGCCGCTGAAGATCACCACGCCAATGAATCCGTTGATCCAGCCGCTGGTCTTCTCCAGGGCGGGGTGGGGCAGGTTCGACGTTCGTTCCATACAGGGTCGCACTCAAGGTTGGGGGTTGCCTGGGGCGAATCCTATGGCTGAGAATCAAGACAATCAAAGAATTGTCATGGATACGCCCGCATGCCCCGTTCCCGCTACAAGTCCCTGGTCGACCTCTACGCGGCCGACATCCGCGCGGGGCGTCTGGCGCCCGGCACCCGCCTGCCCACCCACCGACAACTGGCCGCCCGCGAAGGGCTGGCGCTGGTCACCGCCTCGCGGGTGTACGCCGAACTCGAGGCCATGGGGCTGGTGAGCGGCGAGACCGGGCGCGGCACGTTCGTGCGCGAAACCTCGCTGTCGCCGGGGCAAGGCATCGACCAGAAAGACGTCGCCGTCGGCATGATCGATCTCAATTTCAACTATCCGTCGCTGCCCGGTCAGGACGACCTGTTGCGCACCGCGTTGCGGCAACTGGCATTGTCCGGCGACCTGGAGGCGCTGCTGCGCTATCAGCCCCACGCCGGACGCCAGCACGAACGGGCCTCGGTCGCCCGTCACCTGCGCAGCCGCGGATTGGCGGTCGAGGCCGGCCAGGTGCTGATCGTCAACGGCGCGCAGCAGGGGCTGGCGGTGACGTTGATGGCATTGCTCAAGCCCGGCGATGTCATCGCCGCCGATGCCTTGACCTATTCCGGCTTCAAGGTGCTGGCTGAGGCGCTGCACCTGGAGGTGGTGGCGATCCCGGTCACCGCCCAGGGGCCGGACCTGGCGGCGCTGGATGCCCTCTGCCGCAGCCGTCCGGTGCGCGCCGTGTACTGCATGCCGACTTTGCACAATCCGTTGGGTTGGGTGCTGCCTCAGGGGCCGCGCGAGCAATTGGCGGCGATTGCCCGCTGGCATGACCTGACCCTCATCGAAGACGCGGCCTACGCCTTTCTGGCCGACAGCCCGCCGCCCCCGCTGGCGGTGCTGGCGCCGGAGCGCACGGTGTACGTCTCAGGCCTGTCCAAGAACATCGCCACCGGCCTGCGCGTCGGCTACATCGTCGCACCGCCGGCGACGGTGCCGGCGCTGGAGCGCATCATCCGCGCCACCACCTGGAACACCCCCGGTGTGATGACCGCCATCGCCTGCGGCTGGCTGGATGACGGCACGGTCGAGCGGCTGGAGGAGGAAAAGCGCCAAGACGCCCGGGCCCGTCAGGCGCTGGCGGTGAAGGTGCTCGAAGGGCTGCCGGTGGTGGGCCATCCTTCGTCGTATTTTCTCTGGCTGCCGCTGCCGGAAGACGCCCGGGCCGATCAGGTGGTGGCTGAGCTGATGCGCGGGCAGGTGTCGGTCACCACGGCGGAACCGTTCACCGTGTCGGCCCATGTGCCGCACGCGATCCGGCTGGCCCTGGGGTCGGTGGGCATGGACGTTTTGCGCCAGGCCTTGATCAAGGTCAGGCGGGTGGTGGGCGCTTATCTGTAATGTCCTCGGCGGCTTGAAGCTTGCGGCTTACGCAATCTGCTACCTTGCGCCGCCCGTCTGGCCTGTCTGGAACCCCGATGAAAAACGCTGCCCTGCTGACCCTCGCCCTGATCCTCAACACAGCCCTTTTGAGCCTTCCGGCCCGCGCCGCCGGCGACGCTGAGGCTGGCGGCAAGCTCTTCCCGCGCCTGTGCGGCGGTTGTCATCAGGTGGGCGAATCCGCCCGTCCCGGGTTCGGCCCGCAGCTCAACGGCATCATCGGCCGGGCGGCGGGGACGTCGGCCAACTATGTGTATTCCGAGGCCATGAAAGGCTCGGGCATCACCTGGGACCGCGAGACGCTGACGGCGTACCTCAAGGACCCGAAAGGCGTGGTGCCGGGCACGCGGATGATCTTCTGGGGGCTCAGCGACGAAGAGAAGATCGACAACCTGCTGGCGTATCTCCAGACCTTTCAGGCCGAATGACTCATGCGTCCGGGCCGTTGCGGATCCATCCCGTTTGCGCCTGCCCGGCGAACCATTGCTTTACCGCGGCGCAGTCGGGATGCGCGGCCGCTGAAGGCTGCAGGCACAAGGTGTAGGTGCCGCCTGTCTTGAGCGGTTGGCCGAACGGCACCGTCAGCACGCCCCGTTCGATGGACTCGGCCGCCAGGGTCATGTCCGTCACCGCGACCCCCAGGCCCCGCGCCGCCGCATCCAGCGCCAATTCATCCAGGTTGAACGGTATGTGCCGGTAGTCCTCCAGCGGCCTGCCGCCGTTCATCGCCAGCCATTCGATCCACGCTTGCCGGTCCGCCGAGCGGTGCAGCAGGGCAAAGTCCGGCAGTGCTTCGACCGACCGTGGGGCGTGCGGCAGATCCGGTGCGCAAACGGGCACCAGCGCCTCCTCGAACAACGTCAGGCAATCGGCGTCGCTGGACGCCGTCGGCAGGTAAAGGATGTAGGCGTCACTGTCGCTGGCCGGTTCGACGACTTCGGTGGCGACGGTCTCGATCGCCAGCGACACCAGGGGATGGCGCAGGTAGAAGTCGCTGAGCCGGGGCAGCAGCCAGCGCACCGCCAGCGACACGTGCATGCGGATCCTGAACGGGCGTCGCTGCGGGGCCAGGCGCTCTGCAAGGCTGCTGAGTTGGTCGAGGATGCTGTGGGCGCTGGCCAGCACCTGCTCGCCTTCGGGGGTCAGGAGCAGGCTGCGGCTGGTGCGCAGGAACAGGGCGACGTTGAAATGGCTTTCCAGTTGCTGGATCTGCCGGCTGACGGCGCTTTGGGTCAGGCACAGCCGCTGCGCGGCGCGGGTGAAGCTGCCGCAGGCGGCGACTTCCACCAAGGCCTGCATGGCTTGCAGCGACGGGACATGGCGGATTTTATCCATGCGTTTTCGGTATGCCTCGATGATTTTATAGCGTTGGTTCGGCCAGCGAAGACCTTATAGATTCTAGTCGTCAGGCTGAGCTTGCTTCGGATGGCATGCGATTCACGCATGGCTGGCCGCAAGAGGCAAGGCGCGCAACGACCGTCGAACGAGGTGAGGCATGGAAAACGTATGTGGCTGGATTGCGCAAGCGGGGGATACGCCGCAGCGCAGCCGCCTGGAGGGGGCGCAAAAGGCCGACTGGCTGGTGATCGGCGCCGGCATCACCGGCCTCAGCGCGGCGCTGACGCTCGCCGAACTGCACCCTCAGGCGCGCATCGCGGTGGTGGACCGCCAGCGGGCGGCCCAAGGAGCTTCGGCGCGCAATTCGGGTTTCGTCGTGGCCCATGAACACCCGGCCGGCGACGAACTGATCGGTGCGCAGGGCTTCGCCGGGTTCGAGACCGACACGATGATTGCCCGGGCAGCCAACGAAGAAGTCCGTCAGCGCATTGCCCGGCATGCCATCGAATGCGACTGGCGCGACAGCGGCTATTTTTTTGCGGTCAGCGACCCGGCCAAGCTCAGCCAGGTGGACGCCAAGCTGGCCACGCTGCGGGCGCTGGGTGCCCGTGCGGAGCTGCTGCAAGGGCAAGCGCTGCAACAACGGCTCGGCACGCCGCACTACCGGGCGGCGATCTGGTGCGGCAACGGCAACGCCTTGCTGCAGCCGGCCAAGTATGTGAAGGGTTTGCTCGATGCGGTGCCGGACAACGTCACGGCGTTCGAGAGCAGCGACATCACGGGCCTTGAGCGACTCGGCCACGGCCGTCTGCGCGCCAACGGGCCCGGGGGCAGCGTGGAAGCCGCTCGTGTGCTGGTGTGCCTCAACGCCTTCGTGCCCCGGGTGGGCATCGACGACAGCGCCACGTTCCCGATGGAACTGAGCGCCAGTCTCACCCGGCCGCTCACCGACCAGGAGTATCGGGCCATCGGTGCGGTCGAGCCCTGGGGCGTGCTTTCGACCCGCCCCCTGGGCGCCACGGTGCGGCTGACGCCGGACCGGCGGGTGATGATCCGCAACACCGCCGAATACCGCACGCGGGATCTGTCGGACCGCGAGCTCGCCGAGCGCCGGCGTCACCATGTCCGTGGGCTGCAGCGGCGTTTCCCGTTTCTCGGCGAGCAGGACATCCGTTACACCTGGACCGGTCACCTGAGTGCGACCCGCAGCGGGCAGGCGTATTTCGAGCGGGTGCAGGAGGGCGTGTTCGCCGTGGCCGGTTGCAACGGCTCGGGGGTGGCGCGGGGCACCCTGTGGGGACGGTTGCTGGCGGAGTTGGCGTCGGGCGTCGATTCGCCGCTGCTGCGCACGGTGATGCAGCGGGCGCAACCCGGCTGGCTGCCGCCGCGTCCGTTCTTCGACATCGGCGCAAGGCTGCGCATGCGCATGGAGGCGGTCAGGGCCCGGACAGAAGTCTGAAGTTGCGCACCTCAAACAAAAACAACCGCTCCACGACACAGGTGATCCACCATGCGCGTCCATGCACTTTCCCTGGCGATCCTGCTGGCGGCCGGCTCGTCCGCCGCCCTCGCCGATGAAACCGTCAACATCTCCAACTGGAACGGCTACATCGCCGACGACACGTTGCCCGACTTCACCCGGCTCACCGGCATCAAGGCGACCTACGACATCCACGACAGCAACGAGGTGCTGGAGTCCAAGCTGATGACCGGCAACACCGGGTACGACGTGGTCAGCCCGTCGAACCATTTCCTGTCGCGCCTGATCAAGGCCGGCGCGATCCAGAAACTCGACAAGTCGCAGCTGCCGAACTGGAAGAACCTCGACCCGGTGCTGATGAAAAAGCTTGAGGTCAACGACCCCGGCAACCAGTACGGCTATCCGTACATGTGGGGCACGGCGGGCATCGGCTACAACGTCGAGAAGATCAAGGCGATCTTCGGCAGCACCGACGTGACCCGTTCATGGAAGCTGTTCTTCGACGAGGACAACATCCGGAAGCTGAGCCAATGCGGCGTGGCGATCATCGACAACCCGACCCAGGTCTTGCCGGTCACCCTCAACTACCTGGGCCTGCCGCCCCACAGCCACGAACCGGCGGACTACAAGCAGGCCGAGCGGCTGTTGCTGAAGATCCGCCCGTATGTGCAGTACTTCCATGCCTCCAAGTACATCAGCGACCTGGCCAACGGCAACGTCTGCGCGGTGATCGGCTTCAACGGCGATGTGGTCCAGGCCGCCGCCAGCGCCCGGGATGCGAAAAACGGCATCGACATCGCGTACTCGATTCCCGAAGAGGGCTCGACCCTGTGGTTCGACATGGTGGTCATGCCCAAGAACGCCCCGCACGCCCGCAACGGCTACACGTACATGAACTACCTGCTGGAGCCCAAAGTGATCGCCAACATCAGCAACAGCATCCACTACGCCAACCCCAACGCCGCCGCAGACGCTCTGGTGACGTCGGCGGTGAGGCAAGACCTGGCGATCTACCCGCCCAGGGAGGTGATGGACAAGCTGTTCACCGTGGAAGAGTTGCCGGCGGCGATCGCCCGGTTGACGACGCGGCTGTGGACCCGGCTGAAAACCAACACCTGAGTGCCCGGGCCTTCATCCTTGCCGGTTCATCTCGCTGAAGGACGCCTGGCACACCACCCGGTTCCGGCCTTCGGCCTTGGCCTGATACAGCTGGCGGTCGGCCCGGGTGACCAGCGCGGCGGGGGCGTTGTCGGCCGGATCCGCCAGGCCGACGCCGATGCTCACGGTGATCTGGCCGACCACCGGAAAGTGCGCCTCGGCGACGGCGGCGCGGATCTTCTCGGCGACGATGTCCGGGGTGTCCGGCTGGGCGATCTCCGGCAGCAGCACGGCGAATTCCTCGCCGCCGTAGCGGGCCACGAAGTCGGTGGCGCGGGTGTTGGCCTGGATGAGCTGCGCCAGTTGCCGCAGCACGTCGTCGCCCACCGCGTGGCCGTGGGTGTCGTTGGTGCGCTTGAAGTGATCGGCGTCGATCAGCAGCAAGGCGAACGGGCGGCCGGTGCGGCGGAACAGCAAGCTGTATTCGGTGAGTTTCTCGTCGAAGCGGCGACGGTTGTGGACGCCGGTCAAGGCATCGTGGGTCGCCAGCGTCAGCAGTTCGGCGTTGGCCTGGACGAGGGCGGCGGTGCGCAGGGCGACCGTGGCTTCCAGCGAGGCGTTGGCCTGTTGCAGTTCGCGTTCCTTGCCGAGCAGGGAGCGGGTCATGGCGTCGATGGACTGGCCGAGCTGGGCGATCTCCTGCACCGGGTGCTGCAGTGCGAAGCGCACGCCGGATTCGTGGTTCTGCACCTGCCGGGCCGAGCGCGCCAGGTGTTCGATCGGACGGCTCAGGTACAGCGCCAGGTAGTGGCCGACCAGCGCGAACCCGACGGCGGCGAGGCCGCCCAGCAACAGCAGTTTGTAGAACAGCGAACGCGCCGGCTGCAGGGCGGTGTCCAGCGGCTGGCGCACGGCGATCGACCAGGACAGCGCCGTGCTGGCGGGGGTCGGCACCGTGACCTGGGCGGTCAGGTAACCGTTGGCGGCGATCCAGCCGGGCGAGGCGGGGTCGGTGGGCGCCAATTGCTGGCCGACCAGCGCTTCGGGGTACAGCACTTTGCCGTCGTGGTCGATGATCAGCGCTTCGATGTCCGGTGCGGCGTCCTTGTGCGAGACCGCCGAATCGACGATCCGCGTCACCCAGCTCCAGTGGGCGTGGGCGCCGAGCACGCCGATCACCCGGCCTTCGGCATTGTGGATCGGCGCGGCGAAGTCGATGAAGCGCAGCGGCTCGCCGTTCGGCAGGCCCGGCAGCAGTTTGGCCAGCAGCACGGCCTCGTGCGGGTCGCCGGTGTACTCACCGCGCAGGCCGGCCTGGAACCACGGCCGCTGCTGCACCGACTGGCCCACCAGCAGCCCGTTGACGGCCTGGTGCACCCGGCCTTCGGCGTCGGCCACGCCCATCCACGCGTATTCGGCGCGGGCTTCGCTGCGCAGTTTCATCGAGGTCAGGATGGCCGGATTGCCCAGGTCGCCGCGCTCCAGGTGCGGCGCCCGGCTGAGCAAGTAGACCTCCAGTTGCCGTTCGCGCAACTGCTGGCCCAGCAGCGCCGCCGCCGAGTGCGCGTTGCTCAGCAAGGCGTTGCCGCTGGCCTGCTTCATTTGTTCGGTGGCGATGTGGCCGATGTAGAAACCGACGCTCAGCAGCGTCAGGAGAGAAAGACCGGCAAACCAGAGAGTCAGGTGGCTTCGCAGACTGGCTTTGAGCATGGGCGGTGTCTGTTCTTATTGGAGTGGCGCCATGGTAGGCGCATTCGCGCTCGGGCTGCCAGTGAGTGCGGGACGAGAAAACCGCCAAGTTTGATATCAATGAGCTATCGCGTCCGGTAAAGTGTGCGCCGCCCGAGAGATGGATCCCGGGCGTTCACCTTATGGAGTCACGCAGTGAAGTACCTCAGCAAAGTCGTCGCCGCCGCACTGTTCGGTGCGGTTCTGGCAGGTTGCACCGGCACCCCGATGAACACCCAGCATTACGACAGCAGCCAATACACCGTGATTGGCCACAGCGAAGCCAGCGCCACCGGCATGCTGCTGTTCGGCTGCATCCCGATCCGTCAGAACAGCCGTTTCGTCCGCGCCCAGAGCGCCGCGATCCAGGCCCGCGGCGGCGATGCCATGATCAACACCCAGGTCCAGGAAAACTGGTTCTGGGCCTGGGTCCTCACCGGCTACACCACCAAGGTGTCCGGCGACGTGATCAAGCTGAAAACCGCGCAGTAAGCGACGGCGAAGGCGAAAAAAAACCGGCTGATCAGGCCGGTTTTTTTATGGGTGATGCAGTTGTAGGGATTAGGCGACGCGGCGCTCCAGCAGGCGGTCGGAACCACCTTCGGCGATGCGGCGCTCCAGCAGACGATCCGAGCCACCTTCGGCGACGCGGCGTTCCAGCAGACGCTCCGAACCACCTTCGGCGACGCGGCGTTCCAGCAGACGGTCCGAACCACCTTCAGCCACTCGACGCTCCATCAGACGATCCGAGCCACCTTCGGCGACGCGGCGCTCCAGCAGACGCTCCGAACCACCTTCGGCGACGCGGCGCTCCAGCAGACGGTCCGAACCACCTTCGGCGACGCGGCGTTCCAGCAGACGCTCCGAACCACCTTCAGCCACTCGACGCTCCATCAGACGGTCCGAACCGCCTTCGGCCAAACGGCTTTCGATCAGTTTGTCCGAGCCGCCTTCGGCGATCATCGTGTGGGCGGAAGGGGCTGCAAAAGCGTTCAGCGCAAGTACCGAGAAAGCGATGCCGAGGATGGTTTGGCGTTTCATGATCGTGTGCTCCAGGGTGTTGTCGGTGGGTATGGAGCCGATGTTACGCCCGGGATTTTTTAAGAGAACTTCATTGCGCTGATGGTGACTATCGATGCCGCCGATGAGGGCCGCAATCAAGGTCAGCCATCCGGATCAAGGCCTCACGGGGCGAACGCACAACTCGCCCGTGGCGCGGATCAGGGCCAGTTCATGCAGGGCGTCCTGAGCCAGCCCCTTACGCGCCCCGGCCAGCCACGCCGTGCAGTCCGGATCCTGGCGATAGGGTGCGAAGGCGGCCCATTGCTGCAGCAGCCGGGTCTGCAGTTCATCGAGGCGGGGCCTGATCTGCTTGCCCAGATCCGGGCGCGGCGTGTCCGGCGCGGCGCCGGCCGCCTGCCACTGTGACAGGAGGCCGTACTGCACCAGTTTGTTGGCTTCCATCTGGGCGGCGATCAATTGCGCGACGTCTTCCGGGTCGAGCTTTTGCTCGGCGGCCAGGGTCCGGGCGTTGGCGATCACCTGGGCTTCCCGGGCACTGTCCTGGATCGGCTTGCCGCTGTCCCATTTGGTCAGCGCCACCAGGTCGCCGATGTTCAGGCGTTCGTTGAGCGTCGTCAGCAAGGGTTTCAAGGACTCGGGAGATGGAGCAGCCTGGGCGGTGAGGGTGATCGTCGCAAGCAATGCGCACGTCATCAAACGCAGGGAGTGGGGCACGTCGGCAACCTCTATGAAGGGGCGTGTTGTTTACCACAACGGCGCGGCGGAACCCACCGATGGGTCACACCGGAGCATTTGCGGCAGAGGCCCGAAATGTTCATTGCGCCTTTGCGGCAACTCGCTGAAGCTATCGGTCATCAGCCCCGACCGCCGAGACGGATCTCTACCCCATGCAAAACCCTGCCGCCCAACGCCCCCTCTGGCAAACCTACTTTCTGTTCCTGGCGCCGATGGTGCTGTCGAACTTCCTGCAATCGATGTCCGGCACGGTCAACAGTATCTACATCGGCCAGATGCTCGGCACCCAGGCGTTGGCGGCGGTGTCGGGAATGTTCCCGATCATCTTTTTCTTCATTGCGCTGGTCATCGGCCTGGGTGCCGGGGCGGGCGTGCTGATCGGCCAGGCCTGGGGCGCGCGGGAGGCGCACATGGTCAAGGCGATCTCCGGCGCAACGTTGCTGTTGGGGGTGCTGATCGGTCTGGCGGCAGCGGTGCTGGGCAGCGTGTTTGCGCGGCCGGCGTTGCAGGGCCTGGGCACGCCGGCGGATGTGCTGGACGACGCGGTGGCCTATGCCCACGTGATGATGTGGATCTTGCCGTCGATGCTGGTGTTCGTGCTGTTCACCCAGTTGCTGCGCGGGGTGAGCGACACGCTGTCGCCGCTGCTGGCGCTGATGGTCTCGACCGGCGTCGGCCTGGCGCTGACGCCGGCCTTGATCCGCGGCTGGCTGGGGTTGCCGCAGATGGGCATCCAGAGCGCGGCGTACGCAGGGCTGGCGGGCAACCTGGCGGCGATGGGCTGGCTGGCGTGGCGGCTGATCCGCAAGGGGCACCCGCTGGCGCCGGACCGGGAGTTCTTCGCGGCGCTGCGCCTGGACGGGGCGATCCTGGGCAAGGTGTTGCGCATCGGCCTGCCGACCGGGGTGCAGATGATCGTGCTGTCGCTGTCGGAGCTGGTGATCCTGGCGCTGGTGAACCAGCACGGCTCCCAGGCGACGGCGGCCTATGGCGCGGTCACGCAGATCGTCAACTACGTGCAGTTCCCGGCGCTGTCGATCGCCATCACCGCGTCGATCCTCGGCGCCCAGGCCATCGGCGCCGGCCGGCTCGAACGGCTGGGACCGATCCTGCGCACGGGGCTCTGGATCAACGTGGGCCTGACCGGCGGCCTGATCGTGCTGGGCTACCTGGCGTCGCATTGGCTGTTGGGGCTGTTCCTGACCGAGGACGCGACCCGGGCGATGGCCGAGCACCTGCTGCACATCATGCTGTGGAGCCTGCTGGTGTTCGGCTTCCAGGCGATCATCGGCGGGATCATGCGCGCCAGCGGCACGGTGCTGGTGCCGGTGGGGGTGGCGATCTTGTGTGTGGTCGGCGTGCAATTGCCGGCCGCCTACTGGCTGGACGGGCACTACGGCCTCCAGGGCGTGTGGATGGCTTTTCCGCTGGCTTACCTGGGGATGCTGGTGCTGCAGACGCTGTATTACAGAATGGTCTGGCAGCATCAGAAGATCGAACGGCTGGTGTAATCCCCTGAGGCGAGGGAGCAAGCTTCCTCGCCTCAGGGATGGCCGCTTGCCGGTCAGGCGTTGCCGGCCCATAGCGCAGGACGGCGACCCTGCCACGGCAGGGCCTGTTCCAGTTGCGCCGCCAGGCGCAGCAGCACGTCATCGGCGCCGAAGCGGGCGGCCAGTTGCAGGCCGATCGGCAGGCCGTTGCGGGAGATGCCCAACGGCAACGAAACCGCCGGGGTTCCCGCCACGTTGAACACCGGCGTGAACGGCGAATGCTCGAACACCCGTGCCGTCCATTGCCGGCCGTCCAGCCGCTCGGCGCCGTGGTTGTAGGCGCCGAGGGCTTGCGGCAATTGCGGCAGGGTCGGGGTCAGCAGCACATCGATCGTCCCGAACCACGCGGCGACCTGCCGGGCAATGCTGTTGCGCAACTCCAGCGCCGCCGCAAAGTCCGTGCCCCGGGATTGCTGGCCGAAGGCGTAGCAGGCGAGGGTGGCCGGCTCCAGGGTGCTGCGGTCGATGGGGCGGCGGGCGGCACCGGCGAGGTGGTCGATCCAGCGCACCAGGCTCGCGCACCAGATGTGCGCGTTGGCGTTGACGAAGGCGTCCCACGAGACGCCGAGCGGCGCTTGCACGGTTTCGACCCGGTGGCCGAGCGCTTCGAGTTCGCGGGCGGTGCCGGACAGCGCCTCCTTGATCTCTGGGTCGACGGCGGCGCCGTTCCACGGCGTGTCGAGCACGCCGATGCGCAAACGGCCCGGATCGCGGCCGACCTGGGCCAGAAAGCCCTCGGCCGGCGCGGCGGTGTGGTACGGATCCCCCGGCGCCCAGCCCTGCACCACGTCCATCAACGCTGCGCTGTCACGCACCGAACGCGACAGGCCCAACTGCACGCCGAGGCCGGCGAACACTTCGTCCATCACCGGCCCGTGGGAACTGCGGCCCCGGGTCGGTTTGAGCCCCACCAGGCCGTTGAACGCCGCCGGCACCCGGATCGAGCCCGCCGCATCGGTGGCGTGGGCGATGGGCACGATGCCGGCGGCGACGGCCGCCCCGGCGCCGCCGCTGGATCCGCCGGCGGAGCGTTGCGCATCCCACGGGTTGCGCGTCGGGCCTTGCAGGGTGGAATCGGTTTCGGTGCTGAACGCCATTTCCGGCGTGGTGGTGCGGCCCAGCGTGAGCAGGCCGGCGGCGTTGAAGCGTTGCATCAGGTGGGAGTCGTTCGGTGCCACGAGCCCTTGGGCGAGGCGGCTGCCCAATTCATTGCGGCGGCCGGCGGCGGTGATGGCCAGATCCTTGATCAGGAACGGCACGCCGGCCAACGGGCCGCTGCCGGGCGTCACGGTGGGCGCCCAGTGTTCGATCACCGCATTGAGCGACGGGTTGACCCGTTGCACGGCTTCGCTGGCCAATGCGGCCAACGTCTGGGGGGTGACGTCACCGGCGGCGACCAACCGCGCCAGGCCGATGCCGTCGTGGGCGGCGTATTCTTCGAGCTTCATCAGGGGCACTCCAGTAAGGGGAGGCTTGATCCTAAGTCGCGCCAGCGGCGGTGATTAGCCCATAATCCCGGCATGCAATGTGCCGCAAACGGCACAGTCCGCCGTCGGGAAGGTGTACGGATGAAACGCGATTTGAATGACACGCTGGTGTTCGTGCAGGTGGTGCGCCTGGGCAGCTTCACGGCGGCGGCCCATGCCTTGCAGATTCCCAAGACCACGGTCAGCCGGCGGGTGCGGGAACTGGAGCAGGCCATCGGCGCACAGCTGCTGCGCCGCACCACGCGCCAGCTGAGCCTGACCGAGGCCGGCGCCGTGTACTACGAGCGATGCCAGTCCGTCGCCGACACCCTGGAGCAGGCCGAACACGCCGTGCAGCAATTGCGCGAAGGGCCCCGCGGCTGGCTGCGGGTGACGGTGCCGTTCTCGTTCGGCGTCAGTTGGTTCGCGCCGATGCTGGCCGGGTTTCGCCAGCGCTATCCGCAGGTGCGCCTGGAGATCCTGGCGTCCCATGTGCCGCTGGATCTGGTGGGCGAGAAGATCGACCTGGCGCTGCGCCTCGGCGCGCTGCCGGATTCGAGCCTGATCGCCCGGCGGCTGGCGAGCTTTCCCACGGGCCTGTTCGCCGCGCCGGCCTACCTTGAGCGCGAGGGGCATCCCGCAGGTCCCGAAGAACTGATGCGGCACCGGACGCTGACCTTGCACCAGGCCCGGCGCGATGTCGGTTATGTCTGGCCGTTGCGCCGGGCCGGCGGGCGGCTCAAGGATTACCGCGTCGACCCGCAGATCCTGGCCAACGACCCTGCGCTGCTGCGCGACGCCTTGCTGGCCGGCGAGGGGCTGACGCTGGCGATGGAGCAGAGCCTGGACGAGGATGTACGGGCCGGGCGGCTGGTGCGGGTGCTGCCCGAGTGGATCGGCCCGCCCCAAGACCTGAACGCGGTGACCGCCCGCGAGCATGTGCCGTCGCCGAAGGTCACCGCGCTGATCGCTTACTTGAAGGCGCACATGGCCGGCGAGGTGGCATGAGCGGCGGATGTTTGCTTAAGTCAATCGAGGTGCCCGAGAGCGGAGAGTCCCATGTCGATCCGATGGCTGTTGGCGGCAATGTCGTGTCTGGGCGCAGTGTCCGCCGCGTCGGCGGCCGAGTACGAGCGGGTCAATACGGCAGCCAGCCAGATCAGTTTCACCTACAGCCAGATGGGCTCGCGGATGTACGGTACGTTCGGCCGGTTCGACGCCACCCTGGCGTTCGACACCGACCGCCTCGCCGACGCCCGCACCACGCTGCGCATCGACCTCACCAGCATTGACGCCGGCAGCGAGGACGCCAACACCGAACTGGTGAAGCCGGCCTGGTTCGACACCGTGAAATACCCGGTGGCGGTGTTTGAGTCGACCCGCTTCGATCCGGCCGGCGCCGACCGCTACCGGGTCACCGGCCGGCTCACCCTCAAAGGCATTTCCCGCGAGGTGCAGGTGCCGGTGCACCTGAAGCCGGGCGACGGCATCGGCATCTTCGACGGTGCGCTGACGCTCAAGCGCGAAGACTTCGGCCTCGGTGCGGGGGAGTGGGCGGACACCGTGGTGTCGAAGGACATCGACATCAAGTTCAAGGTGGTGGCGCCGCAGCAGTGACGGGCCTCAGTAGGCCCGCCAATGCCCCGGCACCCAGCGCCATTGGTTGCCGCCCCAGCGGTAATGGCCCTGTACCCAGTGATAGCCCGGCGCAGGCATGACCGGCACCACTTCCACCGGCGGGGGGGGCCGGTGCGGCCGGGCCGGGGCGACGACGCAGCCGGACAGGGTGATCGCCGCCAGCGCGGCGGCGATCAGGGTTTTGACGGATCGCGACATGACGGTGTTCCTGAAGAGGGGCGTTTGCGGTCGGTTCACGGTCAGCGCACCCAATGGCCTTCGACCCAGTACCAGTTAGATCCGCGCGCCTGCCAGTGCCCCGGTTTCCAGCGGGCACCATGGCGCGCCACCGGCTGCCAGTGACCGGGCACCCAGGCGTAGCCGCGTCCTTCCCAGCGCCAGTGGCCTTGGTCCCAGGCGTAGCCGGGGCGAGCGCCGGGCATCGGTTCCACGCGCATCGGCGGCGGCGCTTCCCGGATGATGACTTCGGGTTGGGCGAACGCCGGCGTGCCGGCCAACGCCGCGAACGTCAACGGCACCAGCAGCAGGGCTTTGCGCCAACGGGACAACGAACGGACAACGTTCATGACAACTCCTCAAGGCCTGCCTCGGAAAGTGAGCGCAGTTGAAGAATTGGACGCCGAATCGGCGAAAGATCCGCTGCCGGGCAGATGAAATTTTTGTCAGCCATGCACCGCCAGATCCGACGGACACCGCAATCCCCCGCACAAGGTATGATGTCGCCGCTTGCCGGGCATCAGTCGCCCGGCGACTGTGCCTTACGCCGGAGTCCGCCCGCCATGCCCCGCATCACCCACTTCAAGTCACCGTGCCCCGAAGGCATCAACAGCCAGATTCTGCAGATGGTCGTCGATTACCTGACCGACATCAGCGCCATCGGCCTGGGCCCCAGCAACCTGCTGTACAACGTCTACCAGTACGCGGTCGGCTACGAGGTGCACCTGTACCTGGAGGCGTTGAACGGGGAGAAGGGCACGGAGGTGGAACTGTTGGTCGCCACCGACGAGGACGATCCGGAGCAGGTCGCCGGGTTCTTGCTGTACCTGCCGGTACAGGGCGATTGGGAGGCGTGCAACGTCGCCTACCTGGCCGTGCGTGAAGGGCATCGGCGCCAGGGCCTTGCGCGGGCGATGGTCGGCGAGATGCTGGCCCGTTACCCCCATGCCGAACTGACGTGCACCGTGGGCAAGGTGCCGTACTTCGAAGCCATGGGCTTTCAGGTGATCGGCCAACGGGCGACGCAGGTGCTGATGAGCACCCGCCATCACCGCAGCAGCGGACTGAGCGGCTACATCGACACGACGCCGATCTACCGCTCGCTGGAAGTGCAGCAGATCCACACCTACCTTTTGCAGAAGCACGGCAAGCGGGCGATGCTCGATGCGGAAAAGCAGCGCGACCGGCATCTGGACCAGGTGACGCGGCGCACGGAAGCGTTTGTCCGCCAGCGCCTGACCCTGCACTGATTCCCCGCGCGGCGGCACCGGTTTACGCAGACAAAAAAAGAGCCTCAAGACTCTTTGATGGGGAGGAAGTAGAGCCCGTGAGGCTCAAGATGCGCATGAAGCGAAGCGCGGGCTTGATAGGGGTTCAATGCACCCGCGCCTACGCAGCGGTCTGGCGGACCAGCGGCTGCGTAACTCCATCGTAGGAAGGTGCGCGGGCGGCCTCAAGTACCGTCAGTCACCTGCTTTGCGGCTCTTTCGACCAAGGCGAAAACCACGGCGAACAGCTCGTCGCGGGCCTGGGCGGCAGTGATCTCTTCGCTCGCCGCCGCCTGGGACAGCGCCTCGGCGGCGCCCAGCATCGCGCGCAGGCTCGCTTGGGTGATGGCTGCACCCTGAGTGAAGGGCAGCAATGCATTTCGGCACTTTTCCAGGAAGATCGCTTCGTACTCCCGTTTGATCTTCTCCAGCTCCGGTGTGCTGGCCAATGCGGCGATCACCCCGGGAATCTCTTTGCCTTGGGTCAGCACGCAGTCGACGTATTGCGTGGCGATCACCTGCGCAGTGTCGGTCAGGCGCGGCGCGCAGGTGGCCAGCGCGGCGTCCATCAGAGCGGTCTGGCGCCGGTCGAAATCCTGGTACAGCGCGGCCAGCAGGCCGGCCCGGGTGGTGAAGTGGTCGTAGACCACCGGTTTGGTCACGCCGGCCTTCTCCGCCAGATACCCGAGGGTCAGGGCGTCGGTGCCTTGTTCGCGAATCAGCTGCCAGGCCTGTTCGAGCAGTTGGCGATGGCGATCCGCCCGCGACAGGCGTCGCCGGGGCTGGGCGGGTTTGGGGATTTCGGTGGTTGACATGGGTTATATACCAAACGTAGTTTACTTTCGGTAGATTACCGATAGTAGCTTGCCTGGAGTATAGAGCCCCCGGCGCGCGTCCACCACCTGGAGATTCCCATGCACGCATTGATTGTTGTGGATCATCACGATGACCGTTCATTGACCCATGCGCTGGCGCAGCGGATCGCGCAAGGCGTGACGGCGGCCGATCCGGCCCACACGGTCGAAATCGCCGACCTGCATGCCGAAGGTTTCGATCCGCGTTTCACCCGGACGGACTGGGCCGTGCACCACCGCGAATCGTCGCCGCCAGCGGATGTCCTGGCCGAGCAGGCGCGCATCGACCGCGCCGATGCGTTGGTGCTGGTCTTTCCGGTGTTCTGGTGGGCGATGCCCGGGCTGCTCAAAGGTTGGATCGACCGGGTGTTCAGCAACGGCTGGGCCTTCGATTTCGACGGCGGAACGGGGCTTTCGAAGAAGCTGGGCCGCTTGCACGTGCACTTGGTCGGCCTCGGCGGGGCGGACGCTGGCACTTACGAACGGCACGGCTACGGTGCGGCGATGAAGGCGCAGATCGAGCACGGCATCTTCGACTACTGCGGGGCGACGGTGGGTCGTTCGACGCTGTTGCTGGAATCGGAGCTGCAGGATCCGGCGCTGCATCTGCAAACCGCCCACGCGCTGGGGCTCGGCCTGTTCAAGTGAAGGCCGGCCCCGCACGAAACATCAGGCGCCGGGCCAACCGGCCTTGTCGAGCGCGGCGAGCAAGGTGTCGGCGTCCAGCGCCGGCACCGTGTGCCCGTTGCCTTCGGTGGTCTCGGCCGCCAGCAAGGCGTTGATGATGGCTTCTTCGACCGCTTCGGTGGCCGCCAGGAACAGCGCGCTGATGTGGTCGTTGGTGACCATGCGCAGCCCGTCGCAGGTCGGTGCGCCCTTGCGTTCGTAGGCGGCGGGCGGGATGTGGTCGTTGCCGGTGGCGAAGGCGATGAACAGGTCGCCGCTCTGGTCTTCGTTGCCGCCCCCGGTGCGGGCCAGGCCAAGGCTGGCCCGTTGCGCCAGGCGTGTGCATTGGTGCGGCAGCAACGGCGCGTCGGTGGCCAGGCAGACGACGATCGATCCCATGCCCGGATGCGGCAGGGCCGCGTCCGTGAACGGTGAGGCCTTCGGTTCCAGAAAACGGCCCACCGGGTAGCCGTCCACCCGCAGTTCCCGGCGCACGCCATGGTTGGCCTGGACGATGGCCCCCACCGTCCAGCCACCTTGGGTCGTGTCCAGGCGGCGCGACGCGGTGCCGATGCCGCCCTTGAACTCGTGGCAGACCATGCCGCTGCCGCCGCCGACGGCGCCTTCCGCCACCGGGCCGCCCGTCGCCGCGTTGGCGGCGTCGAATACATGTTCGGGTTTCACGTGGAAGCCGTTGATGTCGTTGAGCAAGCCGTCGAAGGTCTCCAGCACCACCGGCATGTTCCAGTACAGGCGGCCGTCGTCCGGTTGCTGCGCCCGGTCCTGCGCGATCAACGCATCGCGCACCACGCCCAGGCTGTGGGTGTTGGTGAAGGCCACCGGGCTGGTCAACAGGCCCGCTTCGCGAATCCACTCCAGCCCCGTGGCGTCGCCGTTGCCGTTGAGCACATGCACCCCGGCGAAGCACGGTTGACGGTTGGTCGAACCGGCGCGGGGCTCGATCAGGGTGACGCCGGTGCAGATGTCGCGGCCGGCGGCGCTGCGGCCGCGCACGCTGCTGTGGCCGACCCGCACGCCGGGCACGTCGGTGATGGCGTTGAGCGGGCCGGGCTGCAACCGGCCGATGCGGATGTTCAGGTCTCTGGCGCGGAGTTTCATCGGTTCAGTCTCTCGGTAAAGGTGAAGGGTTGTGCACAACGGTCTTGCCTGGGCCCTGCGGCGATTTGGATGACGCCATCGCCAGCAGGCTGGCTCCCACAGGGGATCGTGGGTGTGCATGGAATCTGCGGTCAGCTCTCAAACCTGCAGTTGATGCTTGCTACTGACCATTCTTGACCTTGCTCCACACCCGCGTGCGCACCCGTTCGGTGGCTTTGGGCAGCGGTTCGAGGGTGAACAGCGTCGCCATCGCCGAGGCGGGCGGGTAGACCGCGAGGTTTTCACGGGTGGCCGCGTTGAGCAGCGCGGTGGCCGCGCGGTTGCCGTTGGGGTAGGACAGGTGGTCGGTGACCGGCGCGATGACCTCCGGGCGCAGCAGGTAATCGATGAACGCCAGGCCTTGGGCCGGGTGCGGTGCGTCCTTGAGCAGCACCAGCGTGTCGAACCACACCGGCGCGCCTTCCTTGGGCAGACTGTAGGCGATTTTCACGCCGTTGCCGGCCTGTTCGGCGTTGGTCTTGGCTTCGAGCATCGCCCCCGACCAGCCGACCGCCACGCAGATGTTGCCGTTGGACAGGTCGCTGATGAACTTCGACGAATTGAAGTAGGCGATGTGCGGGCGCAGCTTGAGCAGCAGCGCTTCGGCCTTGCGGTAGTCCTCGGCGTCGGTGCTGTTGGGCGGCAGGCCGAGGTAATGCAGGGCCACCGGCAGCATCTCCGAGGGGGAGTCGAGCATGGCCACGCCGCACTCGCCAAGCTTGGCCAGGTTCTCTTCCTTGAACACCAGGTCCCAGGAATCCACCGGCGCCTTGTCGCCGAGGGCGGCGCGCACCTTGTCGATGTTGTAGCCGATGCCGTTGGTGCCCCACAGGTAGGGCACGGCGTAGCGGTTGCCGGGGTCGTTGTCGGCCAGTTTGCCGAGCAGGCCGTCGTCCAGGTTCTTCCAGCCCGGCAACCGGTCGCGGGGCAGCGGGGCGAGGGCGCCGGCCTGGATCAGGGTCGGCAGGCTGTAGTTGCTGGCCACCACCACGTCGTAGCCGCTGCGGCTGGTCATCAGCTTGCCTTCCAGCACCTCGGCGCTGTCGAAGGTGTCGTACACCGGCTCGATGCCGCTGTCGCGCTTGAAGTCATGCAGGGTCGTCGGGCCGATGTAGTCGTACCAGTTGTAGACGTGCACGCTCGGCGCGTCAGTGGCCATGGCGGCCGAAGCCACCGCCACGCAGGCGCCAAGGCCCAGGTTGATATACCCACGGTGACGACGCATGATGCGGCACTCCTGGCCTGCGGCAGGCCGGTGATTGACGGGAGCGCTCAGGCTATCGGGCCGGCGGCGGCCCACCCATTCCCATCAAGGGTTACTCAAAAGGGGTAGTGCGTGGACGCATTGCTGAAGGAACTGCCCGTTCACCAGAGCCTGGCGCGGATGTTCGGCGCCGTGGGCCAGGACGGCTTCTGGCGCGCGCTGGTGGATACCCTGCGGTTGCTGGTGCCGCTGGACAATGCCCTGGTGGCGCTGATGGCGCCGGGCCGGGCGCCGCAGTTGCTGACCGATTTCGACAGCGCGGCCCACCCCGACGAGCAGGAAGACCTGGCCGGCTACAGCGCCGGCCTGTACCAGCTCGACCCGTTTCACCAGGCGGCGGTCGCCGGCATCGCCGACGGGCTGCACAGCCTGGCGTCGGTGGCGCCGGACCAGTTCATGCAGAGCGAGTACTACCAAAGCTACTTCCGCTCGGTGGTCGGGGCCGATGAGCTGCAGTTTCTGGTCAACGTCGAGGGTGGGGTGCTGAGCCTGTCGTTGGGCCGTTCGACGGTGTTCGGCACTGAAGAGCAGGGGCGCCTGCTGTGCGTGCGCGACTGGGTGCTGGCGGCGATGCGCCGGCATGCGCAGTTGCTGCCGCCGCAAGGGGCGGTCGCCGAAGCGCCGGCCGGGGATCTGGCGACGTTGCTCGACCGCTTCGACGCGCGCCTGACATCGCGGGAAATCGACACCGCGCGGCTGATCCTGCAAGGCTTCTCCAGCAAGGCCATCGCCCGGGAGCTGGGCATCTCGCCGGAGACCGTGAAGGTGCACCGGCGCAACCTCTACCACAAGCTCAACGTCACCGGGCACGGCGAGCTGTTCGCGCTGGTGCTGCGGCCTGTCTGACACACCGCTATCGCCAGCAGGCTGGCTCCCACAGGGATCCGGGTGTTCACGGGCTCGGTGTTCAACCGCAATCCCCTGTGGAACCAGCCTGTCAGGCCCATCATTCTTGGCTGACAGACCGCCATCGCGGGCAAGCCCGCTCCCACAGTGTCCGAGGTGTTCGCGGATTCTGCATACACCCGCGATACCTGTGGGAGCGGGCTTGCCCGCGATGGCGGTGCGTCAGTCTCCCACGATGCTGGTAATGCGCACGATGGACCGCAGCGTCAGTCCAGGCGCCGGAACACCAAGGCCTTCAGGCCGCTTTGCGGATCGATGTCGGGAAACTCCGGCGGGTTCTCCAGCCGCCGTTCGAAACGCAGCCCGGGCGCTTCCCGCGTCACGCCCTCGATCAGGAAGTCCGGGCCGAACGACGGATCGTTCATGCAGGCCAGCACCGTGCCTTGCGGGGTCAGCAGTTCCGGCAGGCGGCGCAGCACGCGCTGGTAGTCCTTGGTCAGCAGGAAGCTGCCTTTCTGAAACGACGGCGGGTCGATGATCACCAGGTCATACGGCCCGCCGTTGATCACCTTGCCCCAGGACTTGAACAGGTCGTGGCCGAGGAAACTCACCTTGCCCAGGTCATGGCCGTTCAGGCGGTGGTTGTCCCGGCCCCGGCTCAGGGCGGCGCGGGACATGTCCAGGTTGACCACATGGCTGGCGCCGCCCTCGATGGCCGCCACGGAAAAGCCGCAGGTATAGGCGAACAGGTTCAGCACCCGCTGGCCCGCCGCCTGCCCGCGCACCCAGTCGCGCCCGTAGCGCATGTCGAGGAACAGCCCGGCGTTCTGCTTGCGGCCCAGGTCCACCCGGTACTTCAGGCCGCCCTCGACGAGCGTCATCTCGTCGATTTCCTCGCCCAGCAGCCATTCGGCGGTGCTTTGCGGCAGGTAACGGTGCTGGATCAACAGGGTGTGGGCGCCGGACTGGCGCCACTGCGCCGATCCGGTGAGTTCCAGCAGCATCCCCTTGAGCGCTTCGAGCCGCTGCGCCTCCGGTTCCTTGAACAGCGACACCAGCACCACGCCCTGCAGCCAGTCCACGGTGACCTGCTCCAGATCCGGCCAGCAACGCCCGCGCCCATGGAACAGGCGGCGGGTCTCGGCGGGGGGCGAGGCCAGCGCGTCGAGCAGATGGGCGTGGAGGAGGGCAAGGGCTTGAGGGGTCATCAATCGGAATCGGCAAACGAAAAGGGCGGGCATTTTACCCACAAAAAACCGGCGTCGCGGACTCTGCCTGCGGGCAGCGGGAAAATCGTCTGTATCAAAAATGAATTTCCTCGCAGGCATCGGCTCATACCAGATAAGAAGCGGATCCGATCCGCGACACTGTTCATGCAATTCAGGGAGTGACCGTTCATGTGCCCAGTACCGACGGCGAATTCGCAACGGCCTGGCGAGTTGATTCTGGTGGTCGAGGACGATCCGCTGATTCTGGAGTTTCTCTGCGAAATCCTGCAGGAGGAGGGTTTCCGGGTCGAGCCGCAGACCAGCGCCGACGCGGCGTCGGAGTATCTGAAGGCCCACGCGCCGGAGGTGGCGCTGCTGCTCACCGACATCACCATGCCGGGCACGCTCAACGGGGCGGATCTGGCCAATCTGGTGGGTGACCGTTGGCCGGACAAGCCGGTGATGGTCATGTCCGGCTACGAGACGCCGCAGACCTCCGGGGTTCGGCATCCGGTGGCGTTCATCAAGAAGCCCTGGGCCATCGGCCAACTGCTCGACTGCGTGGCTGTCGCCTTTAAGTCCAAGGCCCCGCGCCTGCTGCACTGATCCTTTGCGCAAGTGTTACATTGCCGGGCACATTTGCCCGGCCCCTTGCCTGAGGATGCGACCCCTTGCCTGCCCTTGATGCTGTGCTCAACCGCGCGTTCGGCGCGTTCCTGTTCGACATGGACGGCACCGTCCTCAACTCTATCGCCGCCGCCGAGCGGATCTGGTCGGCGTGGGCGGTGCACCACGGGGTGGACGTCGATTCGTTTCTGCCGACCATCCATGGCGTGCGGGCCATCGACACCATCCGGCGGCTGAACCTGCCGGGGGTGGATGCGCAGGCGCAGGCGGCGTACATCACCGTGGCGGAAATCGAAGACGTCGAGGGCGTTGTCGAGATTCCCGGCGCGGCGGCGTTCCTCAAGGCCTTGCCGGCGGATCGCTGGGCCATGGTGACCTCGGCGCCGCGGGATCTGGCCCTGCGGCGGATGGCGGCGGCGGGGATCCCTGAGCCGGCGGTGATGATCACCGCCGAAGACGTGACCACCGGCAAGCCGGATCCGGCCGGCTACAGGCTGGCGGCCGAACGCCTGGGCGTCGAGCCGGGCGATTGCCTGGTCTTCGAGGACGCGACCGCCGGCATCCTCGCCGCCGAGGCCGCCGGCGCGCCGCTGATGGTCATCACCGCGACCCACCAGTACCCGCTTGAGACCCCGCACGCGACGATTGACCGTTATGACGGCTTGGAGATCCGCGCCGGCAGCGACGGGCGGTTGTCGCTCAGCGCAAAACGGCGGGATGGCTGACCGCAGGCAACCGAGGCAAGGCATGCAGGGTTCTGTGGGGTACAGGGATTTTGTAGGCGCCCGGGATCCTCGTGGGAGCCAGCCTGCTGGCGATGGCGGCGTGTCAGGCGCCGCGGATGTCGGCGCCCCGGGTCAATAGATGCCCGGCAGCAAGCGCCAGGTGCGGGCGCAATAGGCGTCGTACTCGCTGCCGAACTGCGCCCGCAGCAGGGCTTCCTCGGAGTGGATGCGCGCGATCAGCGGGATCAGCGTCACCGCCGCCAGCAGCAGGCCCACCGTTGAACGGAACGCCAGCGCCCAGCCGACCGCGTTCACCACCAGCCCCAGGTAGCTCGGGTTGCGCAGGCGCCGGTAGATGCCGTCGGTAACCAGCCGGTGCCCCGGCTGGATGGCCACCAACCCGCTGAAGCGGTGCCCCAGCACGAACACCGGCCACAGGCGCAGCGCGCCGCCGGCGATGAACAGCACAGCCCCCACCCAACGCACGCCTTCGCGGCCGAATGTCCAGAAGCCGATCCTGTCGCAATACGCCGGCAGCACGGCGCTGACCAGCCCGATCACGCCGAACGCCGGGATCACCCAGCGGTTGGCCCGGTCTTCCCGTTCGCCGGCACTCAGGTTCACCTCGCTGAACAGCGAGGCCACCACCATCGCCAGGGTCGCCAGCGCCACCACCACCAACGCCCCGTGGGAGAAGAACACCGCCACGCCGCCGATGCCCCACATCGCCAGGCCCAGGTACGCGAGCGTGGCCAGCACCGCGACGACGGTCATCTGTGCAGACATCTTCATGGAACCCTCAACCCTGGCTGCCGTTGCGTTGAGTGTAGTTGCCGGTTTCGTCGTGCGGGGCCCCGGCGGCGGGGTGGGCTACGCTTGAGGAAGGGACATCCGCCATCCTCACCGACCGCGGCCCGGCGCGGATGTCGCCGGGCCGCGGCGCACTCCGGAGGCCGTCATGCTGCACATCCGCACGCCGTTGATCCTTCATCCGACGCTCTCGACACCGCAGCGCCGCATTTGGCTGAAACTGGAGAACCTGCAACCGGGCGGCTCGTTCAAGCTGCGCGGCATGGGCCTTCTGTGCAGCCAGGCGGCGGCGCAGGGCAAGCTCAAGGTGGTGTGCCCGTCCGGCGGCAACGCGGGGCTGGCCACGGCGGTGGCGGCGGCCCGGTTGGGCCTGCAGGCCTGTATCGTGGTGCCGCACACCACCCCGGAGGCGACCCGCGCGCGCATTCGCCGGGCCGGGGCCGAGGTGATCGTGCACGGCAAGGTCTGGGACGAGGCCAACCAGCGGGCGCGGGAACTGGCGGGCGCGGCGGACACCGAATACGTGCCGGCCTTCGACCACCCGGTGCTGTGGCGCGGGCACAGCTCGATGGTCGACGAAATCCTCGAGGACTGCCCGCAGGTCGACACCGTCGTCACCTCGGTGGGCGGCGGCGGGCTGCTGGCGGGGATCCTCACCGGGCTGCTGCGCCACGGGCGCCGCGACTGCCGCATCGTCACCTGCGAGACCCAGGGCGCCGCCTCGTTCGCGGCGGCGGTCGAGGCCGGTCATCCGGTGCGCCTGAGCCGGATCGACACCGTGGCCACGTCCCTCGGCGCGGCCCAGGTAGCGGCCTGGCCGGTGGCGCACATCGGCGAATTTGCCCACCGATGCCTGGTGCTGTCCGACGACGACGCGATCCTGGGCGTGGTGCGCTACGCCAGCGACCTGCGCCAACTGGTCGAGCCGGCCTGCGGCGTTTCGCTGGCGGTGGCCTACCTCGACCACCCGGCGCTGGCCGGTGCCCACGACGTGGTGATCATCGTGTGCGGCGGGGTCAGCATCAGCGCGCAACTGGTGGCGGGGTGGGCGCGCACCACCGACCAGTAGTCGGTGCCGGCGCCGCTGCGGCGCACAGGGACTATTCTGGACGGATCCTTTTTTGCGCCTAAGGTGCCCGCGATGATCAACCTGGCCACAGCCCATCTGTTCGCCGGCTACAAGCGCTGGGCCAACCGGCGTCTGTTCGACAGCCTGCAAGCGTTGCCGGCGGAGGAAATCACCCGGGAGCGCAAGACCATCTTCAAAAACATGATCGGCACGCTGAACCACATCTACGTGGTCGACCGGATCTGGCAGGCGCACCTGGAAGGGCGCAGCCACGGCTTCGAGACGTCCCACGATCTGGTCTACGCCGATCTCGCCGAACTGCGCCGGGCCCAGGAGGAAGCCGATGACTGGTACTGCGCCTGGAGCGCCGGGCAGACCGAAGCGTCGTTGAACCATCCGGTGGACTTCACGTTCGTGTCCGGCGACGGCGGCACGATGAGCGCCGGGGCGATTTTCCTGCACGTGGTCAACCACAACAGCTACCACCGGGGCTGGGTGATCCAGATGTATTTCGAGATCCCGCAGATGCCGCCGATGACCGACCTGCCGGTGTACCTGCGCGAGGTCGACCCCGGCTTCAAGGCGTTCAGTGCGCCGGCAGCGGCGCCGACATGTGACGGGCAATCAGCGAGCGCAGCCAGCGTTCCGCCGGATCGTTGTCGTTGACCCCGTTCCAGACCATCGACAGCTCCGAGGGAATGATCTCGAACGGCGGCTCGTCGGCCCGCAGCACGCCGCTGCCCTCGACCAGCGCGCAGGCGGCGAAGTCCGGCACGGTGGCGAGCATGTCGGTGCCGGCCAGGATCGCCCGCAGCGGCGCGAACTGCGGCACCGCCAGCACCACCCGGCGCGAACGGCCGACCCGGGCCAGGTCGTTGTCGATGGCGCCGCCCAGGTCCCCGGAGAACGACACCAGCGCATGGGGCCGTTCGCAGTAGTCGTCCAGGGTCAGCGCGCCGGGGCGGTCGTCGCCGCGCAGGATCTTGCAGCGCAGGTCGCGCAGTTTCTTGCGCTTGGCGTTGGCCGGCAGGTCGGTGGTGTAGCTGACGCCGACGGAGATCTCGCCGGAGGCGAGCATCGACGACATCAGCAGGAAATTCACCCGGCGGATCACCACCACGACATTCGGCGCCTCTTCGCGCAGTTGCTTGAGCAGCGGCGGCAGCAGGCCGCACTCGGCGTCGTCGGACAGGCCGATGCGGAACACGTCGCGGCTGCTCAGCGGGTCGAAGTCCTTGGCCCGGCTGACCGCGCCGGAGATGGTGTCCATCGCCGGCTGCAACTCCTTGAGGATCGCCAGGGCCCGTTGGGTCGGTTCGAGGACGCGGCCGTTGCGCACCAGCAACGGGTCGTCGAACAGATCCCGCAGCTTGGCCAGCGAGGCGCTGACGGCGGGCTGGCCGAGGAACAGCTTCTCCCCGGCGCGGGTCAGGTTCTTCTCGAACATCAGGGTCTCGAAAATCACCAGCAGGTTCATGTCGACGCGGCGCAGGTCGTTGCGGTTCATGCCGATGGACTCCGGGGTTGGCGGAGTCTTCAGTGTAGGAGTCGTTGCGGGATCCGGGCGGCTTGACGTTGGATCCACCGCGGGCGCAGCCTGTGGGCTTTCGAACGAACACCGTTACCCATCGATGAGGTGAAGGCATGAAGATCGATTTGAGCGCAAAACTGGCCATCGTCAGCGGCAGCACCGGCGGGATCGGCCTGGGCATCAGCCGGTCGCTGGCCGAGGCGGGCGCCACTGTGGTGGTGATCGGCCGCGACCCGGCCAAGGTCGAGCAGACGCTGGCGGGCATCCGTCGCCAGGTGCCGGGAGCGCAGCTGCGCGGCCTAGCCGCGGATCTGGGCACCGCCGAAGGCGCGCAGGCGCTGTTCGCGGCGGAGCCGGTGGCCGACATCCTGGTGAACAACCTCGGGATCTTCAACGATGTGGACTTCTTCGAGGCGTCGGACAGCGAGTGGGCGCGCTTCTATGAGGTCAACGTGATTTCCGGCGTGCGCCTGGCCCGCCATTACGTGCCGGCGATGGTCGAGCGCGGATGGGGGCGGGTGATCTTTCTGTCTTCGGAGTCCGGCGTGGCGACACCGGCCGACATGATCAACTACGGCGTGACCAAAAGCGCCAACCTGGCGGTGTCCCATGGCTTGGCCAAGCGCCTGGCGGGCACCGGCGTCACGGTCAACGCGGTCCTGCCGGGGCCGACCTTCACCGACGGCCTGGAAGAGATGCTCAAGGACGCCGCCGCCGAATCCGGCCGCACCCTGCGCGACGAGGCCGATGCGTTCGTGCGCAAGGCGCGCCCCACCTCGATCATCCAGCGGGTGGCCGATGTGGAGGAGGTCGCGCACCTGGTGACGTACATCGCATCGCCGCTGTCGTCGGCCACCACCGGCGCGGCGCTGCGGGTCGACGGGGGCGTGGTCGACAGCCTGACGATCTGAACGGGCGGGGTTTGCCGGCGGAGTCTGACCGGTCGCCATCGCCAGCAGGCTGGCTCCTGCCGTTCAGCGGGGAAGGGGGATTTCAGGGCTGTGAAATCAGGCTCTCCCGGCAGTCCAGCGCCAGCTTCGCGCCACCCAGCTCACTGCGGCCGACCTCCAGGCTGAAGCCGTGCAGGCTGACGATCGCCGCGACGATCGACAGCCCTAGGCCGAAGCCGTTTTTCGGTTGCCCGCCCTCGGCGCGGTAGAAGCGCTGGAACACCGCTTCGCGTTCGGACTCCGGAATGCCGGGGCCGGAGTCGTGCACTTCGATCCGCGTGTGCCCCGCCGCGTCGACCCCGCGCAGGATCACCGTGCCGCCGGGCGGCGTGAACTTGATCGAGTTGCTCAGCAGGTTCGCCACGGCCTCGAACAGCAGCGCCCGGTCGCCGTTCAGGGGCGGCAGGGACTCGGGCATCTGCAGTTCGAAGCGCAGTTGGTCTTCCTCGGCCAACGGCAGGTAGAACTCGTGCAGCTCCTCAAGCAACTGCACCGGCTCCAACTCGACGAACCCCGAGCGGCGCTGCCGGTCCTCCAGCTCGGAGATCCGCAGCAGGCCGCGAAAGCGCGCCATCAGCGTATCGGCCTCGGCCAGCACCAGATCCAGTTGCGCCGCCTCCTGCGAGCCTTCGCCGGCCTGTTGCTGCATCCGGTACAGCTGCGCCCGCAGGCGGGTCAGCGGGGTGCGCAGGTCGTGGGCGATGTTGTCGCACACGCCTTTGACTTCGTTCATCAGCCGCTCGATGCGCTCAAGCATGGCGTTGACGATGGCGGCGAGCATGTCCAGCTCGTCGCGACGGTTGGACAGCGGCAGGCGCCGGGTCAGGTCGCCGGCGACGATGGCCTGGGCGCTGGCCTGGATCGCGCGGATCCGGCGCAGCGGCCGGCGGCGCAGCAGGTGCCAGCCGGCGATGCCCGGCAGGATGGTCAGCGACACGCCCCAGAGCAGCGCGTGCAGGATGATCCGGGTCACGGCGAACAGCGAGCCGTTGTCCCGCAGCAGGATCAACCAGCGCCCGTCGCGGGTCTGGGTCGCCACGGCGTCGCAGCTGTCGGCGGGCAGGGTCGGGTCGTCGGAGTCGGCGCAGTCGGCCAGGGTGTGGATCTTGCCGTCCAGCGGCAGGCCGTCGGGGATCTGCTGCAAGGCGCCGCCCAGGTAACGGCGGTGCGCATCGAACAGGCCATAGGCGTCGATGCCGCGGATGTCGAAGGTCATGCTCGCGGCCAGCGCGTCTTCCAGCTGCTCACCGCGAAAGTGGGAGAACAGGTGCTGGCGCTGCATCAGCGAATGCTTGGCCAGGTTGTCGAGGTAGCTCGACACCTCGAAGTACATGACCCCCATCAGGATCGCGCTCCAGGCCACGAACAGCGAACTGTAGAGCGCCAGCAGCCGGCTGCTGGAGGAACGCCAGCCGTCAGACGGGTTCGGCAATGACATAACCCGAGCCTCGCACCGTGCGGATCAGCGGGACATTGCCCGGCGGGTCGATCTTCTTGCGCAGGCGGCCGATGTGCACGTCGATCAGGTTGGTGCCGGGGTCGAAGTGATAGCCCCACACCTCTTCGAAAATCATCATGCGCGACAGGATCTGGCCGCTGTTGCGCATCAGGAACTCCAGCAGCTTGTACTCGGTGGGCAGCAGCGTCAGCACCTGTTCGGCGCGGCGGGCCTCGTGGCTGATCAGGTCCAGCTCAAGGTCCGCCACGCGCAGCGTGGTGGGTTGGGCGCCGCCGTTGTGCTGGCGGCGCAGCAGCACTTCGACCCGGGCCGCCATCTCGTCGGTGGCGAAGGGTTTGGTCAGGTAGTCGTCGCCGCCGGCCCGCAGCCCGCGCACCCGCTCATCGACGTCGGAGAGGGCGCTGATCATCAGGATCGGCGTGGCCACGCCCATGGTGCGCAGGGTGGTGACG
Source organism: Pseudomonas sp. B35(2017) (assembly GCF_002113645.1). Taxonomy (NCBI): domain Bacteria; kingdom Pseudomonadati; phylum Pseudomonadota; class Gammaproteobacteria; order Pseudomonadales; family Pseudomonadaceae; genus Pseudomonas; species Pseudomonas sp. B35(2017). The sequence goes on along the minus strand of NZ_NEIZ01000004.1, from coordinate 90,432 downwards.
ATGGCCAGGCCGTCGAGCTCGGGCAGCATGCGGTCCAGGGTGATCAGGTCGTAATGGCCGTTGACGGCGCGTTCCAGGCCTTCGCGGCCGTTGTCGACCCAATCCACGTCGAGCCCGTGGCTGCTCAGTTCGGCGACGATCTCCCGGGCGGTCACGGCGTCGTCTTCGATGGTCAGGATGCGAGTCATGAGGGGCCTGCTGATCGGTTCAAACGGAATGGCTGCATTTTGCCAACATTTATCGGTGACGCTTTAAATTAACTTTCATGTTGTAGCCGCCAATGAGCGAAACCGGAAATCCCATTCACTGCCAACATTGATATCATCTGGCCACAATTTCAATCGGAAGGGACACCGTGGCCACCATGATCGGCAGAGGCTGGATACCGTTGACGGGGGTGTTGCTGGCGCTGGCTTGCGCGTCGGCATCGGCGGCCAACACACCGTGCTCGGGCAAGAAGGGCGGGATCGCCCGGTGCGACGGGGACCTGTTCCTGTGCAACGACGGTTCCATCAGCGGTTCGAAGAAAAGCTGCGCGGCGATGTTCGGCGATCGGCGCGCGGCAAGACCGCAGACGCTGCTGCAAAGCGACGACGGCTGCGCCTGCGGCACCGGCTCGTTCTGCACCGGGCCGCGCGGCGGGGTCTACTGCCTGACGCCGAGCGGCAACAAGAGCTATCGGCGCAAGTGACCTTCCCCCGGGCCAATGCATAACGCCCGCTGCGACCGTCCGGTCGTTGCAAAGTGCATGGCCGATGCATATCGGCGAATTACAGCCCATTGAAAAACAACGATTTATTCAAAGTCGTGGTCTGGCACGGTCGGTGCAATTGGTCTGATGACGAGTTGTAACACCATCTTTCATGCCGGGAGCGCCACAACAATGAATAGATCCTCCGATGGGTTTTATCCTGACTTTGAAGCCGGGGCGGGCACTGTCTCGGGCGTGTCTTGGGGCGCCATCTTCGCCGGTGCGGCGGCGGCTGCTGCCTTGTCGACGATCCTGGTGCTGCTGGGCATCGGCCTGGGGTTTTCGGCGGTTTCTCCATGGGCCGGGGAGGGCGTCAGCGCCAAGGGCCTGGGCATCTCCGCCATTGTCTGGCTGGCGGCGACGCAGATTGTCGCCTCAGGCCTGGGCGGCTACATCGCCGGGCGCTTGCGGGTGAAGTGGGCCGCCCTGCACGGTGACGAAGTGTACTTTCGCGACACCGCCCACGGCTTCCTGGCCTGGTGCGTGGCGACGCTGGTCACCGCGACCCTGGTCGCCGGCTCGGTCAGCGGCGTGGTCGGCGGCGGCCTTCAGGCCGGAGCCCAAGCGGTCGGCGGTGCAGCCGGCAGCCTGACGCAGGCGGCGGGCACCGACACCGACCGGTACGGTTACTTCGTCGACAGCCTGTTCCGCGACGGGCGTCCCGCCGCCGTGAGCGACGATGCCGTGCGCGGCGACGTGACCCGGATCTTCGCCCAGAGCCTGGCCAACGGTCAGCTCAGCGCCGAGGACCGTACCTACCTCGCCCAGTTGGTCGCGCAGCGCACCGACCTGACCCAGGCCGACGCCGAACGCCGGGTCGACGACGTGTACGCCCGCACCCAGAAAGCCATCGCCGACGCCAAGCTCAAGGCCCAGCAAGCGGCCGACGCCGCCGCCAAAGCGGCCGCCTGGACTTCGTTGTGGATGTTCGTCGCCCTGTTGGCCGGCGCGTTCTTCGCCAGCCTCGCCGCCACGTTCGGCGGTCGCCGCCGGGATGCGGTCGAGTATGTCGAGGTCGAGACCTACGCCGCCGTCAGCGTTCCCCCTGTCCGTTAACCGAGGAGTTTGGCCATGCGCTCACTACTGCTGTTTTTCCTTGGCGTGCCGATCCCGATCATCATCCTGATCGCCCTGTTCGTGCACTGAAGCCTCGTTCCCCTCAGGCCTGCCTGTCCCGGTCGTCGGATCGACCCCGGGCAGCAGGCCTTTCACTGGCCTGGATCAATATTCCCTCTCGCGGTATCCCCTACCGTAAAACTTCCACGCCCTTGCCGCTGGATCGACTACATTGCTTGCGCGCGCACTGTTGTTGCGCTGACGCAGGACCGCTGCCTGCCCGATAGAGAGACAAATCCCACGGGCCGGCAAAGGTGTAGTGCAGCAAGGAGCTGACGCAACCTCACCTGAACTTTTCACGGATGATTCGCAATGCACTGCCAAGAAAGAACCTTTGATATCCAGCCGTTGGCGCAGGCGGATATGACTGTCCACATCAACGGCCAACCCGTCACCGCCGCCATCGGCGAAACCGTCCTCAGCGTCATTCAGTCCCTGGGCGTGCGCCAGGTCGCGCGCAACGACCACAACCAGATCAGCGGGGCCTACTGCGGCATGGGCGTGTGCCAGTGCTGCCTGGTGAAGATCAACGGGCGGCACAAGCGCCGCGCCTGCCAGACCGTGGTGCGCGAGGGCATGCGCATCGAGACCCAGGTCAACCGCATCCACGGGCAGGAGGTCGTATGAGCCAGCATCCGGTCATCGTCGGCGGCGGTCCGGCGGGCATGGCGGCGGCCACCGAACTGGCCCGCCATGGTGTGCGCTGCATCCTGCTCGAAGAGGCTTCGCGGCTGGGCGGCGTGGTCTATCGCGGACCTCTGCGCGACGGCGTGCAGCTGGACTACCTGGGGCCGCGCTATTCCGAGGTGCTGGGCAAACTGCACGGCGAATTCCGCGAGCAGGCCGGGCTGATCGACGTGCGCCTCAACCACCGGGTGGTCGGCGCCGAGGGCACGCGTTCGCTGGTGGTGCTGGACGGCGACGAGCGCCTGCACGAGATCGCCTATCCGCAACTGCTGCTGGCGGCCGGCTGCCATGAGCGCAGCGTGCCGTTCCCCGGCTGGACGCTGCCGGGCGTGATCATGCTCGGCGGCCTGCAATTGCAGATCAAGAGCGGCGTGGTCAAGCCGCAAGGGCCTGTGGTGATCACCGGCACCGGGCCGCTGCTGCCGTTGGTGGCGTGCCAGTTGCACGCCTCCGGCGTCAGCGTAGCGGGCGTCTACGAGGCCTGCGCGTTCGGCAAGATCGCCCGGGAAAGCCTGGCGCTGCTGAACAAGCCGCAGCTGTTCCTTGACGGCGTGAGCATGCTGGCCTACCTCAAGCTGCACGGCATTCCGATGAACTACGGCTGGGGCGTGGTCGAGGCCCATGGCGAAGGCGAACTGACGAGCGTCAGCGTGGCGCCGTACTCGGCGACCTGGGAGCCGGACATGAGCCGCGCCGAGCGTATCGAGGCCAAGACCCTGGCGGTCGGCTACGGCTTCATCCCGCGCACCCAACTGAGCCAACAGATGGGCCTGGACCACGGCTTCAGCGACGACGGCTACCTGCGCGCCAACGCCGATGTCTGGCAGCAGAGCAGCGAGCCCCACGTGCACCTGGCCGGCGACATGGGCGGCATCCGCGGCGGCGAGGCGGCGATGCTCGCCGGCAAGATCGCCGCGACCTCGATCCTGTTGCAGCGGGGCGTGCTGGAAGAAGAACTGGCGCGGGTGCGGCGCGACCGCTACCTGGGCAAGCTCAAGGCCATCGTGCGCTTCCGTGCGGCGGTGGACCGCTACACCGAACGCGGCGTCGGCCAGACCGCGTTGCCGGCGGCGGACACGGTGATCTGCCGCTGCGAGCACGCGACCCGCGCCGACATCGACCGGGCGCTGGAGCAGGGCGTGCAGGACATCGCCAGCCTGAAGATGCGCACCCGCGTGAGCATGGGCGACTGCCAGGGGCGGATGTGCGTCGGCTATTGCAGCGACCGTCTGCGCCAGGCCACCGGCCGCCGCGATGTGGGCTGGCTGCGGCCGCGTTTCCCGATCGATCCGATTCCTTTTTCCGCGTTCCAGTCCCTCGGCACGGAGGCCGTTTCCCATGAGTAAGTTCTATGACGTGGTCATCGCCGGCGGTGGCGTGATCGGCGCGTCCGTCGCCTATCAGCTGTCCAAGCGCAAGGACCTGAAGATCGCCCTGATCGACGCCAAGCGCCCCGGCAACGCCACCCGCGCCTCGGCCGGCGGCCTGTGGGCCATCGGCGAGTCGGTGGGGCTGGGCTGCGGAGTGATCTTCTTTCGCATGATGTCGGCCAACCGCAAGCGCGAGACCCAGGGCGCGGCGGTGGCGGTGGACGCCAGCACGCCGCACATCCTGCCGCCGTCGTTCTTCGACTTCGCCCTGCAGTCCAACGCCCTGTACCCGGCGCTGCATCGGGAGCTGGCCGACAACCACGGGATGGATTTCAAGTTCGAGAAGACCGGCCTCAAGTTCGTCATCTACGACGACGAGGACCGGATGTACGCCGAGCACATCGTCGGCTGCATCCCGCACCTGGCCGACCAGGTGCGCTGGCTCGATCAGGCGGCCCTGCGCGAATCGGAGCCGAGCGTCAGCCATGAGGCGCGCGGGGCGCTGGAGTTCCTCTGCGACCATCAGGTCAGCCCGTTCCGCTTGGCCGACGCCTACACCGAAGGCGCCCGGCAAAACGGCGTGGACCTGTTCTTCAACACCAACGTCACCGGGGTGCTGCACCACGGCTCACGGGTGACCGGCGTGCAGACCGCCGAAGCCGGGGTGTTCCATTGCAAGACCCTGGTCAACGCCGCCGGCGCCTGGGCGGCGGACTTGAGCGAATGGGCCACCGGGGTGCGGATCCCGGTGAAACCGGTGAAAGGCCAGATCCTGCTGACCGAGCGCATGCCCAAGATCCTCAACGGCTGTCTGACCACCAGCGACTGCTACGTGGCGCAGAAGGACAACGGCGAGATCCTGATCGGCAGCACCACCGAGGACAAGGGCTACGACGTGACCACCACCTGGCCGGAAATCGCCGGGCTGGTGCAAGGCGCGGTGCGCTGCCTGCCGGAACTGGCGGACATCAACCTCAAGCGCACCTGGGCCGGGCTGCGGCCGGGCTCGCCGGACGAACTGCCGATCCTCGGGCCGATGGCGGGGGTGGAGGGTTACCTCAACGCCTGCGGGCACTTCCGCACCGGGGTGCTGACCTCGGCGATCACCGGCGTGCTGCTCGACAAGCTGATCAACGATGAACCGCTGCCGCTGGACATCACCCCGTTCCTGGCGGACCGCTTCGGGGCGACACCGGTCAAGGAAGAGCGGGAGCTGGAAATGGCGTGATCCGGAAGCGGCCTGCCCTCGGCGGTGGCTGACACACCGCCATCGCCAGCAGGCTGGCTCCCACAGGGGATCTCTGGTGTTTGCAGAATCTGGGCTCACCGCAAAGCCCTGTGGGAGCTGCGGTGCGACGACTCGACTTGCCAGCGATGAGGCCGGCACAGCTGGCCTCTTCGACGGCTGACACTCCGCATGGGCCTAGGCCTTGCGCGATTGCTCTTCCAACTGATCCGACTCGAACAGCCTTGCCAGTTCCGCCCGGGCTTCCTGGGCGGTCTGCAGCACCTTGGCCGCGTCGTCGTACACCGCGTGCTGGGCTTCGAGCACCTGTTCGTCGTGGTGCTTGAAGCGCTTGATCCGCGCATCGGCCTGTTCCTGGGTCAACCCAAGCCCGACCAGGGTGCGGCGGCTCATCTCCAGGCTGGAGTAATACGTCTCGCGCACCGCTTCGGCCCCCACATCCACCAGCCGGTGCACGTGCTGACGGTTACGCGCCCGGGCGATGATCTTCATGTGCGGGTAGAGCTTGCGCACGACCTCGGCGGTCTTGATGTTGGTCTCCGGATCGTCGGTGGCGATCACGAAGTATTCCGCATCGCCGACCTTGGCCGCGCTGAGGATTTCCGGACGCATCGGGTCGCCGTAGAACACCGGCACGCCGCCGAAGCTGCGCGACAGCTCGATGGTTTCCACCGAGGTGTCCAGGGCCACGAACTTGATGTTCTGCGCCCGCAGGATCCGCGCCACGATCTGGCCCATCCGGCCCATGCCGGCGATCACCACCCGCGGGGTGTCGGTGTCGATCTGGCGGAACTTCTCCGGCACTTCCACCGGCTGCACCTTGGGGCTGACCAGCCGCGCGCAGATCAGCATCAGCAGCGGCGTGAGCGCCATCGACAAGGTGATGGTCAGCACCAGCAGGTCGTACAGGCGCGGTTCGAACAGGCCTTGATCGCGGCCGATCTTGAACACCACAAACGCGAATTCACCGCCGGCCGCCAGCACGATGCCCAGGCGCACGGCACTGATCTTGCTCAGCCCGCCGGCCAGCCGCCCGACCACGAACAGCAGCGGCAGCTTCAGGGCGATCAACAGCAGCGTCAGCCCCACCACGGTGACCGGCGCGCTCAGCAGCAGGCTGAGGTTGGCGCCCATGCCGACGCTGATGAAGAACAGGCCCAGCAGCAAGCCCTTGAACGGTTCGATCTGCGCTTCCAGCTCATGGCGGTATTCCGAGTCCGCCAGCAGCAGACCGGCGAGGAACGCCCCCAGCGCCATCGACACGCCCACCAGATCCATCAGCCACGCCGTGCCGATCACCACCAGCAGTGCGGTGGCGGTGGAGACCTCCGGCAGCCCGGTCTTGGCCACCACGCGAAACACCGGACGCAGCAGATAGCGCCCGCCGATCACCACCACGGCGATGCTGCCGAGCACCTGCAGGCTATGGCGCACATCGTCGGCGCCGCTGGTGTGGTGATCGACGCCGGCCAGCATCGGCACCAGCGCGATCAGCGGGATCGCGGCGATGTCCTGGAACAGCAGGATCGCGAACGCCAGCCGCCCATGGGGGCTGGTCAGTTCCTTGCGCTCGGCCAGGCTCTGCAGGCCGAACGCCGTGGACGACAACGCCAGGCCCAAGCCCAGCACAATGGCGCTGTTGAGCGTTTGGCCGAACACCGACAACGCCACCACGCCGATCACCGAACCGGTCAGCAGCACCTGGGCCAGGCCCACGCCGAACACCGATTTGCGCATTACCCACAAACGTCGCGGCGACAGTTCCAGGCCGATGATGAACAACAGCAGCACCACGCCCAGTTCGGAAATGTGGCTGACGCTCTGCGGATTGCCGATCAGGCCCAGCACCGATGGGCCGATGATCACCCCGGCGAACAGATAGCCGAGCACCGCGCCCAACTGCAGGCGCTTGGCCAACGGCACGGTGAGCACGGCGGCGAAGAGAAAGACGACGGCGGCTTGCAACAGGTTGCCTTCATGGGGCATGGCACAACTCCAGAACTCGGTACGGCGGGGGAGCAAGGATAAAGGCTCATCCCGCGACGTACCACCGGCGCAGACCTGGTGCGACTGTCCCTCGGATCACTGTGGAGGGCCAGCCTGCTGGCGATGGCGGTGTGTCAGGCACCTTCGATGTCGGCTGAACTGGCCTCATCGCTGGCAAGCCAGCTCCCACAGGCATCTCGGGTGTTCGCAGGACTCATGTACACCACAAGGGAGAGGTGGCATCCGAAAGCGTTTACTTATGTAAAGTTAGACTTTGGTCTTAGGTTAATTCAGCTGAAAAGTTACCGAGTAGTTACTCGAAAAACAGCAGGCAGTGTTCTTGAGGCTTTTTATTGATTCAAGTCACATAATGATCAAGTCCCCGGCCCGTGGGCGGCTGATTCGTTAAAGTCGACTTGAATCTGGAACGATGGTTTCAGGTTTTATTAGTGTACTGGATAGTTCATATGTGCCCCGGCTGTTAAACTTTCGTTGCAATGATTGACAAAGCGTTTGTCCTGACTCTACTATTTTTCCCGCATCACAAAGTACTAACGGCAATTATAAGAAACCGCCGGAAGTCACCCGAGATTCAACCCGTCGGAACCACGACTTCAGGAGAGGTGGGTTCCGGTCATTCGCTTGTGTTGTCATGACATTTGCCAAGTGTGCAGAGCACGTCGTGAAGCCGCATCCAGGACGGATGGGCAGACAAGCGATCTTCAGTGAAGTTTTCATAGGGACTTGAAACCTTGTACTCGCATTCCGTCAGCCCGCCTTGTATGCGGACATCATCTATTCGATCCATGATCCGCCCGTCAGCGGGGCTGCGTCGGCCTCACTCGGTTGCCGGGTCATCTGCTTGCCCAGCGCATGCCCGTCGCCCGCAGCGTTCCGCTGAACGGTCGACGTCGGCAAACACCTCCCGTCTGCGGCCGGCCCTTGCGTGCCCGGCGCTTTCGCAGCGACATTCAAATGAAGTTTTCACAAGGAGTTGAAACTTTGAACTTTGAATTGATCGATCCCGAATAACGACGGTTTTCGTCTGGCCGGCGGAGAACGTCTGTCATACACCTGAAAATAGAACAATGTTTTTCGCTTAATGCCGCGAAGGCAGGCGTATGCGCGTTGTTTGGAGCAATTGATGATTGCTCGTGCATTCGTTCGCCTTTGATTTGTGAAGTTGCATCTCTGTTGTTTTATGGCGCGGCCGGAAGTTCCTGCTGCGGTGAGCAAACAAGCACATTTAATGTGAAGTTTTCATAAGGACTTGAAACCGTGCACTCAGACTCCATTGGATCAGCGCGTCAGCGAACCCAGACCGATCAGATGCCGGCCGGCGCATCCAAAGGAGCAGTGCCGGACGGGGCAAACGCTCAGGCCCAGGCGTCGTCGCTGCGTATCCAGCACTACGACAGCCGCGCGGTGTACGCGCAGGATGCGGCCCCCGGCGAACGCATTTTCCTGAGCGGCCAACAGATGCTGGTGCGGCTGCTGTTCACCCAGGCCGCGCTCGACCGGGCCAACGGCCTGCGCACGGCGGGGTTCGTGAGCGGCTACCGCGGCTCGCCGCTGGGTGGTGTGGACCGGGAACTGATGAAGGCCAGCGGCGCGCTGGAGAAATCGGACATCCGCTTCCTGCCCGCGATCAACGAAGACCTGGCGGCCACCGCGCTGATCGGCACCCAGCGTGTCGAAACCGACCCGAACAAACGCTACGACGGCGTGTTCGGCATGTGGTACGGCAAAGGCCCCGGCGTCGACCGCTCCGGCGATGCGATCAAGCACGGCAACGCCTACGGCTCCTCGGCCAAGGGCGGCGTGCTGGTGGTCACCGGCGATGACCACGGCTGCGTGTCGTCGTCGCTGTCCCACCAGTCCGACCGCACCCTGATCGCCTGGGGGCTGCCGGTGATCCACCCGAACGGACTCGAAGACTACGAACGCTGCGGCCTGTGGGGCTGGGCGCTGTCACGGGCATCTGGCCTGTGGGTGGGCTTCAAGGCCATCACCGAGACGGTGGAGGCGACCACGTCGGTCGATGCGTCCCCGTTGCCTGAGTTCGTCACCCCCGAAGTCGATCCGGGGCCGGACGGCCTGCACTGGCGCTGGCCGGACCTGCCCGGCATGCAGATCGAACGGCGCATGCCCTTCAAGTTCGCGGCGGCCCGGGCTTTCGCCCTGGCCAACCCGCTCGACACCGCCGTCACGGCACCGGAACAACCGAAACTGGTCATCGGCGCGGTCGGCAAGGCCTACGGCGATGTCCGCCAGGCGCTGCAGCAGTGCGGCGTCACCCTGCAACAGCTGGAAGACGCCGGCGTGGCGCTGCTCAAGATCAGCCTGGTCTATCCGTTGTCGCCGGTGCTGGACGAGTGGGCGACGCGGGCCGACCAAGTGCTGATCATCGAAGAGAAGCAGGCCATCGTCGAAGAGCAGCTCAAGCACAAGCACTACAACACCGTGGCCGACCAGCGCGCGGTGATCATCGGCAAGACCGACGAAAACGGCCAGCCGCTGGTCTGCGATCACGAAGAGCTGCGGCCGTCGCGGATCGCGGCGATGCTCCAGCAGCGGCTGCAGGACCTGGGCATCGCGGTGCAGATGCCGACCTACTGGCTCATGCCTGCGGTGACGCGTGACCACGCCTGGATCCGGCGCACGCCTTACCTGTGTTCGGGCTGCCCGCACAACACCTCGACACTGGTGCCCAAGGGCAGCGAGGCGCGCCTCGGCATCGGTTGCCACGCCATGGCGGCGCGCATGCCCGAGCGCTCCACCAGCGGCAGCGTGCAGATGGGCGGGGAAGGGGTGGACTGGATCGGCCAGGCGCCCTTCGTCGAGACGCCGCACATCTTTCAGAACATCGGCGACGGCACCTTTTTCCATTCCGGTTTCCTGGCGATCCGCCAAGCCATAGCCGCCGGTGTGACCATCACCTACAAGCTGCTCTACAACGACGCGGTCGCCATGACCGGCGGCCAGCCGATCGACGGCAAGCTGACGGTGAAGAAGGCCGTGGAACTGGTGAAGGCCGAAGGCGCCCAGCGCATCGTCGTGGTGGCCGATGACCTGGAGCGCTACCGCGAACAGGACTGCCTGCCCGACGGCATCGAGCTGTATCACCGCGACCGGCTGGAGGACGTCCAGCTGCAGTTGCGCCAGACCCGCGGCGTCAGCGTGCTGGTGTTCGACCAGGTCTGCGCCACCGAAGGCCGCCGACGCCAGAAGCAATTGCCGGCCCCGGCGGTGAAGACCCAGGTCGTCATCAACGAAGCGGTGTGCGAAGGTTGCGGCGATTGCCAGGTCAAGTCCAACTGCCTGTCGGTGACCCCGGTGCAGACGCCGTTCGGCACCAAGCGCCGCATCGACCCGCATTCCTGCAACACCGACCTGTCGTGCATCAAGGGCTTCTGCCCAAGCTTCGTGACGGTGACCGGCAAGCCGCGGGCACAGCGGCGCCGGGTGGCCGACAGCGCCCAGGTGCTGGCGCGGGCCGCGGCATTGGCGGCGCCGCTGCCGTCCCGTTCGCTCGACACCCCTTACGAAATGCTCCTGGTGGGCATCGGCGGCACCGGGATCGTCACGGTGGCGCGCACCATCGCCCTGGCCGCCCACCTGGACGGCCGCGCAGTCAGCGTGCTCGACTTCACCGGCTTCGCCCAGAAGGGCGGCGCCGTGCTGAGCCACATCCGTCTGGCCAACCAGGCGCAGACCCTGCACCAGCACCGCATCGACATCGGCGGCGCCGACCTGCTGCTGGCCGCCGACCTGGTCGTGGCCAGCGAGGACGATGCGCTGGCCACGCTGCGGCCGGAAAAGACCGTGGTGATCGCCAACAGCGCGCAGACCCAGACCGGCGCGATGCTGCGCAGCACCGACCTGCGCATCGAGACCCAGGCGATCGTCGACCTGCTCAAGCAAAAGGTCGGCGCGGACAACTACCACAGCCTGGATGCCGGGCAACTGGCGGACACCCTGGTCGACCCGATGCAGGCCAACATGCTGATGCTGGGCTACGCCTGGCAGCGCGGCACGGTGCCGGTGTCGCAGGTAGCGCTGAACAAGGCCATCGACCTGGCGGGCAGCGCCGCCGCCAACCACCTGGCCTTTGCCTGGGGCCGGCTGCTGGCGCAGGACGCCGCGTTCGTCGCGCCTTACCTCGACCCGAGCGCTACCGCAGGCGAGGCCGTGAAGACCATCGCGCTGCACGACATCAGCGCTGCGTCCAACCCCCGTGACAGCCTTGTCCGGTTGATCGAGCGCAACAGCGAATACCTGACGCACTACCAGAACGCAGACTACGCCGCCCGTTACCGCCGCGTGGTGAACATCGTGCGCGCCGCGCCGTCCGTCGGCGACGGCAGCGCGCTGACCGAAGCGGTCGCCCGCAACCTGTTCAAGCTGATGGCCTACAAGGACGAATACGAAGTGGCGCGGCTGCTGACCTCTGACCGTTTCCTGCAATCCCTGGCCAGCCGCTTCGAAGGCCGCACCCGTTTGACCTTCCACTTCGCCTTGCCGTGGCTGCGCGACAAACAGAAGAAGACCGAGTTCTCCGGCTGGGTGTTGCCGTTCCTGAAGATCCTGGCCAAGGGCCGCGTCCTGCGCCATACCCGGTTCGACCCGCTGGGCTGGTCCGCCGAGCGGCGCGAGGAACGGCGCCTGATCCAGGACTATGAAGCCATGCTGCAGCGCCTGCTGCCCGAACTGACCCAGGAGAACCTGCCGCAGTTCATCGCCTGGGCCAACCTGCCGGATTCGATCCGTGGCTACGGCCACGTCAAGGAACGCTCGATCGCCGCTGCGCGCCTGCGCGAGAAGGCGCTCATCGAACAGATCCTGCTGGGCCAGCACCCCGTCCCGATCCACCGCGAAGCCGCCGGCGTCGAGTCGTGGGTGCCGCCCGCGATCCATGCCGCGCCTTCCAGCAACGAAGCCGAACGCGATGTGATGGAAGCGTCGTGATTGCCGGGGGGGCTGCCGGCCCCCTTGCCGAAAGAGAGCAGGCCCATAACCTCTTCAAGGATGAGTTGACCGATATGAACAACGACACCATTGCACCCGACCTGCTGCACAAGGGCTCGGCGGACGACGTTCTGATCTGCGCGCCGAAAATCGCGCTGCCGCTGCACCTGGACGAAGCGACCCTGGCGGCCGCTGCGCACAACCCGCTCTCGCGCCGCTTCGGTGCAGGCACCGACGGCCAGGCCGCCTTCGGCGTGGCCCCCGAGCTCATGAAGCGAAACCGCTTGGGCGCGGCGTTCGCCGAAGGCGGCGAGGCGCAGAACGAGTGGGAACGGGTGAGGGCGCTGCCTTACCAGATCGTCGCCCCGCAGGGCGCCCTGGAGGGCGACGACCCTGAGCAGGCCGTGGCGCAGCTGTGCGAAGCGATCCCGGCCATCCGCCGCTCCAGTTCGTTCCGTTTCATCAACAACGCCGACAACTACTTCTTCTACCGCAAGTCCCACGAGCACGTGCCCGGCACGATGTTCATCGAGGCGGCGCGCCAAGCGGTCTATCACCACCTCTACCACCACACCGGCCATGCACGGGGTGATGTCACCGTCAGCGTCAACGAGCTGAACGCGAGTTTCTTCGCCTACGCCGAGCTGATGTACCCCATCGAGCTGGTGGTCGACAACATGACCCCGACCGACGCCGAATCGCCGAAGAAGATCTTCTTCCGGGTCTCGTTCTATCAGCGCCAGACCCTGTTCGCCACGATCGACACCAAGGCGACCGTCATCGACATGCGCCTGTTCGAGAAGACCCGCAACATCTTCATCCACGCCAGCGATTGGTTCACGCCGATCCACCAGTCGAAGCTGACCTGCACCCTCAGCGACAGCCAGGGCCGCAAGGCCGACGTGCTGCTGGTGGGCCTGGGCAAGGACGGCTGCGTGACGACGACGCCGGAGGTCGGGTTCATCGATGCCGTCACGCTGCACCTCGGCTACGAGGGCAAGTTCGAGTTCTCCAGCGCCGTGCGCAGCGTCGGCGAGGGCAAGTACACCTCGTGGGAATTCCCGACGTTGGGCTTCAACGACCTGCAGGTCCTCAGCGACATGATCAAGCGCGGCTTCGTTCACCTGGACGAGGCGGCCCTCGGGGCGCTGAGGCAATGACCGTGACCACCGGCAAACCGATGCCCGCCACCGTGGCCCTGCATTTCGGCGCGCAGGCGGTCGCGAAGAATCGACTGTACTTTTCGTCGCTGGGCATGGACCTGTGCGACGGGAACGGCTTTCCCCGGCCGGAATTCTTCAAGGTCTACCAGTCGCTGATGGACGGCGGCAGCGGCTTCGGTTTCCTGGGCAACGCCAGCGTGGACGCCGAGGCGCGCTACAACGGCCGTGGCCTGCGGCTGACGTCGCCGGCCCACGCCGAGGCCCTGCGCCCGCTGTTCGAGGCGGCCCGCCAGCGCGACTTTCCGCTGGGCGTGCAGCTGCAGCACTACGGACCGCAGGCGTTGCCGTCGGCGCAGGGCGAGATCCTGACGCCCAGCGGCATCGCGTCCCCCGCCATCCTCAAGGCGTTTCCCGAGGCGCGGGCGGTGGCGATGACGCACACGCAGATCCTGCGCTGCATCGACCAGTTCGCCGCCGCCGCGCTGCACGCCCAGCAGGCCGGCGCCGCGCTGATCCAGATCCAGGCCTCGAACGGTTACCTGGTCAGCAGCTTCCTGTCGCCCCGCACCAACCGCCGCGAGGACGAGTGGGGCGGCAGCCCGCTCAAGCGCGCCCGGCTGCTGCTGGCCATCGTCGACGGCATCCGCCGGGCCACCGGCGACCGGGTGCCGGTCACCGTCCGCCTGGGCATCGACGACGGCCTGGGCGAGGACGGGCAGCAAGCCGTGCTGCTGGGCGATGTGGTGGTCGCCCTGGAGGCCGCCGGGGTGGCGGCCATCACCTGTTCCACCGGCGTCAGCGAGACCTTTCCGTTCTTCTTCAAGAACAAGGACAAGGCGCTGGCGATGTCTCGCGAAGGCTGCCGCTACCTCAAGGGGTTCGTGCGCATCCCGATGGGCTTCACCGGCTCGGTCAGCGGCGTGGCCCAGGCCAACGAAATCATCGGCTGCGGCGACGCCGACTTCATCGGGTTCGGCCGCGCCATGCTGGCCGACAACCGTTTCGTCGCCAAGGAACTGGCCGGCCGCGACGCTGAGGTCACGCGCTGCCGGGGCGATGCGTTTTGCTTTCGCGACAAAAAGGATCCCATGGCCGAGCGGGTGTACTGCTGCGTCAACCCGGATTACCGGCGGCCGGAAAAACTGCAATTGCACTATGAGGAAAGCCTGAAATGAACTTCACCGGAAAAATCGCCCTGGTTGTCGGCGGCACCCGCGGCATCGGTTTCGACGTCAGCCAGAAACTCGTCGAAGCCGGCTGCATCTGCTACATCACCGGCCGCAACGAGGACGACGGCCTGACCGCGCAAAGCCGCCTGGGCGACAACTGCACCTTCATCAAGAGCGACGTCACCGACGAAGCCTCCGTGGCCGAGCTGTTCCGCGTCATCCACGACCGGCACGGGCGGCTGGACCTGGCGGTGAACAACGCCGGCGTGACCTCCAAGCATGCGCCGATCCGCGAGATGGACTTCGCCGACTGGAAACGCGTGCTGGAGATCAACCTGCTGGGCCCGCTGCTGCTGCTCAAGCACGAGACCAACCTGATCTCGAAACACGCCGGCGGCGCGATCGTCAACGTGTCGTCCTGCGCCGGCCTGCTCGGCGTGGCCAAGCAAAGCGCCTACTCCACCAGCAAGGCCGCCCTGAACATGCTGACCCAGGTGTGCGCCATCGAGTCCGCCGAGGAATCCCTGCCGGAGCGCCATTCGGTGCGCGTCAACGCGGTGTGCCCCGGCCCGACCATGGGCGGCATGAACTCGGAAGAGCGCCTGAAGGCCAACCCCGAATCCACCAAGCACAAACTGCAGGTCACGGTGATGAAACGGTTCGCCGCCGCCAGCGAGATTTCCGCCGCGATCCTGTGGCTGCTCAGCGACTCGGCCTCGTTCGTCACCGGCACTGTGATGCCGGTGGACGGCGGTTTCTCGGCCGGGAAATTCTGATGGGCCGGCCAGAGCGCGACCCGGCCCGGACGCCGGGCAAGCGGGTGTTCATCACCGGCGTGAGCAGCGGCATCGGCGAGGCGCTGGTGGAGCGGCTCCTGCAGGACGGCTGCACCGTCTTCGGCACCGCCCGGCGCGAACCGTACCGGTTCATGAACCACCCGAATTTCCGGTTCCGGCCGTTCGACCTCTCAAAGACCGGCGACATCGGCGAGCTGTTCAAGGGGCCGTTCGCCGAGATCCTGAGCCAGGGCGTCGACGTGCTGTTCCTCAACGCCGGCGTCAGCGGCAACGTGCCGGCTCGCGCCGAGGCGTTTTCGCTGGAGGACGTGCAGCACGTGCTCAACGTCAACGTGCTGGCGAACAAGGCCATTCTGGACCTGGTCCTGGCTTCGCCCCATCGGCCGGCCACCTGCGTGCTGTCGGCGTCGATGGCGGGGGTGCGCTTCCGTGCGGGCACGCTGACCTACAGCCTGTCGAAGGCGGCGCTCAAGGCGCTGGGCGGTGTCTATGCGCAAGAGAACCCGGAGATCTTCTTCGCCGTGCTGGGCCTGTGCAACGTCAACACCGGGCTGTCCCGGCAGGTGAGCTTCAGCGAGCGGACGGCGCAGTTTCCGGAGCTGCTGTCCCTGCAGCAACGGGCCCTGGTGCCCGGTTACATGGTCTCCGCCGCCCAGCGCGCCGAGGACATCCGCAACGTGATCGCCGCGCCCGCCGACTACGGGGTGAAGAGCGGCGAGTTCGTCGACATGCGCACGGTGCTGGCCCATCACGAGAAAACCCGGGAACCGTTGCCCCAAGCCTGACGAACCCCTGAACGCGCACCCCCAATAAAGGAATGTTGGAATGCTGAACACCGTCAAAACCCTCGTCGAAGCCGTCGTGCGGCAACAGGACCTGCTGCTGCCCGAGCCCATCGATCTGTCCCGGGGCGAGGACAGCCCGCTGTATGGCATCGAAGGCACCATCGACTCCATGACCCTGGTGTCGATCATCGTCGACACCGAAGAGCAGATCCGCAGCCGGTTCGGCGTCGAGGTCCACCTCGCCGACACCTCCGACCTGCCGCCGACCGCCACGCCGTTCGCCACGCTCGGCACGCTGGCCGCCTACGTCATGAGCCGCCTGTCGCCTGCGCTTGAAGCCCAAGCGAGCTGATCCGGCGACCGCACTTTTATCGAGAGGTGGATATGCAAGTTGTCGAGTTTCTGAATCACCTGAAAGACGGCGCGGACAAGCCGGCCATCGTCAGCGACGAGGGCCGTTTCTCCTACGCCCAACTGCATGAGCGGATCCACGCCTATGGCGAGGAACTCGCGTCCCGAGGCATCAGCGACGCCTGCGTCCTGCTGGTGGACAACTACAGCTTCGACAGCGTCTGCATGCTGTTCGCGCTGTGGCTGCGCAACAACGTGGTCGCGCTGTCGGTGCCCAAGGCCGACGAGCAGTTGGCGCACCTGGCCGAAGCGTCGGGCGCGCGGTTCACCGTGACGGGCGGCGGTTCCCAAGGCTTCGCGTTCGCGGCCCATGAAGCACGTGCGCTGCCGGCGACCGTCGAAGGCCTGCTGTCGCGCCGCGAGGCCGGCTTCATCGTGTTTTCGTCGGGTTCCACCGGGCCCGCCAAAGGCGTGGTGCACGGTGTGGCACCGTTCTTCGACCGCTACATGAATGCCGAGCGGTGCGGCGCCATCCTGGCGTTCCTGCTGTTCGACCACATCGGCGGGCTGGTCACCGTGCTGCAGGCGCTGGCGACCCACGGCACCCTGGTGCTGCCGAAGGAGCGTTCGCCCCAGGAGGTCGGCCGCTGCGTCGAGGCGTTCCAGGTGCAGACGCTGCACGTGTCGCCGACGCTGCTGAACCTGGCGACGATCACCGGCGTGTTCCAGAAGTGGGACACCCGCAGCCTGCAACGCATCTACTTCGGTTCCGAGCCGAGCTCCCCCGACGCCATCCAGCGCATCGCGAACCTGCTGCCGGACGTGAAGCTGCGCCAGCTCTACGGCATGTCGGAAATCGGCGTGCTGCCGTGCGACGTCAAGGCCGGCGACAGCGCCTGGATGAAGATCGAGGATCCGGCCTACCGCCTGCGGGTCGTCGACGGGATTCTGCAGGTGCGCGGGCCGACCAACATGCTCGGCTACCTGACCGGCCCCGGCGACCTGACGGACGACGGCTACCTGATCACCCACGACCTGACGGATGAGCACGAGGGGTTTTTCCGGGTTTCCGGGCGGGCGGTGGACGTGATCAACGTCGGCGGCAAGAAGGTGTTCCCGGCGCACGTCGAGAGCGTATTGATGGGCGTCGACAACGTGTCCGACGTGGTCGTGTACGGCCAGCCCAACCCGTTGCTCGGCCAGATCGTCGCGGCGCGCTTCACCTTGCTGGCGCCCCAGGCGCTGGAGGACTTCAAGGCCGTGCTGTACGCCAAGATCCGCGGCGTGCTGGCGCCGGAACAATTGCCCAGGGTGGTGTCCGTCAGCGATACGCCGCTGATCACCAGCCGTTTCAAGAAAATGCGCCATCCCGGCGTCCTCAGCGGGTCGTGAGCCCCGATTGCCATCAAACGATAAGGAAATGACACATGGCTGACATGGAAAAAATGCGCGCAAGCATCGCCGACATCCTGTCCATCCCCCTGGACGAACTGAAGGGCGACACCTTGCTGGAAAGCAGCGACTTCTGGGACTCGATGGCGCGCATCTCGATTGTGGCGCTGGTGTTCGAAACCACCGGCACGACCATCTCCGGCGAAGAGATCGAAGGCGTGGTGACGGTGCAGGACATCTTCGACCTGGCCGCCGGGAAAGTGAAAGGAGTGGCCTGACCATGCACACCATTTCCGGGGTTGCGGTGCGCGCGGTCACGGCCGCGCTGCCCGAACGCAGCGTGGGGCTGGACGGCTTCGCCGAGCTGTTCGGCGCCAAGGAAGTCGCCCGCATCGCGAAAAGCACGGGCATCGAGTCGGTCAGGGAAACCCAGACCCTGCACACGTCCGATCTGGTGATCGCCGCGTGCCGCCACCTGCTCGATCAAGGGCTGTGCGCCGCCGACGACATCGACGGGCTGATCGTGGTGACCCAGACGCCGGATTCCTGGGCGCCGGGGGTCGGCTACATCGTCCAGCAGGCGCTGGGCCTGCCGCAGCATTGCCTGGTCATCAACGTGACCGCCGGCTGTTCCGGCTATGTCAGCGCGCTGGTGCAAGCGGGGGCGCTGATCTCGGCCGGGGCCTGCAAAAGGATCCTGCTGTGCACGGGCGACGTGACCACGCGGATTCTCGACGAGCGTGACCGGCACGTGAAAATGCTGTTCGGCGACGCGGCGTCCGCCACGTTGCTGGAGGCGGGTGACAGTTCGTTCGAGTTCGTGTGCGGCACCGACGG
The DNA here is from genome assembly GCF_002113645.1 of Pseudomonas sp. B35(2017). Lineage (NCBI taxonomy): Bacteria > Pseudomonadati > Pseudomonadota > Gammaproteobacteria > Pseudomonadales > Pseudomonadaceae > Pseudomonas > Pseudomonas sp. B35(2017). The sequence continues at coordinate 71,814 of NZ_NEIZ01000004.1, read as the reverse complement.
CAGCGGCCGCGAGGCCCTGGCCTCCGACATCGCCTACACCCGGGACGCGGACAGCCAGGCCTGCGCAAGCATCCGCTGCCTGCAGATGGACGGCACGGCGGTGATGAACTTCGCGCTCGCCCGGGTGCCGCAGACCGTCAAGGCGCTGCTGGACGACACGGGCCTGAGCCCTGAGACGCTCGACCTGCTGGTGCTGCACCAGGCGAACGGCTTCATGCTCAATTACCTGCGCCGGATGATCGGCGTCGCCCCGGAGAAAATGCCGGTGGACATCGACGGCGTCGGCAACACCAGCTCCACGTCCATCCCGATCGTCCTGTCGCGGCATGCCGCCGTCGGCACGCCGCAGGCGCAGCACGTCGTGCTGTGCGGCTTCGGCGCCGGGCTGTCGTGGGGCGCGATGAAGGTCGACCTTCGCCAGACCCGTGCCGTGGCGCCGTGCTTCGTGCCGGAAAAGGCTGAACCGGCGGACGCAGAGGTGCGTGCGCAAGCCTAAGCTGTCTGTGCGGCGTGGCGGTGCCCTGGGTTTTCAGGGGCACCGTCACGTCCGCTCGTTTGCCCCTCAAGGGAGATTTCATGACCCCGACATTCTGGACGGCACTGGGCATCATCCCGAGCCGGGCCGTTCCGCCCTGGATTTCGCCTTCGCCGTTTCTGCCGACGTTCCAATTCTATGAATGCCATGAGTCGGGCACGATCCTGGCGTCACCGGAGCGCATCATCGACGCGGTCTGCGCCTTCGACATGCGCGAGGACCGCGTCGTCAACGCGCTGCTGTCGCTGCGCGAGCTGCCGGCGAAACTGCTGAGGATGCTGGGCAACCGGCGCACGCAGCCGGCCGGCGCGCCGTTCGGCTTTGATTCGTTCACGCCGCTGCAACGCACTCCGGACGAAGTGTCCATGGGCCTGGCGGGGCGTTTCTGGCGCCCGGACCTGAACGTGAACCGCGTCCCGGATGCGCAGGCGTTCACGGCGCTGGACGACCCGCGCATCGCCCGGCTGGTGCTGCGTTTCCAGGTCATCGAGCAAGGGCAGGGCGCGCGCACGCTGCGCACCGAGACCTTCGTGCATTGCCCCAACACCCGCACCCGCCTGCTGTTCACGCCTTATTGGCTGGCGATCCGTCTGGCCAGCGGCTGGATACGCCGACGCAACCTGGCCGCCATCGAGCGGCAGCTGTCGACGGCGGCCCGGTAGGGCGTCCGCTGCTGTAATGATTTGCATCAATTGGTAACATTCATAGCCTCCGCGAATCAATCCAGCCCGAGTCCCGACATGGCCATCAACTTCGACCTCAACGACCTGCAAGCCTTTCGCGCCGTGGTCGAGCAGGGCAGTTTCCGCAAGGCCGCCGACACCGTGCGCCTGTCGCAGCCGGCCCTGAGCCGGCGGATCGAAAAGCTCGAAGACGCCCTCGGCGTGAAGCTGTTCGAACGCACCACGCGCAAGGTCAGCCTGACCCAGGCCGGGCGCGGTTTCATGCCCAGCGTCGAGCGCCTGCTGGACGACCTGGACGTGGCGCTGCTGGGCATCAGCGAAGTGGCCTCGACCCGCCTGGGCCACGTCACCGTGGCGTGCGTGCCGTCGGCGGCGTACTACTTCATGCCCCGGGTGGTGGCCCGCTATCACCGGCAGTTCCCGAGGATCAAGGTCAAGGTGCTCGACTCCAGCGCCCACGACGTGCTCAGCGCGGTGGTCAATGGCGAAGCGGACTTCGGGCTGAGTTTCATGGGCACCCAGGAGGCGGGGGTGGATTTCGAGCCGTTGGTGCAGGAAAGCTACGTGGTGGCCTGCCGCCGCGACCATCCGTTGGCCGGGCGCAGCAGCGTGACCTGGGACGAGTTCTACCGCCAGGACTACATCTCGCTGGACAAGACCTCGGGCAACCGGTTTCTGCTGGACCAGGCGTTGACCCACGTGGTGCCGCAGCGCCCGAGCATCTGCGAAACGCGGCACGTGACGACCATGATCGGTCTGGTGGAGGCGGGGCTGGGGGTGGCGGCGGTGCCGTTGATGGCGATGCCGGCGGCGGACCATCCGATCCTGACGCGGATCCCGCTGACCGAACCGCAGGTGATGCGCAGCGTCGGCATCATCAAGCGCCGGGGTCGCACCCTGACCCCGGCGGCGTTGGAGCTGGAACGGCTGGTGGTGGAGATGAAGGTGCAGCCGGTCAGCGCTTGACCGAGTCCAGCCCGGTGGCCTGCACGTCGGTTTGGGCGGCCGGTGCGGCGAGGTAGGCGAGCAGCGCCTTGGCTTCCTGCGGGTGCTGCGCGCCCACCGGGATGCCGGCGGCGAAACGGGTCACCGACTGCACCGCTTCCGGGATCTTCGCCACGAAACTCACCCCCGGCACCGGCAGCAGTTCGCTGACCTGCTGGAAGCCCAACTGGTAATCGCCGCTGGCGACCACCGAGCCCACCGGAATTTTCGGGATCATCTTGGCCTTGGGCTTCAGCTGATCTTCGATGCCCAGTTTCTTGAACAGCTGCTGCTCGATGTACACGCCGCTGGCGCTGTCGGAGTAGGCCCCCGAGTGCGCGTCCAGCAGGGTTTTCTTCAGGCCTTCGACGCTGCCGATGTCCGGCTTCGGCGCGCCTTCGCGCACCACCAGGCCGATCCGCGAGTCTGCCAGTTCCACCCGCGAGGCGGGGTCGACCTTGCCTTGCTTGATCAGGTCGTCGAGGGCGTAGCCGACCATGATCACCACGTCGGCCTGCTCGCCACGGGCGAGTCGGTTGGGGATCGCTTCCGGCGCCTTGCCCATCGACGGGCCGAGCACGGTGTCGAGGGTGTTGCCGCTGCTGGCGGCGAACTTCGGGCCGAGGATCTTGTAGGCCGCGGTGAAGCCGCCGGAGGTCATCACCCGCAGCTCTTCGGCCTGGGCCCACGCGCTGACGGCGAACAGGGCGAGGGCGGTGAGGCTGATCAATTTTTTCATGGCAGGCTCCTTACGCCGCGACCGGTTGCAGACGGCCGCCGGCCCGGCGGTACAGGTACAGCGTCGCGCACAACGCACACAGTGCGCCGACGCTCATCCAGTAACCGGGTGCGGCCTTGTCGCCGGTGTATTCGATCAGGAACGTCGACATCGCCGGGGTGAAGCCGCCGAACACCGCCGTCGCCAGGCTGTAGGCCAGCGAGAAGCCCGCCACCCGTACTTCCACCGGCATGATTTCGGTGAGCGCCGGGATCATCGCGCCGTTGTACAGGCCGTAGATGAACGACAGCCACAGCAGCGCCAGCAGCATGTGGCTGAAGCTCGGCGCCTGCACCAGGAACGACAGCGCCGGGTAGGTGGTGGCCAGGGCCAGCAACGCCATGGCGATCAGCACCGGACGCCGGCCGATGCGATCCGACAGCGCGCCGCCGACCGGCAGCCAGCAGAAGTTCGACACACCCACCAGCAAGGTCACCAGCAGCGCGTCGGAGGTGCTCAGGTGCAGCACGGTCTTGCCGAAGGTCGGCGCGTACACGGTGATCAGGTAGAACGCGGTGGTGGTCAGGGCCACCATCAGCATGCCGCCCAGCACCACGGTCCAGTTGCGACCCAGGGTGCGGAACACTTCGCCCATGTTCGGGCGGTGCTTGCGTGCGGCGAACTCTTCGGTCTCCGCCAGGTTGCGCCGCAGCAGGAAGATGAACGGCACGATCATGCAGCCGACGAAGAACGGAATCCGCCAGCCCCAGTCGGCGATCGCCTGCGGCGCCATCCATTGGTTCAGCGCATAGCCCAGCGCCGCCGCGACGACGATCGCCACCTGCTGGCTGGCCGACTGCCAGGCGGTGAAGAAGCCGCGGTTGCCCGGTGTGGCGATCTCCGCCAGGTACACCGACACGCCGCCCAGCTCCGCACCGGCGGAGAAGCCCTGCAGCAGGCGCCCGATCAGCACCAGCGCCGGGGCGAACAGGCCGATGGTCTCGTAGCCGGGCACCAGCACGATCAGGATCGTGCCGCTGGCCATGATCGACAGGGTGACGATCAGGCCTTTGCGCCGGCCCACGTCGTCGATGTACGCGCCGAGCACGATGGCCCCCAGCGGACGCATCAGAAAGCCTGCGCCGAACACCGCGAAGGTCATCATCAGGGAGGCGAACTCACTGCTCGCCGGAAAGAACACCGCCGCGATCTGCGTGGCGTAGAAGCCGAACAGGAAGAAGTCGAACTGTTCGAGGAAGTTGCCCGAGGTGACCCGGAAAATGGCGCCGGCCCGCGAGCCGCCGTGTGGGATTGAGGCTGTCATAGAAAAGTACTCCACCGCTTTTATGACGTGCGCGACGGGAGGGCGGCGCACGGTTTTTATTGGGGCGGATAGTGGCGCAGCAGGATCGATCTGTTAATTGCATTGTTGGCATGGATTGATGCGCCTGGCGGATCAATGCCCGTTCCCGCGCGAGCCCCTGGCTGGCGATGACGTCAGTGAAGGCGCCGCAGGACAGGGCAGGCGCGAGGCGATCAGCTCAGGACATAGTCCACCGGCGTGAGCGCCGGCGGCAGTTGCGCGGCGCCGAGTTCCGAGAGGATGTCGCGCTCGATGTTGCGTACCAGCGCATCGGTCGGCAGGTCGTTCTCGTCGCGGCCGAAGGGGTCTTCCAGTTCGTCGGCGATGGCGTCCAGGCCGAAGAAGGTGTAGCTGACGATGGCGGTGAACAACGGCGTCAGCCAGCCCAGCGGCTCGGCCATGGCGAACGGCAGCAGGATGCAGAACAGGTAGATCGTGCGGTGCAGCAGCAAGGTGTAGGGGAAGGGCAGCGGCGTGTTCTTGATCCGCTCGCACACCGCCTGCGCCTGGGTGAGGCTGGTCAGGTGGTTGGCCAGCAGCATGTAGCGCCACTCGCTCAGCGCACCGCTTTGATGCAGGTCCGAGCATTGCTGGCCGATCTGCTGCAGGATCCGCCCGCTGTAGTCCGGCACCTGCGCATCGGGTTTGGGCGTGACCCACTCGGCGCTGGCCGCCGCTTCGTCTTCCCGGCGCAGCCGCGCATTGAGCGCATGGGCGAAGCCGCAGAGGTTGCGCAGCAGCGAGCGGCGCTCGGCGGACTCGCGGATGACGTGGGTCTCGCGGATCACCGAGCGGACGTGCACGATCACCTCGCCCCAGGCCTTGCGCGCCTCGTACCAGCGGTCGTAGCAGGCGTTGTTGCGAAAGTTCATGAAGATCGACAGCGACAGCCCGAGCAAGGTGAACGGCGTGGCGTTGACCTTGGTGAAGTTGCTCGGGTGCAGGATCTCCACCAGCACGATGGCCGACGCCAGCAGCGTGACCATCAGTGCGCGCATCGCGATGCGTTTGGCGATCGACCCCTTGAGGGTGAAGAGGATGGCGAACTGGTTGACCTTGGGTCGGATGATCATGCACGTCTGCCTTGAAGGGGTGGCGGGTCAGCCGCCGGTCATGTTCATGAAGCGCACGACCTGGACGTCGTCGTTCACTTCGAAATTATGGCGGTAGGGCTTGAGCTTCATCGCCTCGATGATCGCCTTCTCCAGCCGTTCCGGTTGCCCCGGGTGGGCCCGCAGCACCGCTTTCAGGTCCACCGAATGTTCGTTGCCCAGGCACAGCAGCAGGCGGCCTTCCACCGTCATCCGTACCCGGTTGCAGGTGCCGCAGAAGTTGTGGCTGTGGGGCGAGATGAACCCCAGCCGGATCTGCGGCGCCTCGGCCAGGCGCCAGTAGCGCGACGGGCCCTGGGTGGACTCGGCCGAATCGATCAGGGTGTAGCGTTCGGCGATCCGCTCGCGCACCTGGCTGCTGGAGAAGAACGACTCGGCGCGGCTGTGTTCGCTGATGGCGCCCAGGGGCATTTCCTCGATGAAGGAAATGTCCAGCTCCCGGTCGATGGCGAAACGCACCAGATCGTTGATCTCATGGTCGTTGCGGCCCTGCATCACCACGCAGTTGAGTTTAGTGCGGGTGAATCCGGCCTTGCGCGCGGCATCGATGCCATTGATCACCTGGGCCAGGTCGCCGGTGCGGGTCAGCTGCTTGAAACGGTCCGCGTCGAGGCTGTCGAGGCTGACGTTCAGGCGCTTGACCCCGGCGTCGAACAGCGGCGCGGCGAGCTTGCCCAGCTGCGAGCCGTTGGTGGTCAGGCACAGCTCGCGCAGGCCGGGCAGGGCGGCGATCTGCTCGCACAGCTTGACCGCGCCGGGGCGGATCAAAGGTTCGCCGCCGGTGAGGCGGATCTTGCGGGTGCCCAGCTTCACGAAGCTTTGCGCCACCTGAAAGATCTCTTCCAGGGTCAGCACCCGTTGGCGCGGCAGGAACTGCATGTCCTCGGCCATGCAATACACGCAGCGGAAGTCGCAGCGGTCGGTGACCGACAGACGCAGGTAGTCGACGCGGCGGTTGAAACCATCGATCAAGACGCGCTCTGACATGACAGCCTCGCTTGGGTGACGCCGCGAAAAACGGCGGGAGTCGGCGCAGGTTATGGGCAACTTTTAAATACGTCCAATCACTCTTAATGAACGACTGATTGATGCTGTCGATGATGAACTTTTTTTTGCCGTCCTGATGTTTCGTTAGTTCTGCAACTGCCTATGAATAAAGGGTTTTTCGTCGTGATAGATGGTTTCGATAAGGTGGTCGTTAATAGCGATTAGACAATGTTTTGCCCTCGTTCCTATCCTTGGCCCGGCAAATGAAACGACGGCGTTTTAGTTCAAAGACAGTCGTCGCCGTTCAACCGAGATCAGGTTCTAGCCTGTGTGCACCGTCATGGAGAAGTCCCATGTCACAAGTCGACCGCTACAAACCCTACAAGGGCGCCGCTGCAGGATGGGGGGCGGTGATCAGCCTCACCAAGAACTGGCTGGGCAGTGAAAACGCCCTGAAGAACATCCGCGCCATGCTCAAGACCAACCAGAACGGCGGCTTCGACTGCCCCGGCTGCGCGTGGGGCGAGGCGCCCGGCGCCGGCCTGCTGAAGTTCTGCGAGAACGGCGCCAAGGCCGTGAACTGGGAAGCCACCGGGCGCCTGGTGGACCCGGCGTTCTTCAACAAGTACACGGTCTCGACCCTGGCCGAGCAGAGCGACTACTGGCTCGAATACCAGGGCCGGTTGACCCACCCGATGCGCTACGACGCACGGATCGACCGTTACGTGGAAACTACCTGGGAGGAAGCCTTCGCCCTGATCGCCCGCCACCTCAAGGGCCTGAAGTCGCCCAATGAGGCCGAGTTCTACACCTCGGGCCGGGCCAGCAACGAGGCAGCGTTCCTGTACCAACTGTTCGTCCGCGCCTACGGCACCAACAACTTCCCGGACTGCTCGAACATGTGCCACGAGGCCAGCGCCGTGAGCATGATCGAAAGCCTGGGCGTGGGCAAAGGCACGGTGGTGTATGAGGACCTGCACCATGCCGACGCGATTTTCGTGATCGGCCAGAACCCCGGCACCAACCACCCGCGCATGCTCGAACCGCTGCGCGAAGCGGTCAAGCGCGGCGCCCAAGTGGTGTGCTTCAACCCGCTCAAGGAGCGTGGCCTGGAGCGTTTCCAGAACCCGCAGAACCCCATCGAAATGCTCAGCAACGGTTGGGAGGCGACCAACACCGCGTACTTCCGTCCGGCCCTGGGCGGCGACATGGCGGTGTTCCGCGGCATGGTCAAGTTTCTCCTGCAATGGGAGCGCGAAGCCCTGGCCACCGGCGGCGAGCCGGTGTTCGACCGCGCCTTCATCGCCAGCCACACCTCGGGCCTCGACAGTTACCTGGCCCAGGTCGACGCCACCTCCTGGGAACACATCGTCGAGCAGTCCGGCCTGACCCTGGCCGACATCGAACTGGCCGCGCGCATGTACGCCCGGGCCAAGAGCGTGATCATGTGCTGGGCCATGGGCCTGACCCAGCACGTGCATTCGGTGCCGACCCTGCAGGAGGTCATCAACCTGCAGCTGCTGCGCGGCAACGTCGGCCGTCCGGGCGCCGGGCTGTCGCCGGTGCGCGGGCACAGCAACGTGCAGGGCGACCGCACCATGGGCATCAACGAACTGGCGCCCAAGGATCTGATGGATGCCCTGGAGAAACGCTTCAAGTTCAAGGTGCCGCGCCTGCACGGGCACAACACCGTCATGGCCATCGGCGCCATGGAACGGGGCGAAGCCAAGGTCTTCATCGGCCTGGGCGGCAACTTCGCCCAAGCCACCCCGGACACCCCGCGCACCCACGCGGCGATGCGCAACTGCGACCTGACCGTGCACATCTCCACCAAGCTCAACCGCAGCCATCTGGTGACCGGCCGCGACGCGCTGATCCTGCCGTGCCTGGGCCGCACCGACATCGACATCCAGGCCGAAGGCCCCCAAGGCGTGACCGTGGAGGACACCTTCAGCATGGTGCACCTGTCGTTCGGCCAGCTCAAACCCAAGTCGCCGCACCTGAAATCGGAACCGGCGATCATCGCCGGCATCGCCGCCGCGACCCTGGGCAAGCACCCCATCGACTGGGAATGGGCGGTGGGCGACTACGGGCGCATCCGCGACCTGATCGCCGACGTGATTCCGGGCTTCGAGCGGTTCAACGAAAAACTGCTGACCCCCGGCGGCTTCCATCTGGGCAACGATGCCTCCGACCGGGTCTGGAACACCGCCAGCGGCAAGGCCCAGTTCACTCCGTGCGTGCTGCCCGAGCACCTGATCAGCGAAGGCGTGCGCAACCTGCCGGTCAAGCCGCACCTGATCCTGCAGACCATGCGCTCCCACGATCAGTACAACACCACCCTGTACGGGCTCGACGACCGCTACCGCGGGGTGTACGGCATGCGCGACGTGGTGTTCGCCAACGAACAGGACATCCGCCGGCTCGGGTTCGAACCGGGGCAGAAGGTCGACCTGGTGGCGCTGTGGGACGACGAGCGCGAGCGGCGGGTCAGCGGTTTCACCCTGATCGCCTACGACATCCCCGCAGGGCAGGCCGCCGCGTACTACCCGGAGACCAACCCGTTGGTGCCGCTGGAAAGCTACGGCGACCGCACCTACACGCCGACCTCCAAGTTCGTGGCGATCCGCCTTGAGGCGGCCGAGGCGAGCAACCTGATTCCGTCGTCGGTGGCGTAACCGCCCGAAGCGATCCGACCCTTTCGCAATTCGACTGGCTGCAGGCGTTCGCGCCTGGCGGTGGCCCGGCCGTGTGCCGCCGCTTTTCAGCCTTGATGAGGACATCATCATGTTCAACCTGGAGGCACTGGACCTGGCGCGGATTCAATTCGCGTTCACGGTTTCGTTCCACATCATTTTCCCGGCGATCACCATCGGCCTGGCGAGCTTCCTGGCGGTGCTCGAAGGCCTGTGGCTCAAGACCGGCAACGACACCTACCGCGACCTGTACCATTTCTGGTCGAAGATCTTCGCCGTCAACTTCGGCATGGGCGTGGTGTCCGGCCTGGTCATGGCGTACCAGTTCGGCACCAACTGGAGCGGCTTCTCGGACTTCGCCGGGAGCGTCACCGGGCCGTTGCTCACCTATGAGGTGCTCACGGCGTTCTTCCTTGAGGCCGGGTTCCTCGGCGTGATGCTGTTCGGCTGGAACCGCGTGGGCCGGGGGCTGCACTTCTTCGCCACGGTGATGGTCGCCATCGGCACGCTGATCTCGACCTTCTGGATCCTCGCGTCCAACAGCTGGATGCAGACCCCGCAGGGCTTCTCGGTGGTGGACGGGCGGGTGATGCCGCTGGACTGGCTGGCCATCGTGTTCAACCCGTCGTTCCCCTTCCGCCTGGCGCACATGGCCATCGCCGCGTTCGTCGCCACGGCGTTCTTCGTCGGTGCGTCGGCGGCCTGGCACCTGCTGCGGGGCAACGACACCCGGCAAGTGCGCAAGATGTTTTCCATGGCGCTGTGGATGGCGCTGATCGTCGCGCCGATCCAGGCGGTGGTCGGTGACGCCCATGGCCTGAACACCCTGGAGCACCAGCCGGCGAAGATCGCCGCCATCGAGGGCCACTGGGAAAACCACGGCAACGAGCCGACCCCGCTGGTGCTGTTCGGCATCCCGGACATGCAGGCGGAGAAGACCCAATACGCGCTGGAGATCCCGTACCTCGGCAGCCTGATCCTGACCCACAGCCTCGACAAGCAGATCCCGGCGCTCAAGAGCTTCCCCAAGGAAGACCGGCCGAACTCGACCGTCATCTTCTGGAGCTTCCGGGTCATGGCCGGGCTGGGCATGTTGATGATCCTGGTCGGCGTGCTCGGCTTTGCGCTGCGGCGCAAGGGCGCGGTCTACCGCCACCGAGGCTTCCAGCGCCTGGTGCTGCTGATGGGGCCGAGCGGTCTGGTCGCGCTGCTGGCCGGCTGGATCACCACCGAAGTCGGGCGTCAGCCGTGGGTGGTGTACGGCCTGCTGCGCACCCATGACGCGGCGTCGCACCACTCGGTGGCGCAGATGAGCACGTCGCTGGCGCTGTTCGTGGTCATCTACTTCTCGGTGTTTACCGTGGGCATCGGCTACATGATGAAACTGGTCGCCAAGGGCCCGCAGCCGCACCACGACCACGATCCTGAGGACGACAGCCAGCAGGCACCGCGCCGGCCGCTTTCGGCCGCCAACGTCCACCTCGAATCCGCCAGCCGGATCCACTGAATAAGGAGCGTTGAGACATGGGTATTCAAGGCATCGACCTGTCATTGATCTGGGGCGTGATCATCGCCTTCGGGGTGATGATGTACGTGATCATGGACGGCTTCGATCTGGGCCTCGGGATCCTGTTCCCGATGATCCCGGACGGGCAGGAGCGCGACGTGATGATGAACACCGTCGCGCCGGTGTGGGACGGCAACGAAACCTGGCTGGTGCTGGGCGGGGCGGCGTTGTACGGCGCGTTCCCGCTGGCCTACGGGGTGATCCTGGAGGCGCTGTACCTGCCGCTGGTGTTCATGCTGGCGGGGCTGATCTTCCGGGGCGTGGCGTTCGAATTCCGCTTCAAGGCGCCGGCCGAGAAGCGGCATCTGTGGGACTTGGCGTTCATCGGCGGTTCGCTGCTGGCGACGTTCTCCCAGGGCGTGGTGATCGGCGCCTACGTGGCCGGGATCCCGGTGGTGGACCGTCAGTTCGCCGGCGGCAGCCTCGACTGGCTGGCACCGTTCCCGCTCGCCTGCGGCGTCGGCCTGGTGGTGGCGTATGCGCTGCTGGGCAGCACGTGGTTGCTGGTCAAGACCGAAGGCATGCTCGAATCGCGGATGCGCCACTACAGCCGTCCGCTGGCGTGGCTGCTGCTGGCGATGGTGGTGGTGATCGGCGTGTGGACGCTCAAGCTGCATCCGGAACTGGCGGGGCGCTGGTTCACCCATGCGCACCTGACGGTGTTCGCGGGGCTGGTGGTGTTGGCGCTGCTGGCGCTGTTCGGCCTGCTGCGCTCGCTGCGCCGGCGTCACACCCATTGGCCGTTCGTGTTCACCCTGGTGCTGATGTTCCTGGGCTACATCGGCCTGGCGCTGAGCATCTGGCCGAACATCATCCCGCCGTCGGTCAGCCTGTGGGCGGCGGCGTCACCGGCCACCAGCCAACTGTTCGCCCTGATCGGCGCGCTGTTCATCCTGCCGGTGATCCTGATGTACACCTTCTGGAGCTACTACGTGTTCCGCGGCAAAGTGAGGATCGGCGATGGCTACCATTGAGCGACGTGACGTGAAACCGCAGCGCTGGCATCGGCGCCTGGGCTGGCTGTTGCTGATCTGGCTGGGCAGCGTCGCCTCGCTGGCGGTGGTGGCCAGTGTGCTGAAGCTGCTGATGTATGCGGCGGGGATGAGAACCCACTGACCCTGCAAAAAAACCGGAGCCTGGCTCCGGTTTTTTATTGCGCCCAGGAAACCTGTGGGAGCCAGCCTGCTGGCGATGACGGTGGGTCAGGCGCAGGAGATGTCGGCAGTGTGGACCTCATCGCCAGCAGGCTGGCTCCCACCGTTTTATTGCGGTGAGCACAGCATCTGCTAGCACCACCATTCCCTGTGGGAGCCAGCCTGCTGGCGGTGGCGTCACTCGGCGCCGAACAGGGCGGTCCAGTAGATGCCCGCGTCGCTCTTCGGGTCCACCGCGTAGGCGGCGCCGAGTTCGCGGTACTGCGGGTTCATCAGGTTGGCGCAATGGCCGGGGCTGGCGAGCCAGCCGGCCACCACTTTCTGCACGGTGTCTTGGCCGGCGGCGATGTTCTCGCCGACCTGCTGGCCGCCGTAGCCCGCCAGTTCGGCGCGGTCGCCCGGCGTGCGGCCGTCGCGGTCCTTGTGGTCGAAGTAGTTTTTGTTGGCCATGTCGCGGCTGTGGTCCTGGGCGACGGTGCCGAGCACCGCATTCCACGCCAGCGGTCCGGCGGCGGAGAACGCTTGGCCGCCGCACTGGCGCGGCTGGGCTCGGGCGGCGTTGAGCTGCTCCAGCAGTTTCTGGCCTTCGCTTGGCCCGTCGCCGAGGCGGGCGGACAGCAACGGCCGGGCCAGGGTGATGCGCCAGTCGCGGTCGCTGCGGCTGACGCCGACATCGACGAACTGCGGATCCAGCACCACCTGGCAGAAACTCTCCTGGATCGCCTTCATCGCCGCCGCCGCATCCCTCGGCCCGTTGAGGCTGATCGCCTGCACGTTGACCATCGGGTAGCTGGCGCGGGCCATGGCCTGCTGCAGGTCGACGACGCCGCTGGCCGGCAGGATCAGGCGCGGGTCGGCCGACAGCGGCGGCAGCTCGCTGGACGCCTGGGTGCCGCAGCGCTGGGGCTGGCTGCGGTAGCTGTTGATCGACTCGACCAGTTGCGACTCGTCGGTGGCCATGGCCGAGGCGGCGAACGCCAGGCCCACGGACAACGCGGCAAGGCGCAGAGCGGATGGCATGAAGCGCATGGAAATCTCCCTTGGGCTGAGTGCGCACATCATGCGCGAAAGGGCCCCGGTGGGTGCAATGCCTTTTTCTTCGCGGCGGCGATTTTTCCGCGCCCCATGGCCTCGGATTTTGCCGTCTACACTCTGCGAGAGCCCCGCAATCCGGGTGTCTCAGCCGCACAACACATTGCCCGGACCGGGCGCTGCCGGAAGTGTCGATCATGGGATTCAAAGGCGTGGTTGTCTGTCTTGCGTTGACCTTGTCGTGCGGCCCGGCGTTGGCCGCCGAACAAGCCCCGATCCAGGAAAAGGCCGAAGCCAAGGCCCAGGTGCTGGAGGAAAAGGCCGCCGACCAGGTCAGCGCCGCACCGGCGCCCAAGTCGCAAGCCATCACCCCGACCGAAGTGCAGGCGGTCGATCCGGCGGGCGCGGCACCGTTGGACGATCCCATTACGTGCCTGGCGCGCAGCATCTATTGGGAAGCCAAGGGCAAGGACACCGCCGACATGGAAGGCGTGGCCAGCGTGGTGATGAACCGGCTCGGCCACGACGGGTTTCCCGGCACGGTCTGCGAGGTGGTCAAGCAGGGGTCGGAGACCAAGAGCTGCCAGTTCTCGTGGTGGTGCGACGGCAGGCCGGACCAGGTCAAGGAAGATGCCGAGTACGCGCTGGCCAAGGAGATCGCCGCCAAGGCCCTCAACCGCCAGCTGACGGATCGCACCCACGGCGCGTTGTATTTCCATGACCGCAACGTTCACCCGAGCTGGGCGAACGAGTACCGCAAGACCGCCGAGACGGCGAAATTCCTCTTCTACAAACCCGCCGGCGGCGACGCCCGTTAGGCGCAGACCTGGCGCACGCAGTCGCGCAGCCAACGGTGGGCGGGATCGGCGTCCATCCGCGGGTGCCAGAGCATCGAGACGGTCAGCGGCGGCAACGTCACCGGCAGGCTGAAACTGTGCAGGCCTGCGCGCAGGGAGCCGGTGTGGCGCTCCGGCACCGTGGCGATCAGGTCCGAGTCGCGCACCAGCGCCAGGGCGGCGGAAAAGCCGCCGACCAGCGTGACGATCTCCCGCGCCAGCCCTTGGGCGTGCAGCGCATCGTCCACCAGGCCGGTCTCGCGCCCGTGCCGCGACACATGGACGTGCGCGCCGGCGGCGAAACGCTTGGCGCTGACCTTGCCCGACGCCAACGGATGGCCCGCCCGCACGACACCGACCCAACGGTCCTCGAACAGGATGCGGCTGTGCAGGGTGTCGTCGGTGCGCGTGCCGACCACCCCGGTCTCCAGGTCGACCCGTCCTTCGCGCAGGGGGGCGCTGTCCTGGTCGGCTTTCTGCAGAAAGCGCAGGCGCACGCCGGGCGCCTGCGCCGCGATGAGGGCGAGCAGGGCGGCGGCGAAAGTCTCGACGAAACCGTCGCTGCTGCGCAGGGTGAAGGTGCGTTGCAGTTGGCCGAGATCCAGCGCCTGGACGGGGCGCAGCACCGCTTCGGCTTCCTGCACCAGGCGGCCGACCTGTTCGCGCAGGGCCACGGCCCGAGGCGTCGGCACCAGGCCGCGCCCTGCGCGCACCAGCAACGGATCGCCCGTGGTGTCGCGCAGACGGGCGAGGGCGCGGCTCATGGCCGACGGGCTCAGGCGCAGCCGCTCGGCGGCGCGGGCGACGCTGCCTTCGCTGAGCAGCACGTCGAGGGTGATCAGCAGGTTCAGGTCCGGTGCATTCATGACATGGCGTTTCATGCAGGTATGGAGTGCAAAGCATGCGTCTTCCGCCTTATCTCGTCCAGACATAGGCTGCGCCCATGACCTTCGCGAAGAGCGCCTGCCATGTCCCCACAGCCTTTACACTGTTCCTCCCGCTGGGCCCTGACCGGCCTTTCCCTGTCCATGCTGATGCCGTCCCTGGACACCAGCATCGCCAATGCCGGCCTGCCGACGCTGGCGGCCGCCTTCGGCGCCGCGTTCGCGCAGGTGCAGTGGGTCGTCCTCGCTTACTTGCTGGCGATCACCACGTTGATCGTCAGCGCAGGTCGCCTCGGTGACCTGATCGGGCGGCGTCGCCTGATGCTGATCGGCATCGGCCTGTTCACCGCCGCGTCGTTGTGTTGCGCGCTGGCGCCCGGATTGGGGTGGCTGATCGCGGCGCGGGCGGTGCAGGGGCTCGGCGCGGCGGTGATGCTGGCACTGACGGCGGCACTGGTGGGCGATGCGGTGCCCAAGGCGCAGACCGGCCGGGCGATGGGGCTGCTGGGCACGATGTCGGCCATCGGCACTTCGTTGGGGCCGTCGTTGGGCGGGCTGCTGATCGCGCAGACGGGGTGGCCGTCGATCTTCCTGATCAACGTGCCGTTGGGACTGCTCAACGGCTGGCTGGTGTGGCGTCACCTGCCGGCGGATCGGGGGGGGGAGAAGCGGGTGCGGTTCGACCACGCCGGGACGTTGGCGCTGGCGCTGACCCTGGCGGCGTATGCGTTGGCGATGACCGTCACGGGAACGCCGGGCGCCACGGTGGCGCTGTTGTCGATCAGCCTGCTGGGCCTGGGCCTGTTTGTCGCGGTCGAGCGGCGTGCGGCGGCGCCTTTGATGCGCATGGCGCTGTTTGCCGATCCGCGCCGTGCTGCCGGTCTGGCGATGACGGCGTTGGTGGCGACGGTGATGATGACGACGCTGGTGGTGGGGCCGTTCTACCTGAGCCGAGGGTTGGGGCTGGGCAGCGTGGCGGTGGGCCTGGCGCTGTCGGTCGGGCCGTTGGTGGCGGCGCTCGGCGGCGTGCCGGCGGGATGGCTGGTGGATCGCTTCGGGACGCGGCGCATGGTGGCGGGCGGATTGGCGGCCATGGCCGGCGGCTGTGTGTTGCTGGCGGTGTTGCCGACGGGCCTTGGGTTGCCGGGGTATCTGCTGCCGATCGCGTTGGTCACCGCCGGGTATGCGCTGTTTCAGGCGGCCAACAGCAGCGCCCTGATGGCGGACGTCGGCCAGGACCTGCGCGGGGTGATGTCGGCGATGCTGGGGCTGGCCCGTAATCTGGGGCTGATCACCGGGGCGGCGGCGATGGGAACCGTGTTCGCCCGGGTCGCCGGCGATCCGGCACAGGCACCGGCCGCCATGATTGCCGCAGGCTTGCACCTGACCTTTGGCGTCGCCGCGACGCTGATGGTCATCGCCATTGCCGTAAACGGCACGGCCCGCAACCTGTCGGCGTTGGTGGGGCAGCGGTAGCGGAGTGTCAGGTGATGGGGATGTCGGCAGTGCCGGCCTCATCGCTGGCAAGCCAGCTCCCACAGGTTTTGTGGTAACACCCAGGATCCCCTGTGGGAGCCAGCCTGCTGGCGATGGCGGTGGGTCAGGCGACGGGGATGTCGGCTGGGCTGGCCTCATCGCTGGCAAGTCGAGTCGTCGCACCGCAGCTCCCACAGGGCCCAAGGTGAATACTGAACCCGCGCACACCACAAAAACCTGTGGGAGCCGGCTTGCCGGCGATGGCGGTGGGACAGGCGATGGGGATGTCGGCGGGTTCAGGGGTGTTCTCTGGACGGCGTTTGGCGGGCGGGGAAGAAGAGTTCGAAGCAGGTCTCGCCGTCGGCGCTGCTGGCGCTGTAGCGGCCTTGATGCAGTTGCATGATGGTGGCGACGATGGACAGGCCCAGGCCGTTGGACTGGGCCGAGCGCTGGCGGGACTGGTCGACCCGGTAGAAGCGTTCGAACAGCCGCGGCAGGTGTTCGGCCGGGATGGTCGGGCCGTGGTTGCGTACCCGCAGGCGGCTGCCGTCCGGTCCGGCGGCGGCTTCGACCCGCACCGTCGAATCCGCGGCGCCGTACTTGATCGCGTTGGCGCACAGGTTGGCCAGGGCCCGGCGCAGCAGCATCGGTTCGGCCCAGATCACACCGCTGCCGCGGGCCTCGATGCAGATGCCCGCGTCCGCCGCCAGGCCTTCGAAGTAGTCGGCGATGCGCTGCATCTCGTCGGCGGCGTCCAGCTCCTGGCGCTGGCTCATGGCGCTGGCCGGATCGGTGCGGGCCAGGAACAGCATGTTGTCGAGCATCCGCGCCAGCCGTTCCAGTTCCTCGACGTTGGAGGCGAGCAGTTGCTGGTAGGCCTCGACGCTGCGGTTCTGCTGCAGCGCGACCTGGGTTTCGCCCAGCAGGTTGTTGATCGGCGTGCGCAGTTCGTGGGCCATGTCGGTGGACACCTGGCTCAGTTGCGCAAAACCCTTGGCGAGCCGGTCCAGCATGGCGTTGAACGCATCGATCATCGGCTTCAGCTCCCGGGGCGTGCCGTGGCTGTCGAGGCGCTCGCCCAGGTTGCCGACGCCGATGCCGTGGGCATGCCGCGCCAGCCGGCGCAACGGCAGCAGGCCACGGTACACCAGCAGGCAGCCGATCAGCGCCAGCACCGCCGCCGCCAGCGTCGCCAGGCCGTAGACGCTGAGTCGGTAGGTGGCGAGCATCGCCGTGCGTTCGGTCATCAGGCGGCCGGTGAGCACTTGCAGGTTGCCCAGTTCGCCGGAGTCGATGGTCGCCGCCACCGCCGAAAACGGCACGCCGTTGATGCTCGGCAGATGCTTCACGTCGCTCAGCGCCATCGGGTGGCCGATGGGCACGGCGGGCACGCTGGGGGTGGCGAGGTTGCCGGGGTTGACCACCAGCAGCGGCGGCTGCCCCGGCGCGCCGATGGTGAGCAGGGCCTCGCGGTTGCCGAGCATGTTCTGGAACAGCGCCGGCTTGTTCTTGATCAGCTCCAGGGTGTTGCTGTCGTTGAGGAAGGTGCGCAGCTGATCGACCCGGCTGGCCAGCTGGATGTCGTCGCGGCGGATCAGCTGTTCTTCGAGTTCGTTGTACAGCGCCGCCCCCAGGCCCGCCAGCGACGCGAAGGCGAGCAGGGCGAAGACCAGCGCCAGGCGCAGGGTCAGCGAATAGGTGCCGTTGGTTTTCATGGCTGAATGTCGAAGCGGTAGCCGATGCCGCGCACGCTGTGGATCAGCTTGAGCGCGAACGGATCGTCGAGCTTGGCCCGCAGGCGACGCACCGCGACATCGACCACGTTGGTGTCGCTGTCGAAGTTCATGTCCCATACCCGCGAGGCGATCAGCGAACGCGACAGCACTTGGCCGGTGTGGGTGGCGAACAGTTGCAGCAGGGCGAACTCCTTGTTGGTCAGGACGATCCGCGTGCCGGCGCGGGTGACCCGGCGCTTGAGCACGTCGATCTGCAGGTCGGCCACCTGCAACTGTTCCTCTTCATGGATCGGCCCGCGCCGGGTCAGGGTGCGCAGGCGCGCCACCAGTTCGGCGAAGGAGAACGGCTTGATCAGGTAATCGTCGGCGCCCAGCTCCAGGCCCTTGACCCGGTCGGCGATGTCGTCGCGGGCGGTGAGGAACAGCACCGGCGTGTCGGCTTCCTTGCGCAGCCGGCGCAGGACTTCCCAGCCGTCCATCTGCGGCATCATCACATCCAGCACGATCACGTCGAAGCCGTGCTCCAGCGCCAGGTGCAGGCCGTCGGCGCCGTTGCGCGCCAGGCTCACGCTGTAGCCCAGTTCCTGCAAGCCGTTGAGCAGGTAGTTGCCGGCCTTGGGTTCGTCTTCGACGACGAGGATGTTCATGGGCGTTTGGCCTCAATGGTCATTGGTGCAGCCGCTGCCTTGCACCTGATAGTCCAGCACATGTTCGCGGCCCTGGTGGTCGAGGTAGTTGAGCCGCGCCGGAATCACGCCGCAGGCCTGGGAAATATCGGTGCTGGACAGGACTTTGTCGATATCCAGATGAACGAAGAAGCCGCTTTGGTCGTGGATCACGGTCGGTTCCGGCGCAGGCGCGGCGAACGCGGAACCGGTGGCGAGGAGGGCGGCGAAGGCGAGGATCAGGGTTTTCATGATGGGGTCGCTCGGTGCGTGAAGTGGGTCGGCACAGGTGCCGGGACAACTTCAGGCTACCGGGCGATCCGCTCGGCAAACCGACAGCTTGATTACAAAGCTGTAATGAAACGGTGTTCGCGAAGGTCGGCGTGAGCGACGGTCTTGGCCGGTTCTGCGGTGCCTTCACTGGCGCCATCGCCAGCAGTCTGGCTCCCACAGAGAACCGTGCAGGGCTCCAATGATGCAGGGATCAGTTGCCGGCGGAGCTGATGATCCCGGCGACCTGCTGCGGCTGGCAGTTGAGGTACGGCGAGGACTTGAGCCAGTGCTGGTCGGGGTACCAGGAGAACATGAACTGGCCGTCCTTCAGGCTGTCGATCACTCGCTTGGCCACCTGCGGGCGCACCGCCGGGCAGCCCTGGCTGCGGCCGATGCGGCCCTGGCGCTGGCTCCACAACGGGTTCACGTAGTCGGCGGCGTGGATCACGATGGCGCGGTCGCGGGCCATGTCGTTGAAGCCCGGTTCCAGGCCGTCCATGCGCAGCGAATAGCCGTGGGTGCCTTCGTAGCTTTCCTGGGTGCGGAACAGCCCGAGGCTGGACTGGTAGCTGCCCTCGCGGTTGGAGAACTGGGTGGCGTAGTTTTCCCCGGAGTTGGAGCCGTGGGCGACCAGGTCGCGCAGCACCAGTTTCCGGCGGGCGAGGTCGAAGATCCACAGGCGGCGGGCCGTGGACGGCTGCGAGTAGTCGATGATCGCCAGGTGGCGCGATTGCCGGGCGCCGCTGTTGACCGCGCACTGCATGGCGTTCAGGGCACCTTTCAGCGCCTGGGGATTGAGTTCCGGTGCGGCGTGCGCGAGGCTGTTGTAGAGGGATGGCCGGGCAGTGCCGGCGGCAATGGCTGGGCTGGTCATCGAGGCGGCGATCAAGGCCGGGACGATGGCAGTCAGCAGAAGTCGGCGAAACGTCGTCAACATTTACAGAGAGTCCTCACTTGCTGCTTGTCTGGCTAGGCTCCTGACGTCCAGTCGTCCCCCGCAAGCCCGGGAATCGGGCCTGACTGTTCACCGCACCTGATGTAAGGTTGACCGTCATTCAGGACGGCCATGGATTGGAGTAAAGCAGTTGTTCAAAAAACATGCATGCTACTTGAGCATTTGTTTGCTCGCTGCGCCGTTTGTCGCTTGTGCCGGTGAGCCGTTGCCGGGGCTGCCGACGTTGCCGGCGGACGTGACGGTCGATGCGCCGGTGGCCGCGCCGGCGCCGGTGCAGAGCCCGTTGCAGGCGTCGCTGGTCAGCCTGCCCCAGGCCTGTCCGGCCGTGGCGGCCCGGCTCGACGCCCCCGCGCTCCAGCAGTTGCAGGCGTTCTATCAGCAGCAGGACTGGCTGCCCGTGTGGGCAGACCGCGAGCGGCTCACGACATTGCATGCGCAACTGCAACTGCTGGCCGATGACGGCCTCAATCCCCAACGCTATCCGGTGGCGGGCAGCGTACCCCAGGACGGCGACCTGTGCGCCGACATCGACATCAGCCGCCACTACCTGCAAGCCCTGCAGGACCTGCATTACGGCCGCCTGCTGCAATCGCACTTCGAACCTCTGTGGCATGCCGACGACACGCCCCGCGACCGGCAGGCCGAACTGCTGGACATCGCCGTGCCGGGCATGCACGACATCGCGGCGGCGTTCGACCGCGCCCGTCCGCGCCTGGCGCAGTACCGGGACCTGCGTCACCTCTACGCCGCCCAGCGCCAGCAAGCCTTGCCGCATTGGGGGCCCGTGAGCAACGGGCCGCTGCTGCGCCCGGACATGGCGGACAAGCGCGTGCCGGAACTCGCTCAGCGCCTGTACAGCGAAGGCTACCTGCACAGCGCGGCCGGTACGCCGGGCAACGCCTACGACGGCGTGCTGGTGGAGGCGGTGAAGAGCTTCCAGGCCAACCATTCGCTGCAGGCCGACGGCGTGGTCGGCCCCGGCACCATCGCCGAACTCAACATCAGCCCGCTGACCCGCCGTGACCAGTTGCGGGTCAACCTCGAACGCTTCCGCTGGCTGGCCCAGGACATGGAGCCGGACGGCCTGCTGGTCAACGTCGCCGCCGCCGAGCTGACCCTGTACCAGGGCGGCCTGCCGGTGTGGCAGACCCGCACCCAGGTCGGCCGCGCCGAACGCCAGACCCCGCTGCTCAAGTCCCGGGTCACCCGGCTGACCCTGAACCCGACCTGGACCGTGCCGCCGACCATCTGGAAGGAAGACAAGCTGCCGGAAATCCGCAAGGACCAGACCTTCCTCAGCCGCCAGAACCTGCAAGTGCTCGACGCCAACGGCCAGCCGCTGGCCGCCGCCGACATCGACTGGGACAACCCCGGCAACATCCTCCTGCGCCAGGACGCCGGGCCGCGCAACCCGTTGGGGCAGATGGTCATCCGCTTCCCCAACCCGTTCTCGGTGTACCTGCACGACACGCCGAGCAAGGCGCTGTTCGACAAGGGGCCGCGGGCGTTCAGCTCCGGTTGCGTGCGGGTCGAGCATCCGATGAAGCTGCGCGACCTGCTGCTCAGCCCGGCGGAAAAGGCGCGCACCGATACCTTGCTGGCCACCGGCACCACCCACGAATTCCGCCTGGCCAACCCGGTGCCGATCCTGATGACCTACTGGACCGCCCAGGTCGACAGCCACGGGCGCGTGCTCTACGCGCCGGACATCTACAGCCGCGACAGCGCGCTGCTGGCGGGGCTGGACCGGGCGCACTGACCTCAGCGGGCGTGGCGCCGCCAGAACACCCTGGCCAGCCACGCATCCACGCTGAGCTTGCCGGCCCCGGCGAACACCAGCGGCAGCAGCGCCGCCAGGTAAATGGCCGGCAGCTTGAAGTTGCCGAAGCCCTTGTTGGTGATCGCGTAGCCTTGGGCCAGTTCGCTCAGCGACGACCAGTCCGCCGGCCAGTGCACGGCGGCGGTGGCGACCACGGTCACCACGATCAGCGAGACCGCCGAGAAGCGTGTGCCGAGGCCGATCAGGATCGCCAGCGCGCCGATCAGCTCGGCCCACATCGACAGTTCCCAGTTCAGGGTCGCCGGCAGATGGTCGAAGGGGAAGGGGAACCGATCCTGGATGTCTTCGAACCAGTTCTGGCCGTTGAACTTCTCCAGGCCCGATTCGAAGAATTCCCAGGCGATGAACAGCCGCAGCGTCAGCGGCGCGAGCCATTGGCCGGCGCGGTCGAGGTTCAGGTGCAGGCCTTTGACGGCGGAGGAAAGAGAGGGGGTCATGATCAAACGCTCCATGGTTTACAGGGGAAACGGGGCAACGGCGTGCCCCGTGCCGGGCGTCATTCGCCGGCGCCGCACTTGCCTTCGCCGCATTTGCCTTCCGACGACTTTTCCGTGGCGTCGGCCTTGGCCTGGCTGTAGCCGTGATCCAGTTGCTTGACGCTGAAGGCCTCGGAGGCCGAAGCGGCGTTGGACAGGGCCAGGCCCGAGGCGATCAGCAGGCCGAGGGCGAGGGACTTTTTCGAGAGCTGAGTCATGGTGGTTCTCCGACGTATCGAGTGGTTTGAAAGGCTTGACCGGCAGTGCCGGTCGACAGGTTCATTTGAACGCCGGGGTGTATCGGCGATGTGTCGCGCAGAGGCGAAAGTGTGGGCGCCGTGTGTCTGCGGCGAGGCGGTACACACTGCGATACAGGCCTGGGTGTGCTTGACCGTGCGGGCCTCATCGCGGGCAAGCCCGCTCCCACAGGTTCCGAGTCGTTCACAGATGTTGGGTTCAACCCAAGCACCGTGGGAGCGGGCTTGTTCCGGGCGGCGATCCGACGATGAGGCCGGTACAGCCACCGCCGCACTGACCGGGACAGGGATTTGATCGGGCGCTGTGATCCGGCAGCGGTCCGCAGCGTCTAGCCACGGTGTCCCCGCGATCCCATGGGGCGAGACTTCGGAACCCGGCATGCAAGCGCTGTTGAACGAGATCCTTGACGCTGTCCGGCCCCTGATCGGGCAAGGCAAGGTGGCTGACTACATTCCCGCCCTCGGCACCGTGCCGGCCAATCAACTGGGCATCGCCGTGTACGGCAACGACGGCGAAATGTACTGCGCCGGCGACGCCGACACGCCGTTCTCGGTGCAGAGCATCTCCAAGGTGTTCAGCCTGGTGCAGGCCATCGAGCATTCCGGCGAGGCGATCTGGGAACGCCTGGGCCACGAGCCCTCCGGCCAGCCGTTCAACTCGCTGGTGCAGCTGGAGTTCGAGCGCGGGCGGCCGCGCAACCCGTTCATCAACGCCGGGGCGCTGGTGATCTGCGACATCAACCAGTCGCGCTTCGCCGCGCCGGCGCTGTCGATGCGCGATTTCGTCCGGCGGCTGTCGGGCAACCCTCAGGTGATGGTGGACGGCAAGGTCGCCGAGTCCGAATACCAGCACCGCGCCCGCAACGCAGCGATGGCGTACCTGATGCAGTCGTTCGGCAATTTCCACAACGACGTCGAGGCGGTGCTGCGCAGCTACTTCAGCCACTGCGCGCTGCGCATGAGCTGCATCGACCTGGCCCGCGCGTTCTGCTTCCTGGCCAACGATGGCTTCTGCAAGCACAGCGGCGAACAGATCCTGACCCGCCGCCAGACCCAGCAAGTCAACTCGATCATGGCCACCAGCGGCCTGTACGACGAGGCCGGCAACTTCGCCTACCGCGTCGGCCTGCCGGGCAAGAGCGGCGTGGGCGGCGGCATCGTCGCGGTGGTGCCGGGGCAGTTCACGGTGTGCGTGTGGTCGCCCGAGCTCAACACGGCGGGCAACTCGCTGGCAGGGATGGCGGCGCTGGAGATGCTCAGCGCGCGGATCGGCTGGTCGGTGTTCTGACCGGCACAGCCATTCGCCGAGTGTAGGAGCGAGCCTGCTCGCGATGGCGGTGGGCCAGGGACATAGGGGCCGGCTGACCTGACGCCATCGCGAGCAGGCTCGCTCCCACAGGGTTCTGTGGGTTGCCTTGGTGGCGGGCCTTCCTATACATTTTTTGCCCGCTCATTCCTATGGTGAATCCGCTTCATGTCTCTCGCGCTCGAACGTCTCGTCGCTGGCACGCCCATCCCTTTCGCCGGCAACCGCGTCACCGTGGTCAGCCCCGAACTGGCTGAGCGTTTCCGACCCGGTGACCACCTGCTCGTGGAGCAGGTCAGCGGTGAGCTGCTGCTGATTCCCGTGGCCGACCAGCAAGCGGCGGCGGTGGCGATCGAACGCGCCGCCGCTGCCTTCAGCGCATTGTCTTCGGTGTCGGACGAAGCCATCGGCCGCTTCTTCGACCTGTTCGCCCAACGCCTGGAGTCCGCCGAGTGCTGGGCCCTGATCGAAGCGGCCAACCTGGCCGACATCGAAAGGGCCAAGGCCCGTGGCCGTTCCACTACGCGCCTGCTGGCCGACGAGCGCATGCGCCGCGACATGATCGCCGGCCTGCGGGCGTGGCGCGATGCGCCGGCCACCCGTGGCCAGGTCATCAGCTGCGTCGAGCACGACGGCTGGAAAGTGGAGCAAGTGGTGTCGCCGCTGGGCATCGTCGCCTTCGTGTTCGAAGGCCGCCCGAACGTGTTCGCCGACGCGGCCGGCGTACTGCGCACCGGCAACACCGCCGTGCTGCGGATCGGCAGCGATGCGCTGGGCACCGCGCAAGCCATCGTCGCCCATGCGCTGAACCCGGCGTTGGCCGATGCCGGTCTGCCGGCCGGTGCGGTGTCGCTGGTGGAAAGCGTCAACCACGCCGCCGGCTGGGCGATGTTCGCCGACCGGCGCCTGTCGCTGGCGGTGGCCCGGGGTTCGGGCCGGGCGGTCAGCCAGTTGGGCAGCATCGCCCAGCAGGCCGGCACCGCCGTCAGCCTGCACGGCACCGGCGGCGCGTGGCTGATCGCCGACCGGGAGGCCGACGCCGAACGTTTCGCGGCGGTGGTGCGCAACTCGCTGGACCGCAAGGTCTGCAACACCCTCAACGTCTGCCTGATCCACCGCGAGCGCGCCGCCGAACTGGTGCCGCTGTTCCTCGATGCGCTGCGACAGGCCGGCGCCGCGCGCGGTCAGGCCTGCAAGCTGCACATCGTCGAGGGCAGTGAAGGATGCCTGCCGGATGAGTGGCGCAACGCGACGGTCGAGGTCTACCGCGCCGAAGGCTACAAAACCGAGGCCCAGGCTGAAGCGCTGCCCGAGGCGCAGCTGGGCCGCGAGTGGGAATGGGAAGAGACCCCGGAAACCAGCCTGATGATCGTCGACGGCCTGGACCAGGCGATTGCCTTGTTCAACCGCTACAGCCCGCAGTTCACCGTGTCGCTGATCAGTGAGAACGTCGCCGAACAGCAGCGCTTCTACAGTGCGGTCAACGCGCCGTTCGTGGGCAACGGCATCACCCGCTGGGTCGATGGCCAATACGCGCTGAACAAGCCGGAACTGGGGCTTTCGAACTGGGAGAGCGGACGCCTGTTCGCCCGCAGCGCGATCCTGTCCGGCGACGGTGTGTTCACCGTGCGCAGCCGCATGACCCAGGTCGACCTGGGCGTCAAACGCTGAACGGCAAAAGGCCGCGCCCGTCGGGATGACGGGCGCGGCCTTTTCGTTTCACTTCGCGGTGGCGGCCGCTTCGATCAGGCTGGCCACGGTTTTCGGATTCGACACCATCACCACATGGGACGCGCCTTTGACCACCACGGTCTGCCGGGCGTGGGCCCGTTCGGCCATGAACGCCAGCGCCTGGGGCGGGATGTTCTTGTCCTTGTCGCCGTACACGAACCACGACGGGATCGACTTCCACGCCGGCTCGCCCGACGCCTCATTCAGCGCCGCTTCGGTGATCGGGCGTTGGGTGGCGGCCATCAGTTTCGCGTCGGCGTTCGGCACGTCGGCGGCGAACTGGTCGTGGAACTTGTCCTGCTGGATGTACAGATCCTTGCCGCCATCCTTCAAGGCCACGGGCGGGGCGAGGGTCGGGCCCAGGGTGCTGCCGGGGAAACGGCCGGCCAGCCCGGCCACGGTTTCGCCCGCCTCAGGGGCAAACGCGGCGACGTAGACCAGTGCCTTGACGTTGGCGTTGCCGTAGGCCGCCGCGCTGATCACAGGTCCCCCGTAGGAGTGGCCGACCAGCACCACCGGCGACTTGATCCCGGCCAGCACGTCGGCCACCGATTGCGCGTCGCCCTTGACGGAGCGCAGCGGGTTGGCGGCGGCCACCACCGGATAGCCGTCCTTTTCCAGAATCTTCACCACGCCGTTCCAGCTGCTGGAGTCGGCGAAGGCGCCGTGCACCAGCACGACGGTGGGCTTGGCGTCGGCGGCCATGGCCGAGGCGGCGCCGGCCATGGCGGCGGTGAGGGCAAGTCCTGCAAACCACTTGTTCATCGTGTGTTCCTTGTGTCGGGAGGAGGGATACCGCGTTCAGGCCTATTGAAGGCGCTGGCTGTATCGGCGATGTGTCGGGCTCCCGTCGTGGATGCGTTGAACTGTGTCTGGGGGGCGCGCAGGCTACAGAGCGATACAAAGCGAACGCCCCGAAGGGTTCGGGGCGTCGGGTTCAGGCGGCTGCGGCGGACGTGGCCGGTATCGCGCAGGTGGCCGGGTGCTCGGCCAGCGACACGAACGTGCGGCGGTCGCTGCCGAGGGCGTCGACGGAGCCGGTCTCGATGTCGTAGACCCAGCCGTGCAGGTTGAGCAGGCCTTTTTCCTGGGCCAAGCGCACGCTGGGGTGGGTCTGGATGTTCGCCAGTTGCGCGATCACGTTCTCCCGCACCATCGAACTCAGCTTCGCCGCGTCATCGGCATGGGGCCGGGACTCGTTGACCACCTTCGCCGACTCGGCGTGCTGCAGCCAGCCGCTGACGGCGGGCAGGTGATCCATGCATTTGCATTGGGCGATGGCGGTCATCGCGCCGCAGTCGGAGTGGCCGCAGACGACGATGTCGGTGACGCCGAGCACGGCCACCGCGTACTCCACCGTGGCCGATACCCCGCCTGGGTGCGGGCTGTAGGAGGGCACGATGTTGCCGGCGTTGCGGATCACGAACAGCTCGCCGGGTTCTTGCTGGGTCAGCAGTTCCGGCACCACGCGGCTGTCGGAACAGGTGATGAACAGCGTGCCGGGCTGTTGGGTGGTGGCCAGGTGCTTGAACAGTTCGGTGCGTTGCGGAAACGCTTCGCTCTGGAATTTCAGGAAGCCTTCGATCAGGTTTTTCATGGTGTCGTCCTCTCAGTTGGAGCAGCCGGTGCCGAATTCGCTGTATTGAAGGATGTGTTTGTCGCCGTGTGAATCGAGGTAGGTCATCTCGACGGGCACCACGCCGCAGATGTCCGCGACCGGGGTGACGCTCACGACCTGGGCAATGTCCAGCGCCATGCCGTAGCGGTAGGCGACGGCTTCTTCATCGGCCTGGGCCTGGGCGGCAAGACCGGCGAGCAGGGCGAGGAGCAACGGAATCTTTTGCATGGGGCAGCCTCCAGACAAGTGGTGTGACGGTGTCGGCTATCGGGGTAGGGGAGGCCCGCACGCCGGGTGCGGGCCGGGTGGATCAGAACGGACGCAGCGGCAGGAACTTGCCGTCGAGGGTGACCACGGCGCGGGAGCCGCCTTCTGGGTCTTCGACTTTCTTGATGTCGAGCTTGAAGTTGATCGCGCTGATGATGCCGTCGCCGAACTGCTCGTGGACCAGGGCTTTGAGGGTGGTGCCGTAGATCTGGATCATCTCGTAGAAGCGGTAGATGGTCGGGTCGGTCGGCACGCCGCTCAGGCTGCCGCGCAGCGGGATGACCTGCAGGGCGGCGACGTCGGCGGCGTCCAGTTCCAGCTTGTCGCCGACGGTCTGCGCGGCGGCCGCCGGCAGCGGGTGCTGGCCGAGCAGGGCGGCGGTGACGTAGGCCAGGCTCAGGCCGGTGTCGTCGGCCAGGTCCTGCCACGACAGGTCTTTGCGGGCCTTGGCGTCGAGGACGCGGGTGGTCAGGGCCAGGCTGGTGTCGTTGTAGGCGTGGGACTGTTGCATGGTGTCACTCCTTTCGGGGTTGGCTTGGGTGTGGAAGCGATCTTGCGCCGATCGATCCATAGCGTCCAAGATCGATATACAATGCTTCGCATAAGTCCTGCCTATAGATGGTGTGCCCATGCTGCTGCGACATCTGCGTTACCTGCTGGCCGTGGCCGACCACGGCGGCTTCACCCGCGCGGCGGAGGCGCTGCACGTGTCGCAGCCGACCCTGTCGCAACAGATCCGCCAACTGGAGGACAGCCTCGGCGTGACGCTGTTCGACCGCACCTCGCGCACGGTCCGCCCCACCGACGCCGGCCTGGCCTACATCGAATGCGCGCGGCGGGTGCTGGTGGAGCTGGAGGCGGGTAAGCGGGCGCTGCATGACGTCAAGGACCTGACCCGCGGCACCTTGCGCCTGGCCATGACCCCGACGTTCATGGCGTACCTGGTCGGGCCGCTGGTGCGGGATTTCGCGGCGCGGTTTCCCGGCATTCACCTGGAGATCTTCGAGCTGTCGATGGACGACATCGAGGCGGGGCTGGCGGACGACTCGCTGGACATCGCGATCGCGTTCGCACCGGCGCGCCATCCCGACATCGAGTGCATTCCCGCATTCGTCGAGACGTTGGGGATCATGGTCGGGCGCGGCCATCCGCTGTACGGACGTGAGTCGCCGCTGAGCCCGGACGAGGTGGCGCAGCTGGATTTCGCCTTGCTGGCGCCGGGGTTCATCACGCGCCAATCCACCGACGAATACTTTCGCCGGCAGGGCATCTCCCCCCGGGTGCAGATCGAGGTCAACTCCGTGAGCACGCTGCTGGAAGTGATACGCCACACGCCGATGGCGACCATGCTGCCGGAGGCCATCGCGACCCTGGACCGGGGGCTGCACAAGGTCCGCGCCGAAGGCGAGGCGCCAGAGCGCGGAGCGGCGGTGTTGCGGCGCCGCAACAACTACCACAGCGCCGCGTCGGTGGCGTTCATGAACCTGCTGCTGGGGACGCCTGACGCCTGAGCCTTCCTCCGCTAGGCTTTGGACAGCCTCACGGAGGAATGCAGCGATGCCGGTGATTGTGCTGATCGTGCTGATGGTGTTGACGGGCTGCACCCGGGATCCGCTGGATCAGGGCCTTCGGGTCTCGGACGAACACCACCTTGCCGGGCCGAAGATCCAGTTCCTCGGTGTCGGCGGGTGGCTGCTGCACTGGAAGGGCGAGGGCCTGATGTTGGCGCCGTCGTTCAGCAACCCCAGCCTGTTCGGCCTGCGCGGCGTGCCTTCGCCGCTGGTGCTGGCCAATGAGCGCAAGATCGATGACGCCATGCGCGACGTGCCCGACGCCGCTGACGTGCGGATGCTGCTGGTGGGGCATGGCCATTACGACCATCTGCTGGATGTGCCGATCATCGTCCGCAAGTACACGCCTCAGGCGACGATCTACGGTTCGGAGACGGTCAAGCACATCCTCCAGGGGTTCGATGAGCTGAAGCGGTTTCCCGTTGTCGATGTTCAAGACGACATGGCGAAACTGAAAGGCTTCGGCGAGCCCGGCCCGCTGATGAAGGAGGGGCAATGGTTCCCGTCCCCCAGCGGCCGCATCCGGGTGATGCCGATCCAAAGCGAACACGCCGGCCATGTCGCCGGCCTGAACCTGGTGCCCGGCGACTATCACACCGACCTGACGAAACCCGAGCTGTCGCTGTGGCAGTGGAAGTCCGGCCAGAGCCTGGCCTGGGTCATCGACCTGATGGACGACGCCGGAAAGTACCCGGTCTATCGCATCCACTATCAGGATTCGGCGGCCACGCCGCCGCTCGGCTACATGCCGGCGCTGGCCGACGGCAAGGGCGTCGACGTTGAAATACTCTGCGCCTCGTCGTGGAAACAGGTACGCCACTATCCGCAGCGGGTGCTGGAGCGGCATAGGCCACGGATGGTGCTGATCGGCCATTGGGAAAACTTCTTCGGCAACGATCCCCATGAACCGAGGCTGTTGGTCGGGCAGGATGTGCGCTCGATGATCCGGGTGGTGCAGACCACGGTCGGCCCGCAGGTGCCGGTCGTGCTGCCGGCGCCGTTGTCCGAGGTGCGCTTTCCGGCGCCCGAAAAAAAACCGCTCCCTTGAAGGGGAGCGGTTTTTCATGGCGTTCGCCGATCAGCAGAGGCGGTCGATGACCCGGGCCTCAGTCTGGTTCTGCATCGAGTCCCACGCCTGTTTCAGCGTCTGCAGGACATTGCCGATGAAGTCCTTGTCGGCGGCGGCCTTCTTGCCGACATAACCCTGGCCGCGGCGGTACATCTTCAGGCGGGCCAGCAGGTTCTGGTTGTTCTTGTCGAACTCTTCTTCACCGGCGTGGGGCGACAGGCAGTCGATCTGTACCTGCCCCGACTTGCTGATCCACAGGATATGGCTGTCGTGGGTGTCTTTCTTCGCTGCGAAAAGACGAGCCAATTCTTCGATGGTAGGTTGATTGTTCAGATTCATGTTCATGCCCCTTGACCAGTTTGGTGATCTTGCAAAGTTGATTCGCTAATACAGGTAGCCCATCGGTTAGTTGATCCCTGGCACCGAAACCAGGACGTCAGCGGTCGCCCGTGATAAGTACGGGGTCATGCGTCTGCTGCATGTAGTCGTGTTGAATAACTGCTACGCGATAGCGTCACAACGAAGAGAAACAGCGAAAACCGGGAGGCTCCTTGACGACTTTTTCAGGGTTCGCCACAAGCGACTTGAGAATTTTCGCCAGCGTTTCCCGTCCTTGTACTGGACGTTCAGGCCAGGTCAGCTTCTTCAATCTGCCTTGTGGGCAGCGTGTATCCGGAAAAAACAACTCGGCGGTCAGACGAGCTTGCTCAAGCGTGTTGCCAGTGCTCCCGATCGGGGAGACGTCTGCATCATGCAAAAGCCGAACGACGTCGTCAACGGTTTTGTAGTGATTATTTTTGGTCACTACATATTGTCGGACAAAGTCGTTTTGGAATGAGGAAAAGGGGAGTTCAGGCCATGGGAGCGGGGCTTTGGAGGCCGTAGACGGTGCAGGGGTAGCCGTCTATCACGCGTTGCTCGCAGGTGAATGCGCCGCTGCTCAGCGCCGGAATGGCTCCGGCCCAGAACCGCTGTGCCGGGCGGTTGGCGTCGATGTGGAAAATCTGCCATTGGCCGGGGATGCGGCTCAAGAGGTCAGAGACGACAAATTGCGCGACGCCTCGGCCACGCCAGCGCCGGCAGACGAAGAGATAGCCCAGGTTGTGCTCGGCGCCCTTGAGGTGTGTGTTGCCGTCCACGCTGATGAACCCCGCCAGTTCGTTGTCCACCCGGATCAGGAAGGCGCGGGTGGCGGGGTGGCGCCAGTAGTCGAGCGTCGGCCCGATGGGATAGAACCCGTTCTCCCCGAGTTTCAGCGGCAGCCATTCGCTGAAGTCGTGCAGGTAGAACTGCATCAGGCTGTCGAGGGTGTCGTGGTCGTCGCGGTGGGCGGCGTGCAGTTCGATGCTGGGCATGGCGCGGGTTCCTGGCAATCGCTTCAGAAACTCTAGTGCGCGGTTTACGGTTTGGCGGCCGCTTTCGCCGTGCGTCTTCCGGCGCCGGCGGTTTTGCGTCCGGTGCTCTTGCGTTTTTTCTTCCACGGCGCCGCAGCCTTGCCGGAGGGCGGCGGGCCGCTGATGGTCAGGCTCAGGCCGGCGCAGCGGGTGACTTGCTTGCTCATCCAGGCCGCCTGTTTGGTGACGAACTCTTCCAGGCTCATCTCGCCGCTCTGCACCATGTCCAGCGCCTGTTCCCAGATCGCCGTGGTGCCGGGGTCGGCGATGGCCCGTGGCACGGCGTCGATCAGGCTGAACGCCGCAGGCGTCGCCGACAGTGCCTTGCCGTTCTTCACCAGGTAACCGCGGTCCAGCAGGCCCTGAATGATCGAGGCGCGGGTGGCTTCGGTGCCGATGCCGGTGGTGTCCTTGAGTTTCTGCTTGAGCAGCGGATCCTCCACCAGTTTGGCGACGTTCTTCATGGCCTTGATCAGGTCGCCTTCGGTGTAGGGCTTGGGCGGCTGGGTCCACAGATCCTTGAGCTTCACGTCCGCCACCGTGCAGTCGTCGCCCTGGCTCAGCGCCGGCAAGGTTTGCGGCGCCGGTGCCTCGCGCCCCCTGGCCGCGGCCAGCGCTTCAGGCAAGGCGCGTTTCCAGCCGGGCTCGACGATCTGTTTGCCGACGGCGCGCAAGGCCTGGCCGGCGCAATCGAAATCCGCCTGGGTGCGGTCGTATTCGTGGTCGGGCAGGAACTGCGCCAGATACCGTGCGCGGATCAGCGTGTACACCGCGCGGTGCTTGCCGGTGAGCCGTTCGAGGTTTTTCGCGGCGGCGGTGGGGATGATGCCGTGGTGGGCGCTGACCTTGGCGTCGTTCCAGGCGCGGGAGCGGCGTTGCGGTTGCAGGTGGCCGTGCAGGGCTTCGAGGCTCGGGTCGGCCTGACGCAGCGCCGCCAGGATCCCCGGTGCCTCGGCGTGCTGGCTCAGGGGCAGGTAGCCGCAGTCGCTGCGCGGGTAGGTGATGACCTTGTAGGTCTCGTAGAGGGCCTGGGCGACGTCGAGGGTCTCCTGGGCGCCGAGGCCGAGCTTCTTCGAGCAGACTTCCTGCAAGGTGCCCAGGTCGAAGGGCAGGGGCGCCACTTCCCGCAGGCGTTCGGTGCGCAGCTTCACCACCCGGGCGCTGGCGGCGCCGCGGATCGCGTCGGCCGCCTGCTGCGCCAACGCCTGGTTCAGGCAGCGGTCCTGGTCGTCGCAGGCATCGGACGGTGCGCGCCATTGGGCGGTGAACGGCAGGCCGTCGTGCAGCAACTGCACGTCGATGGCCCAGTAGGGCACCGGTACGAAGTCCGCGATGCTGCGGTCGCGATCCACCACCAGGCGCAGGGTCGGCGTCTGCACCCGGCCCACCGGCAGCACGCCCTGATAGCCCGATTGGCGGCCTAGCAGGGTGAACAGACGGCTCATGTTCATGCCGATCAGCCAGTCGGCCCGTGAGCGTCCCAGCGCCGAGTGATAAAGGCTGAAGGTCTCGGCCCCCGGCTTGAGCGCGGCCAGGGCCTTGCGGATCGAGGCTTCGTCCAGGGCCGACAGCCACAGGCGGAGGATCGGCCCGCGGTAGCGGCAATGCTCCACCAGTTCGCGGGCGATCATTTCGCCCTCGCGGTCGGCGTCGGTGGCGATGACCAGTTCGCTGGCCTCGCCGAGCAGGCGCTTCACTGCCTTGTACTGGCTGGCGGTGCGCGGCTTGACGGTCATTTTCCAGCGGTCGGGGATGATCGGCAGGTCCGCCAGCACCCAGCGCTTGTAGCGGGCGTCGTAGGCGTCCGGCGGCGCGGTCTCCAGCAGGTGGCCGATGCACCAGGTCACCGTGACGTCCGTTCCCAGCCAGCAGCCGTCGCCCCGGCGCTTGGCGCCCAGCACGGCGGCGATGTCTTTCGCCTGGGAAGGTTTTTCGCAGAGGTACAGCCGCATGGACACCGTCGTCGATCAAAGTCCGAAGAGGCGCACAGGATGGCTGGAGTTGCGCCGATGGGCAACTTTTATCTGTATGGATGTACAGCCTTCGTGTTGCCGGAGGTTGCCGCGCCTTGCGTTCCTGCCGACCGTTGCTTAACTGAGCAATCAGGGCGCCCCCGAACGGTTTCGGCGGAGCCCGTTTCGTTCGATGGCTGTGTCCTGCGGCGAATTCTCGGAACGAGACTCCTTATGGATCAGGCCCGGCCCGCTTCATCGGTGAAGCGGCGCGGCCACCTTGGAGCGTCCAGTGGAGAGGGCATTTGCATGATGCAGCCGAGCCGCGTTTCCCGTGCTTTCCTCCGGCATCCTTCCTTGCGCCAGCGTCGCCCGGCCATTGGCGGACTCTGCCTGTCACCCAGATCTTCCGGCCTCGCGGCCCAGGAGTTGCCATGGCCTATCTGATCGCTCGTCCCCTGCTCGGCGCGCCCGATGAGATCAAGCTGTGGGTGGGGGCGTTTGACGTGCCCAAGCCGCCCACCGTCAGTTTCACGGTCGGTTCCCAACCCTTCGTGCCGGTGGCTGCCGGCGTGTTTGCGCCGATCCGTGACCGCAAGCCGGGCAACCCGTACTCCAACTTTCAGGCGGTGTTCACCTTCAAGGCGCTGGGCGCCGGGGTCGAGCACCCCGTCCGGGTCGACGCCGGGGCCGGTTTCACGCCGTATTTCTTGCGGGTGACCTCGTTGCCGGCCAGCGTGCCGGCGAAGTTGCAAGGCAGCTTCAAGATCCTGCTCGCCTCGTGCTACTGCTGCGAAACCGACGCGGTGGACGTCGGCCGGTTCATTCAACGCCTGCCGGTCAAGCCGGACATGGCCCTGTTCGCCGGCGACCAGGTCTACCTCGATGCCCCGGCGCTGGAGTCCATGCCCCAGACCGAAGACGCGCTGCGCCAGGCCATCTCGCGCAAGTACCGGCACAACTGGCTCTCGGAGATGACCGGCGGCATCGGCCTCCAGCAAGGGCTGAGCAAGGCCCCGGCCTTTTGCCTGCCGGACGATCACGAGTTCTGGAACAACTACCCGTGGAGCCAGTTCTGGAAGAACGGCACCCAGACCGCGCCGACACCCGCCGGCGGCGTCAACCTGTGGGCCGACGCCGCCCGTGAGATGTACGCCGACTACCAGCAGGGCGGCACCGTGGCGCAGACCAGCCTGCGCCTGGACATCGAGCCGCTGAGCATGCTGTTTCTCGACACGCGCAGCCAGCGCATGGCCGATTTCAACCACCCCCAGGGCCTGATGCCGATCGATGCCGAGAACGCGTTCAAGCTGTGGGCCAATGACCTGATCGCTTCCCAAGGCAAGGGTCAGCCGCGCATCGGCGTGCTGGCCACCGGGCAGACGCTGTCGGCCCAGCCGGCCTTCATGGACAAGCTGGGCGACGCCGAGCTGGCCAACTACGGCGTCCAGTACAAGATGATGATCGACACCCTCGACCGGTTGGGGCAGCACGGCATCCAGGTGGTGTTCCTCACCGGCGACGTGCACTGGAGCCGGGTGATGCAGGCCAGCAACATGAAGACCTCGCGCACCTGCCTGACCGAGGTGGTCTGCTCGCCCACCAGCCTGGTGCCGACGCCGGTGGTGGATCAACTGGCCAAGGCGGGCGACTTCCTGCACGGCATCTTCGGCGACCGCCAGCAATGGCCGTTGCACTCCGATCCCGAAAAGGCCCCGGCCTCTTTCGGCAACAAGGCGTTCCGGCCGGACGAGCCGACGCGGCCGCAGGGCTGGCGGGGCAACCATGTCGCGCTGGTGGAGTTTTCCCGTTCAGGGTTCGGCGTGGAACTGAAGGTCACCTACTACCCGATCACCGCGCCACCCACGCCGGCGTCGTCCGCCGGCCCTTTCACGTTGCTCAATGCCTGATGACCCCGTTCATGGAGAACCGACATGCCCGTCAAATTCACAGAGGTCGCGCGGTCCAACCCGCAGATCAGCACCTTCAAGCGCAAGGCCAAGGAAGACAACGTCGGCTGGCTGGAGCGCGCCGTCGGCGAGCTGGCGGACAAGAAGAACCCCGACCAGTCCTATGTGCTGCTGGCCGGCGCCAACGACACGATGGCCTGGCGCTTGCGCACCGGCCAGTCGCACTTGCGCTTTGACCTGCTGCCGTCCTACTGGTCAACGTCAGCCTTCCTGAAACTGTCGCCCAAGGGCGTGGCGCACTCGACGATCCTGCACGTGCCGTTGTTCCAGCCCGAAGGCGGCGTGTTCGCCACCGAGCGCAACGGTGTGGTGGAGTCCCCGGTGCAGCTGCTGGCGGACGAGGGCCGCTGGAAAAACATCGCCGTGATCGCCTGGCCCCGTTCGCAGGAGGACGTGCTGAGCAAGCGCGAACTGTTCGAGAAGGGCCGGGCCTATGTCGATGCGCTGGAGCACGTCGTGCGTTGGCTGGCGTTTTCCTGGGGCGTGGCGCGCACGCCCAACCCGATCCACGACGGCATCGGGCTGCCTACGGCCTGCATGCTGGAAACCCTCTACGCGGCCACCGGCCTGGACCTCACGCCCGGCCTCGAATCGCGCGCCTCCAGCCCCGAAGCGATCTGGGCGACGGCGATGTACTGGTACGAATACTTCACCAAGAACAACGTGGCGCCGCCCAAGGGTCGGTACACCGCACCGCACGACTACAACATCCACGACGGCAAGTGAGCCGACGGCAACTGAGGTGAAGGGAAGAGCGGGGACGCGGGCGGGAGTATCGAGAAATTGATTGGCGCCCTGTTTCGGGCTGTGTCAGGTTCACCGCGCCTGCCGTTTCGCGACGGCAGGGGCGAGTGACAGGACGGTCTCGCCGGAGATCGCCGTGGTCTGTCGGACACCGACAATTCTGAAACAAGGACGTACACCATGCCTCAAGCCTCTTCCCAGGCCAGCAACGCCTTCACCGAAATCGACACCTTCCGCCACCTGTACGACCGCGGCGACGGTCAGGTCAACGGCAAACCGTCGTTCACCGCCGACCAGGCCGCCGCCGAGATCCTGCGCAAGGGCATGTCCTGGCAGGACAAGAACGGCGACGGCAAGATCGACCTCAGCTACACCTTCCTGACCGACAAGCCTGCCAACTACAACCCGAAACTGGGCAACTTCGGCGAGTTCAGCGCCCTGCAGAAAGCCCAGGCCGTGCTCGCCATGCAATCCTGGGCCGACGTGGCCAACGTCACCTTCACCGAAGGCAACGGCGGCGACGGCCACATGACGTTCGGCAACTACGACGTCAGCACCGGCGGCGCGGCGTTCGCCTACCTGCCCCAAGGCAGCAGCTACGACGGCCAGTCCTGGTACCTGATCAACGACCAGTACCAGGTCAACAAGACCCCGGGCACCAACAACTACGGGCGCCAGACCCTGACCCACGAAATCGGCCACACCCTCGGCCTGTCGCACCCCGGCGCCTACAACGCCGGCAACGGCAACCCGACCTACGGTGACGCCAAGTACGCCGAAGACACCCGCGGCTACAGCCTCATGAGCTACTGGAGCGAAAGCAACACCGCCCAGAACTTCAGCAAGGACGGCAGCGGCGCCTACGCGTCGGCGCCGTTGCTGGACGACATCGTGGCGGTGCAGAAACTCTACGGCGCCAACCTGCAGACCCGTGCCGACGACACCGTCTACGGCTTCAACTCCAACGCCGAGCGCGACTTCTACAGCGCCACCTCCAACAGTTCCAAGGTGGTGTTCTCGGTGTGGGACGGCGGCGGCAACGACACCCTGGACTTCTCCGGCTTCAGCCACAACCAGAAGATCAACCTCAATGAAGGTTCGTTCTCCGACGTCGGCGGCCTGGTGGGCAACGTGTCCATCGCCTATGGCGTGACCCTGGAGAACGCCATCGGCGGTTCGGGCAACGACCTGCTGATCGGCAACGCGGCGGCCAACGAACTGGTGGGCGGCGCCGGCAACGACCTGATCTACGGCGGTGGCGGCGGCGACACGCTGTGGGGCGGGGAAGGGGCCGACACCTTCGTGTTCGGCGCGGCCAGCGACTCGACCATGACCGCGCCGGACTGGATCATGGATTTCACCAGCGGCCTGGACAAGATCGACCTGTCGGGCATCGCCGGCTTCGCCACCGGCGCGGCCACGCTGAACTTCGTCAGCGGCTTCACCGGCCATGCCGGCGATGCGATCCTCACCTACTTCGCGCAGACCAACCAGACCAGTCTGATGATCGACCTGACCGGCCAAGGTTCGGTGGACTTCGCCGTGGGCGTGGTGGGGCAGGCGCTGGCAAGCGACATCGTCGCGTGACCTGACCTGCGCAAAAAGAAACCGCAGCCTGCGAAGGCTGCGGTTTTTTCATGGGCGGTGCGCCGTTCGGCTGTGGATCCGGCGCGGTCGGGTCGCATGGGTTATACCTGAACCGATCCCTGTACCGCCGTCAGGAGCAGTCGATGAAACGTTCAGGCCCCAGACCCGTCATCTCCCTCGAAGAGCTTTCCGGTTGCCTGCTGGTGAAATTCCACGGCATCCAGGTGGCCGCTTCCTCCCACGTGCTGATCCTCAAGGAA
The DNA here is from genome assembly GCF_002113645.1 of Pseudomonas sp. B35(2017). NCBI lineage: Bacteria > Pseudomonadati > Pseudomonadota > Gammaproteobacteria > Pseudomonadales > Pseudomonadaceae > Pseudomonas > Pseudomonas sp. B35(2017). The sequence goes on along the minus strand of NZ_NEIZ01000004.1, from coordinate 34,116 downwards.
GCCAACTACCCGCCGGTCTATTACGTCCCCCGCGAAGACATCGACGAGAAATACTTCGCCCGCACCGACCACACCAGCTACTGCCCGTACAAGGGCGACGCCAACTACTTCAGCCTGCAGGTGCCCGGCCATGAAGGCGCCAACGCGGTGTGGACCTACGAACGCCCCAAAGTGTCGGTGGCGGCGATCCGCGACTACGTGGCGTTCTACCCCGATCAGGTGAAGTTCCAGGTGATCAGTTGAACCGCCGGGCTCAGCGCCAGACCTGCAACGTGACTGCCCCGGTGTTGTTGAAGTACATGATCCGCACATCGTTGGCGAAGCACCTGAGCTGACCGCTGGCCGGTGCGACCCAGCCGTCGGGCCAGCGCAGGCCGTCGCCGATGGGGAAGAAACTGTCCCGGTCCTTGTCGACCGCGCCGATCAGCGTGAACCAGGTGGCGCCTGGTGCCTTGCAGCGGATGTACGGCAGGAACTTGTCGAGTTTGGGTTGCGGCTCACCGTTGGCGTTGTGCTGTGTGCCCCAATCGAACCAGTTTCCCCAGGCCCGGAAGAAATAGCGTTCCCCGGCGGTCAGCATCACCGAGGTGGGGAACCAGGGTTCGACGGCCCGGACGTCGACGGTGCGCAGCAGTTCGCTTGCGCCCGGTGGAGCGAGGGTTGAAGGCGTCATGTGCGGGCTCCGGTGCTCAATAGTTCAGGTCGACGATGCGCTCTTTCAGGTTGACGTCGGGGTCGAGCCGCAGAATGGTCTTAAGGGCCGAGGTCATGACATTCACGTCGTTGTCGAATCCGCCGTGGGAGGTGTCGTGCTTGTCTTTGTCGTCGGGCCCGTACTTCATTTTCGTGTCGTTGTAGATGTGCAGGGTTCGTGCGGCCTCCTCGGTCAGGCCTTTGCCCGTCAGGGCGAAACCCGAAGGCGCATTGCCGTTCCAGTAGAAGTTGTTCCACTGCAGGGTCATGTCTTTGGCGGCGGGGTTCCATTCGCTCAGTTTGGGGTCGCTGAAGGTGTGATAGGCACCGTCGAGGCTCTTGGCCATGCCCAGCAGCGGCATGCGTTGCAGTTCCTCGAACGAGCGGGAGACGAGGTAAAGCAGCGACTTTTGATAGACGTGGATGACGTTGTCGTCCTGTTCGCGATTGTCGGACATGATGTGCAAGTGGAAGTCGCTGCGTTGCAAGCCGCCGTCTTCGATGACCCTGCGATAGGTCCGGTTGGCGAAGTCGAGCGTGCAGGCCGGCGCCAACAGTGTGGACGTGGCGGTGGGCAAATGCCTGGACCAGAGCAACTGGATCAGATGCCCATTGATCAACGACCCGGCGGAGTGGCCGATCAGGTGCAGTTCGACGTTGGCTGGCCCCAGGTCGGCGGCGAGCGCCTGCAGATTGTCGGCTATCTCCACCAACGCCTGCGGTGTGAATCCGCTGACCGAACCGGCCAGCGCGTTCTGCTTCGTCTGGCTCCATTGGTCGCCGCCGAATTGTTTGGTGAGCATTTCCAGCGTGCGATCCATGTCCTCCACGAATTCGTCCTTGGCGTCTTTGATCGAGTCGATGATGCCGCCCGAGGAGAAAAGCAGGCCGGGGAAGTTGTCTTTGACGATATCCGCCACGGTCTCCAGCACGCCGGTGCGCCAGGTGATGAACAACGGGTAGACGCCGTTTGCGAGGAAGTAGGGGGCCATCGCGCAGATGCGATCGATCGAATCGCTCTCGGTGTTGAGGCCGCCGTGGGAGAAGACCGCGATACGCAGCTTGTCCGGCCGGTCTGAGTCCTTGAGGTTGCCGTACCACACCTTCGGCGCTTGCCGAACGATATGCATCACGGCGGTGCGCACGTTTTCCATGTCTACGAGGCGTGGGCCGATGGCGCCGTTGTTTTCCATGACCACCGTCATTCCATAGGCGGCTTTCGGCTCCAGGGCGGGCAGGCCCTTGCGGGGCTTCTTGAACAGGTCGAACGACAACAGGGAAAGACCTGCGCGCTTGGCGTTGACCGGAGACAAGGCATCGATGAACGGGGACGAAGCACCGCCCCGGACGTCGGCAGGCTGCAGATTGCGCGCAACCGTTCCGTGCTTGATCGGCACCCCCAGCGACACTGTCCAGGCATCGGTGCCGTTGGCCAGCCAGTCTTCGAACGTCAGGATCGCAAAGCCCGAAAAGCCCCAGGCCGTGGACCAGGAGTTCTGCACGATGAACCCCTCGTGGGTGTAGCCGAGGAGGGCGAACGCGTGTCCGCCTTCGGGCTTGGACGTCCACTTGATCACCGGCAGCTGGGAGGTGCTGTGGAACGCCTGGGTGCCCGACTTGCCCTTGTGCTGCAGATCCCAGCCCTTGTGCACATTGGCCGACACGTAGAGCACTTTCGTTTCATGCAGCGCCGCCATCATCGCGGTGATGTCGTCTTTCTCGACGCGGTAGTAAACGCCCAGCGGCCGGGTCACGGCGTCCTGCGCCCAGTTGGCGGCCGGCGCTTCGAAGTCCGGCGCCGAGCCGTTCGGCGCGACGGTGTAGGGCCACAGGCTGCGTTCGCAGGCACCGTGCTTGTGCCAGCCCTTCAAGGCCCCGCGGCAGCTGGAGCCGGTGTAGTCCTCGCCCGGCCACTCGTCGTAGAGCTTGGCCAGATGGTAGAGCTGGCGCGGGCTGGTCAGCACCGACTGGCGGTCGCGCCACCACAGCAGGTAGTTGATGACCGCCGAAAGGCCGAAACCGGTGCAGGCCCCTTCGTTGCCTTGGTACAGCACCATGCCGCGGTTCAGGTAGTCGGCCAGCTCATGGATGATGTCGTCATCCGAGGGGAACGCGGCGGGAAGCGACTGCACGCGCGGGGTGAAGATTCGGTCGCGCAGGTCCAGGCGGTCCGGGCGGGCGTCGAGGGTGAGGGGAGTCTTGGCGAAGGAAAACACGGAGGCAGGCATGGGGAAATCCTCGATCCGAGAGGCGCGTACCCCCACGCCACGAACGCTTTCTGCGTCGCAGGGTTTCGTTGGTGAGGTTTAGCGTAGACGAGAATTTCCGGGCGCAGGCGCGGGGTACGGCGAGCCGATGAAGCGTGGTCGGCGAAGGGGTGCCCCTCGCCGACAAGGACCGGCGTCAGTTCTTGTTCAGGTCGATGTTCTTGGTCTCCCGCAGGCACAGCATGCCCACCACCAGGCTCACCCCGGTGATCAGCACCGGGTACCACAAGCCGTAGAAGATGTCCCCGGTGTACACCACCAGCGCAAACGACACGGTCGGCAGGAAGCCGCCGAACCAGCCGTTGCCGATGTGGTAGGGCAACGACATCGAGGTGTAGCGGATGCGGGTCGGGAACAGTTCGACCATCAGCGCCGCAAGGGGGCCGTAGCACATGGCGGAGATGATGATCAGCGCCACGATCAGGGCGACGATCATCGGTTTGTTGATCTGCTGCATGTCGGCCTGCTGCGGGTAGCCGGCCAGGGTCACGGCGCCGCGCAGGGCGGCTTCGTCGAAGCCGTCGAGCTTGACGTCGCCGACGCTCACCTGCACGCCGCTGCCGGCCGGCAGGGCTTCGCTGTTGTAGGGCAGGCCCTGCTTGACCAGGAAGGTCTTGACCTTGTCGCACGGGCTGTCGAATTTGGCCTTGCCCACCGGATCGAACTGGAAGGTGCAGGTGGCCGGGTCGGCGGACACGGTGATCGGCGCCTGGCGGCTGGCCTGGTCGATGGCCGGGTTGGCGTAGTGGGCCAGGGACTTGAAGATCGGGAAGTACAGCGCCGTGGCCAGCAGCAGGCCGATCATCAGCACCGGTTTGCGCCCGACCTTGTCCGACAGCCAGCCGAAAATGATGAAGAACGGTGCGCCGATCACCACGCTGACGATCAGCAGACTGTTGGCCACCGCCGCGTCCATCTTCAGGAACTGGGTGAGGAAGAACAGCACGTAGAACTGCGCCGCGTAGAAGGTCACCGCTTGCCCGGCGTTGATGCTGAACAGCGCGGTCAGTACCACCTTGAGGTTTTCCCACTTGCCGAACGACTCGCGGATCGGCGCCTTGCAGGTCTTGCCTTCCTCTTTCATCTTCAGGTACGCGGGCGACTCGTGCAGGCTCAGGCGGATCCAGGTGGAGATGCCCAGCAGCACGATCGACAGCAGGAACGGAATGCGCCAGCCCCACACCTCGAACTGATCGCCGGTGAAGTAACGGCAGCCGAGCACCACCAGCAGCGACAGCAGCAGGCCGAGGGTGGCGGTGGACTGAATCCAGCTGGTGTGGAACCCACGCTTGCCGATGGGCGCGTGCTCCGCCACATAGGTCGCGGCGCCGCCGTACTCGCCGCCCAGGGCCAGGCCCTGGAGCATGCGCAGCACCACCAGAATGATCGGCGCGGCGATGCCGATGCTGGCGTATGTCGGCAGCAGGCCCACGGCGAACGTCGCCACGCCCATCAGGATGATGGTCGCCAGGAAGGTGTACTTGCGCCCGATCATGTCCCCCAGCCGACCGAACACCAGCGCTCCGAACGGCCGCACGATGAAGCCTGCGGCGAACGCCATCAGCGCGAAGATGAACGCCGTGGTGTCGTTGACCCCGGCGAAGAACTGCTTGCTGATCACCGCCGCCAGGGCGCCGTAGAGGAAGAAGTCATACCACTCGAACACCGTCCCCAGGGACGACGCGAAGATGACCTTGCGGGTATCGGGGGTGGTCTGCGTGGCGCCCACGGCGTCCAGCGGCTGAACGTGTTCTGACATATCGGTATCCCTCACAGTGATTGTTTTTGTTGTTTCCACTGGTGTTGCGTGTCCCGGTGAAGCGCGATGTCTGTGAAGCGGGTGCAGCGTCCCCTGTAGGCGCCAGCCTGCTGGCGATAGCGGTAATTCAGGAGATCGCCAGCAGGCTGGCTCCCGCAAGGTCTGCGGCGACGGTCGGGGAAAGGATCAGTTGCGCCGCCTTCTCGGCAATCATCAGCGTAGGCGAACAGGTGTTGCCCGAGGTGATGCGCGGCATGATCGAGGCATCGGCGATGCGCAGGCCCGGTACGCCGTGCACGCGCAACTGCGCGTCCACCACCGCGTCCGCCCCGTGGCCCATGCGGCAGGTGCCCACCGGATGGAAAATCGTCGTGCCGATCTTCGCCGCCGCCTCGTGCAGTTCCTCTTCGGTCTGCAGGTTGGCGCCGGGCAGGTACTCCACCGGGTTGAACGCGCGCAGGGCCGGGGCGGCGACGATGCGCCGGGTCAGGCGGATCGCGTCGGCGGCCACGCGCAAGTCTTCGGGATGGCTGAGGTAATCGGGCTGGATCAGCGGCGCCGCCTGGGGATCCGCCGAGCGGATCTCCACCCGGCCGCGGCTCTGCGGACGCAGGTCGCACACCGAGGCGGTGAAGGCGGGGAAGGGGTGCAGCGGTTCGCCGAAACGCTCCAGCGACAGCGGCTGCACGTGGTACTCAAGGTTGGCCGAGGTCTGCTCCGGCCCCGAGCGGGCGAACGCGCCCAACTGGCTCGGCGCCATCGACAGCGGCCCGCTGCGGTCATACAGGTAGCGCAGGCCCATGCCCATCTTGCCCCACGGGCTGGCGGCGATCTGGTTGAGGGTGCGGGCGTTCTCCAGCTTGTAGATCAGCCGCAGTTGCAGGTGGTCCTGCAAGTTGCCGCCCACGCCCGGCAGTTCATGGACGACACCGATGCCGAGGCGCTCCAGCAACGGCCGCGGGCCGATCCCGGAGCGCTGCAGAATGCTCGGCGACCCCACGGAGCCGGCGCACAGCACGATCTCCTTGCGCGCCTTGAACGCCTTCGCCTGGCCTTGCCAGCGTGCACGGACCGTATTGGCCCGGCCGCCCTCGAACAGCACCCGGTCCACTTCGGCCCCGGTCAGCACGGTCAGGTTGGCCCGGTCGCGGATCGGCTTGAGAAACGCCTTGGCCGCATTCCAGCGCACCCCGGCCTTCTGGTTGACCTGAAAGTAGCCGCAGCCCTCGTTGTCGCCCAGGTTGAAATCGTCGATGCGGGCAATGCCGCTTTGCTCGGCGGCCTCGCGGAACGCATCCAGGATCGGCCACGACAGGCGCTGCTGCTCGACCCGCCATTCGCCTTGGTCGCCATGGAACTCGGCGGCGCCGGCAAAGTGGTTTTCGCTCTGCTTGAACAGCGGCAGCACGTTGCGCCACGCCCAGCCGGGATTGCCCTCAGCGGCCCAGCCGTCGTAGTCGCCGGCCTGGCCGCGCATGTAGATCATGCCGTTGATCGAGGAACAGCCGCCCAGCACCTTGCCGCGCGGGTAGCTCAGCGCGCGGCCGTTGAGGCCGGGTTGCGCTTCGGTCTTGAAGCACCAGTCGGTGCGCGGGTTGCCGATGCAGAACAGGTAACCCACGGGGATGTGGATCCAGGGATAGTTGTCGCGCCCGCCGGCCTCCAGCAGCAGGACGCGGTGCCGGGCATCGGCCGACAGCCGATTGGCCAGCAGGCAGCCGGCGGGACCGGCGCCGACCACGATGTAGTCGTATTCATCAAGGGAAGTCTGCATTCCCTGACCTCGCTTCTTGTTTTTGTTGTCGGTCATCCTAGTTGTTAGCTTTCGTCAAAAGAATGTTAGTTTTTGCGCAGCCGCTGTGCGTTTTCAAACAGCGCCCCTCCCGCGTAGCCAACAAGGACAAGCGATGTTCGACTGGAATGACCTGCGCTTCTTTCTGGAACTGCAACGCAGCGGCCGCCTGCTCACCGCCGCCCGCCGGCTCAACACCACCCACGCCACCGTCGCCCGGCACATCGAGGCCATCGAGAAGAGCCTGGGCACCGCGCTGTTCGTCCAGCACGCCCAGGGCTACGAAATGACCCCGGCGGGGGAGGCGCTGCTCAAGCACGCCGAAGCCATGGAAAACGTCGCGCTGCTGGCCCAGGAAGAGATCACCCAATCCACCGCGCCGCTGGGCAAGATCCGCGTCGGCGTCACCGAGGGGTTGGGCATCATGTTCCTGGCCAGCCGCATGGGCGGGCTGTTCGAGCGGTATCCGGGGCTGGAGGTGGAACTGGTGGCCGTGCCGCGCTTCGTCAGCATCCTCAACCGCGAGGCGGAAATCAGCATCCACCTCGAACGCCCGGCGGCCGACATGCTCGTCACCCGCAAACTCACCGACTACCGCCTGGCGCTCTACGCCAGCCGCGCCTACCTCGACGGCGCGCCGCCGCTGCGCAGCCGCGAAGACCTCGGCCGCCACGCGTGGATCGGCTACGTCGACGACTTGCTGTTCAGCCAGGAGCTGATGTTCCTCAACAGCTTCTGCCGCAACCCCCGCGTGGTGTTCCACAGCACCAGCGTGATCGCCCAGCAACAGGCGGCGCGCTCGGGGCTGGGGATCGCCGTGCTGCCGTGCTACATGGCCGCGTCCGACCCGGAGCTGGTGCCGCTGCTGCCCGACGAAAGCATCGAGCGCAGCTACTGGATCAGCACCCGGCGGGAACTGCACAAGTCGGTGCGGCTGCGGGTGGTCTGGGATTATGTGGTGAGCCTGTGCGAGGCGGAGCGGGGGTTGTTGCAGGGGTGAAGTGGCGCAGAACGTTGCTGGGTTGAAGCATTGTTTCTGTGGTAAAGGGGCTTGTCGAATCGTCGCACCGTCCCGCTGGGGTGCGACGATTCGACAAGCCCTCTCACCACAGGTGCGGTGTCCTAGCGGTTCTTCACGTACTCGTCGTAGGCCGATTTGCTCATCCAGGCCGGATTGCTTCTTTCAGAGGTTCTGATCTTGAACAACCATCCCTTGTCCTCCGGGCTTTCATTGACGAGTTCGGGGGAGTCATTCAGCGCCTCATTGATCGCAATCACTTCTCCGGAGACAGGAGCCAATATTTCGGATTTTGACTTCACCGACTCTACTTCAGCTATGTATTCACCCTGACTGGCGTTTGTGCCGATGTTCGGTAAACCAACGTAGACAATATCGCCCAACGCATCCTGGGCATGAACCGTAATGCCCACCGTCACGATATCCCTGTCGAACAACAGCCACTCATGTTCCGTCGTATACATTTTCCCCATCTCGATCCACTCCAGGTCGATTGAATTATCCCTGTGGCGAGGGAGCTCGTTCCTGCGCAGCAGGTCACGCTTTTTTGGCTCGCTTCGCCATCCAGCCATTCCGTGAATGGGGCCAGCGTAATCAGAACCCGGCCAAAAGTGACCTGACAGAAATGACAGTCCGTTAGAGCGTTTGGCGATTCCCTCAATCACGGATAGATCGAAAAAAGCGTCGTCCGCTGGACGCCCCGGGCGTTCTGGACTTCAATCCGTCATCAAACCCAGGAGCCCGCCCCATGACCGATGACACCAAACCCAAGGGCCCGGCCTCGTACTTCCCGTCCATCGAAAAAAAGTAACGTCGGGCAAACGGCATTGCGGCGCACGCGCCAACGCTGCCGCTCAAGCCCCGTTGCCCAACAACCGGCTCAACGCCTCCAGCTCACCTTTCTCCACATCGGACACCAGCACGAAACGCATGTGATCCGCCTGCCACGACACCACGTTGAAGCCGCGTATCGTCTGCACCTGCTGCGGCTGATCGGCCCCCGGCGTGGGCAGGATGAACACATTGATCACGTGTTTGGCCCGGCCATAGGTCAGGGCCGCCGCCGTCTGGTGCTGCAGGTAGTCCAGCCGCCCGCCCAGCAGCGGGAAGCCTTGCGCCGCGTAGTCGGCCACCGGCGGCGAGAAGTCGAGCTTGCCGGTGAACCAGGGCTTGACGGTGTGGCGGTCGGAGGACACCACATCGTTCAGGTGCCCGCCCATCAGCGAGCGCACGTGGCTGGAGACCGCCTCATCCATCAGCGGCTGTTCGCCGCCCGGCGTCGCCACGTAAAGCACCATCGCCAGGGCCAACGCGGCGGCGGAGAACGCCGGCGCGAACCATGAGCGCCAGCGCCCGGCGGTGCGCGGGGCCGGTTCGACCGCCGCCAACACACTGGCCGCCAACCCGGGCGGCGCCGGGTAATACGCCGCGTGCTGCTTCACGGCGGCCTTCAGCGATCGGTACTCGTCATGCAATTGCGCACACCCGACGCACGTGGCCAGGTGCGCCGCGACCTGTGCCGCTGCCGCCGGGTCGAGTGCCTGATCCAGGTAACCATGCAGCTGGGTGCGGCAAACCGTGCAGTCGAATTCATTCATGGTCGTGCAACTTCAGCAGTTCGAGCTTGAGCAGGGCGCGGGCCCGGGCGAGCCGCGACATGACGGTGCCGATGGGAATGTCCACCACCAGGGCGATGTCCTTGTAGGGCATGTCTTCCAGCTCCTTCAGCACAATCACCTCGCGAAAGGCCGGCGGCAGGGCACACAGCGCCTGCTGGAGCAACGCCGCGTTTTCCGTGTGGATGGCCGAAAGCTCCGGGCCCTGCTGGTGGGCGGGCGCCGTTTCGTCGACGCTCAGGTCGTCATCGATGGCCACCCAGCGGTGCCCGGCCGACGCCTTGAGCCAGGTGTAGCTTTCGTTGCGCACGATGGTCAGGAACCACGCCTTGGCGTTGCCCTCGGCGAAACGCTGCAAGAACCGAAAGGCGCGCAAGGCGCTTTCCTGCACGACGTCGCGCGCGGCGCTGTCGTTGCCGGTGAGCCAGCGCGCGAGGTTATAGGCGGCGTCCAGATGGGGCGCAATCAGTTCCTCGAATCGCGTCATAGTGATTCCCGCACCGTCACACCCCTATAACCGTGATGCTTCGCCTTTTATTCCCTGAAAAGAATTTGTTTTTCGGCGCGGAATAAACCCGCGCCCCGAAAGGTTCATTCCCTGTCGGCTACATCACTGTAGCCCGCCAGCGAGGACACACCGATGGACATTCGATCAAAACACCCCCGGCGCACCGACGGCCCGGCCAACCCCGACCGCCGCACACTGCTCAAATGTTCGGCGTGGGCCGGCGCCGGGGTGCTCTGGGCCCTGAGCGGCGGCGTACCCCGGGCGTTCGCGCTGGACGCGGCGGGCAACGTCAGCGACCCCAAGGCCCTGGACAGCACCTTCCACTTCGTGCAGATCAGCGACTCGCACATCGGCTTCAACAAGGAAGCCAACCCGGAGCCGGCCAAGACCCTGCAAGCGGCCATCGACAAAGTCGTCGCGCTGCCCAAGCGGCCTGCGCTGATCCTGCACACCGGCGACATCACGCACCTGTCCAAGGCCGAAGAGTTCGACACCGCCGCGCAATTGCTCAAAGGCCTGCCGTCCCCCGTGCACTACGTGCCGGGCGAGCACGACACCCTCGACGAGGGCGGCGGCAAGCTTTACCTGGAACGCTACGGCAAGGGCACCAAGGGCAACGGCTGGTACAGCTTCGACGACCACGGCGTGCACTTCATCGCGCTGGTCAACGTGTTCAACTTCCAGGCCGGCCGCGAAGCCAACCTCGGCGCCGAGCAACTGGCGTGGCTGGCCGATGACCTGCGGGCCGTGGCCACCAGCACGCCCGTCGTGGTGTTCACCCACATTCCGCTGTGGACGATCTACCAGCCCTGGGGCTGGGGCACCGAGGACGGCGACCAGGCCATCGCGATGCTGCGCAAGTACGGCTCGGTCACGGTGCTCAACGGGCACATCCACCAGGTCATCCAGAAGGTCGAAGGCAACATCACCTTCCACACGGCCCGCGGCACGGCGTACCCGCAGCCGGCACCGGGGGCGGCGCCGTCGCCGGGGCCGATGACCGTCGCCGCCGACCAGTTGCGCAACTACCTGGGCCTCACCGACGTGCGGGCGACCCAGGGCGAGCACCCGTTGGCGCTGATCGACTCGACACTGGTCTAGGGGAGGGCAGGCAAATGAAAACGCGACTGTTGGCCGTGGTCGGCCTGATGCTGTCGGTGCCGGCGTGGGCGCAGGACGTGAAGATCGACATCAAGGAATTCATGTTCGGCCCCAAGGACCTGACCGTGGCCGTGGGCACCAAAGTGACGTGGGTGAACGACGACCAGATCCCCCACACCGTGGCGGAAACCCACAAGGCGTTCCGCTCGGGGGCGCTGGACACCGATGACACGTTCTCCTGGGTGTTCGATACGCCCGGCGAGTTCGACTACTTCTGCGTGCTGCACCCGCAGATGATCGGCAAGATCGTGGTGACCCAATGATCACCCGCCCAAGCGTGCCCCGTGCCGCGGCCTATAGTGAAGGAGTGGTCCTGCGGGGCCACCCCCCATGAACCCTGCGCGCGAAGAGACCGTTATGGACAACACTCTGATTTCATTGATTGGTTTTGTACTGGGCATGAGCATCGCCACCGAACGGCTGGTCGAGATCGTCAAAGGCTTCATCCCGATGCTGAATCAGACCAGCGACGATGCGAAGGTCGAGGCGCGGCGCCGATCCTACCTGCAGATACTGGCCGTGGTCGGCGGCGTGGTGACGGTGCTGTTGTCCCGGGAAGCGATTCCGGCGGACATCCCGTTCTTGAGAAGCGACTTCGGCGTCGTCTGCCTGGGCCTGTTGGCCAGCGGCGGCTCCGGCTTCTGGAACACCGCCCTGACGTACGCCACCCAGGCCAAGGAACTGAAGAAAGTCGCGGTGAAGAAGGCCCAGGAGGCGCCAGTGATCGCACCGGTGGCAGCGGTTGCCGCTGTCGTGCCGGTGGGGCCTGCCGGTGACCCTGTCTGAGTTCTGCGACACCCTCCTGTTTGCCTGACCCCCTTCGCCCGGAGGGGGCCAGGTTTCATGTTGAAGCGGTTCGGTGGCGGGTTGTTTCAACAGCTGTCGGCGCTGCTGTTTAAGTGACGCATCCGGTCATGGGTCAGTGCCCACGATGCCTTGCGCCATGGCCTACGCGTGGGCCAGAATCCGCCGCTTTGTGCGCTTTGTGCGCTTTGTGCGCTTTGTGCGCTTTGTGCGCCTTGGGGTGCGGGTTTTATCGTTTTCGGGTCACTGGGTCCCGGAAGGGCCTGGCAAGAAGAACCACTATCCACCCCAACCCTACGCCGAGTATCCCAAGTTCTTGGCGAGCTACAAGTCAGCTGGAGGCACTGCGAAATGAAGGCCCCGATCCTCTTGCTCCTCGCAATGTATGGCGCGGGAACCAGCTTGGCATTTGCCGGTGGTTCACAGGCGATAAACGACAAACAGGGGCCAGCAGGCATCGCCGTCGGTGAATCTTTGGTGGCGGCCAGGTCCAAGTTGATCAAACAAGGATGGAAGCCAACCCCGATGCACACCGGCGATGGCTATGAGTACAGCGGTGTCGAGCGCGAGCTGGCTGCACGCAAATTTTTGGAACTTGATACCTGCTCCTTTGATAGCTCGCGCTGCATCCTGTTCTATTCAAAGAAAGGCGCCTGCTTGCGCGTCGACACCATCGGTGAGCAACTCAAAGACATGACGGTGACGCGATGGGCCGATGAATGCCCGCAGGCGCCTGCCGAACCCAATGGCGGCGACGCGGGTCAGTAACGAGCTTGTGAATGGGGGCAAATGGGGACTGATGTATTGCTCAAATACACCAGTCCCCTTTTTCTGAAGCGGTTCGGTGGCGGGCCGTTTCAACAGCTGTCGGCGTTGCTGTTTAAGTGACGCATCCGGTCATGGGTCAATGCCCACGATGCCTTGCGCCATGGCCTACGCGTGGGCCAGAATCCGCCGGCTTGTGCGGCTGGGGTGCGGGTTTTATCGTTTTCGGGTCACTGGGAAACAGTGATCGGGTTTGGTAGCCCGTCTTCCGTCAGAAGCACAAGACTACTGTCTTGCGGGGACTTCATCGTCTCTGTTTTATGGTGGTCATGCGCGGGGCACCCTCGGGTGCGCCGGGGTTCCTGACGACCGGTCTACCAACCTGCGTATGGCCTCCACCCATCGTTTGGTAGCGAGGGTGCTGGCTCCTAACCGTTCTTGCGTCGGGAGTTACACCATGATCAAACCCACACCCAATCCGCCCATCCTCGATCCGGCATCCCCCTACGAATCCATCGATTCCAGAAAACTCAACGAAGCCGCCGAACGCGCCCTCGACCACTACCTCAACCCGGCCCCCTCCATCATGGCCAGCGCCAACGCGGCCGAACCCATGTACCTGCCCAACCCGGCCTACGACACCGAATCCCTGCTGGCCAACGCCTGCGAAAACCTCGGCGCCGCCTCCGAAATGCTCAACAACTTCGCCGCCGTCCTCGACACCGGCCACCGCCGCACCGCGATCGGCATCGCGCAGTTGGTGATGCTGGGGGAAGTGGCGGTGGGGCAGGCGTTGGATAACGTCGAGCCGAAGGGGTAGGGCCGAGGCGTTTTGCGACGACGGCGGGGCCTGCATCTGATGGCTTGGGTTGCAGGCCCCTCTGTCCTACCATCGGCACATCGACAGAACGGAGGTTGATATGGAAGGTGGTCAGGACAAACGAATCATCATCGTGGGCGCAGGCATCGTCGGTGCATCGCTGGCGTATCACTTGGCCCGGCACGGTGCGCAGGTCACCGTGGTCGAGGCCGAAGAGATCGCATCGGGCGTGACCGGCCGCTCATTCGCCTGGCTCAACACCTCGCACCCCGAACCCGACCCGATTGCGCCACTGCGCGGGGTTGCCATCGAGGAATACCACCGGCTCGAAACCCAGGTGCCCGACCTGAAGATTCGCTGGACAGGCGCCTTGACCTACGGCGTGACGGCGGGTGACGTACCGCCGGCCAACCGGGTGACCCGTTCGCAGATTCTCGACCTCGAACCCAACCTCAAGAACCCGCCTCAATCCGCCGGGTACGCGGCGCAAGAAGGCGCGCTGGACGCCGTGGCCGCCTCGCATGCACTGATCGCAGGCGCCGAGGCACACGGAGCGAAAACGCTCCCCCAGACGCGAGTGCTCGGTTTCGTGACGCAGGCCGAAAGGGTGACCGCCGTCGAAACCACCCGAGGCACCCTCCATGCCGATGTCGTCGTATTGGCTGCCGGCACAGGCACCGCGAAGCTGACAGAGAGGCTGGGCGCGCCCCTGCCCATCAACGCCTCGCCCGCCATTTTCATCCGCTACAGCGCACCGCCCAACCTCGTCCACACCCTCATCTCCAGCCCCGACATGGAAGTGCGGCAAAGCGCGGACGGCGCGTTGCTGGCGGCAGAGGATTACCTGGACGACACCGCAGAAAACCAACCGGCAGCGATCGCACGCCGAACGGCCCAAGCCATCCAGAATGCACTCCATGGGGCTGAGCCCCTTGAACCGGAGTGGGCCTGCGTCGGCCTCAGGCCCATGCCGGCCGATGGCGTTCCCGTCATTGGTTATCTGCCCAATGTGGGCGGTGTCTATGTGTGCGCCATGCACCCTGGGGTTGTGTTGGCGGCGGTGGTGGGGCGGCTTGTCAGTGAGGAGATCATCGACGGAAGGGTGGCAGGAGAGCTTGATCCTTGTCGGCCGGATCGGTTTTTCCGGGCTTAGTGAGGGCTGGCAGATCTCGGACAAATCCTAGAACCGGGACGGCGGCTCATTCCCGGCGTTGATGTGGGAAAAGACAGCGTCTGGATCCGCCTGGCACCCATACCTGAACAGCAGCGAAGGTTCGGCCCCCGCAAAAAATTGACCGACAGTGCGCTCGGCCGGGACAACCCATTTCGGGGCGGGCCATTGCTGAGCAAAAACACCGATGGGCTTGCCGGATGAACAAATGATCCAGGTCGCCAGTCCGCCGCTGATGCCGGGAAGGTAACCGATGCGTTGTATCGCTTCGAACAAGCCGCCCAGCGTGGCGGCGGGATCGATCCTGATCGAAGTCCTGTGGCTGTGCAGGTCATCCCCGGCATGCACGCTGTCTCGATCGAGGGTGATGATCTGCATGAGTGTTCCTTCTTCCCGTTCTGGGCTAACGCCCTTTCAAATCAGCCTGGCCACGGAGCCCGCAGGCAATGTCCGAGCGGCCTCCATTGCCTTCAGCTGTTCAACGATCCGGTCACGCTCGTCCTTTGGCGTCTCTCGGTCGTTGATGGCGTAGGGCTGGGTGTCGACCCAAACGCTGAGCTGCTCAAGCGCCGACGGCTCGCTAGGGCTGTGGTTGAGTTGCTGGAGCAGATACCCTGCCTGGCTCCACTTGGGCATCAGTCCAAGGAGCGCCAGGCGTCGGGTGGGTGACAGCGTTGCCCAGATCGTGTCGAGCTGATGGGTGAACGGCGAGCCGATGACGCTCCAAGGCTGAGTGCGTAAACCCAGGACGCCGGCCTCAAAAACGGCCCGGGCCGGCTCTGCGACCGCGGCGATCAGCCTCTCAGGGTTGCCTTCCCCTTCGAGCATCAACACGAGCGAACGCACCGCGCCGCTGCTTTGGCTCAAGGCTGCGGTCATCCAGTGTTCAGGAATACGCAGCTTCAGGTCCTGCGCCAACCCGAGCAGGCCGAGCCAGCGGGCCTTTGTGGCAGGCAGCTCGCCCGCCAACTGGGCCTGCAGCATCTGCAACGGGTCGACGCCGTACTTTCCGGCGGCCCATAGCGCAGTGGACCGTGCCGCTGGCGACGGATCCAGCAAAAACGCTTCGATCAATTGGGTGCGGCCGGTCTGCAAGCGGATCGCTTCCAGGAACGACTGCCTCCTGAGGATGCTGCTCTTGCTGGCGAGCCCGAACGCGATGGCCCGCTGAGCCGACGCCGGCTCAAGCTCCATCGCCTTGCCGAGCGCCAAGCGGCGCACGCTGAAGTCGACGTGGTGAAGGCACGCCACCAGAAACGCCTCCCGTTCATCCTCAACCTTCGTCTGAACGAGCACCCGAAACAGCAACCGCGCGCACGAGCCTCGGCTGGCGTCGAAACCCGCCGCGCAGCGCTCGACGCATTCAGGCGTTGCCAGCAATGCTTCAAGCTTGTTGATCGTCGAACGGTGGTCGTCGCGATGGCGATGCTCAAGCGCCAGAATGGCGGGCATTTGAGCGACCAGCCAACCGGCCTGCTGCGGCGTCAGGTAGTCTTCGAAAGCCTCACGCGCGACTGCGCGAACCTGAGGCACCCAATCATTGAGCCGCACGATGATCGCCGCCAACCGTTCCGCCGACAGAGAAGACCGAACCGCCCGCAGGCCGGCTTCCCGGTCGAATCCGCTCCACGAGGTGATAAGCAACGTCCAGTCACGGAGGGGGGAGGGATCTGGTGGCGTGGCTGTGGTGCTTGGGGTTGCGATGGCTGCGGCTGTGTGGCTTAGGGTGTCTGCCGTGGCGGGTGTTTTGCCGATGAAACGTTGCAACCAACTTTTCCACATGAAGCTGAATATCCCTGAGTTTGAACGGTGGCGTGGGGGTAGCATGCCTGTTCAGGGGGTGTTTTGGAACGGCTCGCTGGAAACCGTCGGGTCAGCCCTGCACTGAGTGCGATGAAGTGGAAAAAACACATAAGGGATTTGGTGGTACGGCTAAATGGAACTTAGAAAAATGCTTGTCGGCCTCTTTGGGGTGGTCAGCTTCTCTGCTCAGGCGGTCGATGTTCCTATCAAAGAAGGAATGCCGTTTGTCAGTGCCAGAAAGGCGTTGATCAACAGTGGGTGGAAACCGAACGCTACCTACGCGGGTGAGTTTGGGGTGGAGAGCATCCTTGTGAGGAAGGGCTACTCGGAGATTGAGTCTTGTACGGAGGGGGTTAGGTATTGCAGCTTCAATTACATCAAGGATGGGGTGTGTCTGGGTGTGGGGGTTGTTGGGGAGGAGGTTGAGGGAATGAAGGTTTACGCTTGGGTGTTTAAGTGTCCTGGGAAGGAGTGAGTGTTGTTTGACTTTATTAAGCGGTTTTTTAAGCCTGCCTCCGAAGAGAGCGTTCTTGGGTATTCGATTTCGGAGCTTAAGGCGATTTTTAGGGCCGAATTGCAAGAGTTTCCTCGTGGGGAGTGTTGCTATCCTGTTTTTGCATCGTTAGTTGGTTTGGGGGTGCAGGCGTTCTATTCGGATTTTGTTATGGATGTGGCGGATGTCGGTGAGTTTCAAGCTCTGGTAGATGAACGTTTTAGTGCTTGCGATGAAATTGATTTAAATGGCTTGGTGATGCGGTGCTGTCTGGATGAAATTCAAAATATTCGATTAGTTGTTTCTGTATCAAGAAGGGAGTTTAAAGTCGCGACGGTTCGGTTAATTACCAATGATATTGGTTTCTTGGAAAGTCTTTGCGAGAAGAGGTTTGCAGTTCCTCCGCCGTGGATTGTGTTTGAGAATTACAATGCGTCTTGGTGGGGCGGTGATATGCAGGGTGCACAAGGCTACTATGACGATAGCTACTTTTTTGGGTTCTTTTCTAATTTAAGTGCGTCTGAGAGGATTGACTACTATGCGAGGTATTCAGCGTCAGAGGAATGGGTTAGGAGCTTGGAGTTAACGTTGTTGTAGCCTAGGTGGTCAGGGAGCGGCGCAAAATCCACTGCTGTAAACCGCGATAGTCCGCCCAATTAAAAGGACCGCCCCGTGCCCAATCCATTGATCAGGCACGCTCCCCGATACACCACCACTTTACCTCGACTTCATCATCATCCTGGGTTACATCATGCCCATGCTCAATGAATTGTTCAGGCACATCCAGTAGCAAAGGGGGCAGATCTATTAAAAAAATAGATCTGCCCAATTTTTTATCTTATTGTAATCGGGTTTGTGCTAGTTTTGGCCGAGGTGTTCACCTCAGGACTATGACAGCTAATCGTCAAGGCAAAGGGACTATACTGTTTAACAATCTAAGGATAAGAAAATGAGCAACGCATGTACCGGGTTTCGAAAAATCTTCAATTTTGAACGCAACCTCAAATTTGAGGGGTCGTTCGATGTTGGCCCCTTTCGAATTATTGTACCCGAGGAGCTTATAGGTGGGCGATTCGCGCAGGCGAAAACATTGACTTTTGAGAAAGTACTCAGTTCGTCTGGATCGAAACATACCGTAACGGAGCGGGCTGCTGCTGCTGGTGATTGGAACCTGACTGCGTTAGTTGTTGAACATGCCGCGCTCGATTCGCCTTCTATGCTAATGCCTGACAATCCTTGGGTAAATGGAGCCTACGATCTGTCTTTGATCCTCTCGTTGTTGACCGGCGCATACGTAGCGGTCAATAACGAGTCTTTGCCGGACTTTCAACTAAGCCCAGCCTTGCCGATTGTCAGTAAAAATTTTTTCTCGGGAAGCTTCAAAATTGATTGGGCGTTATTACCTGCTATGCGAGCAGCGGGTGCTGGGGAAGCACTTTACGCATTGTCCCTAGCCCGTGATAGTAAAGAAGGTGTAGTTAAACTTGCCATGGGCTCAGCAGCGTTGGATGGTCTGGTATCGCGCTGGCACAGTACTTCAAAAGCGAATCGATACACGCCAGAGGTGAAGGAACATGTTAAGGCGGCCCTACAGGTATTTGAGGCTCATCTGATCAAGGCAGAAGTGGATAGTGAACTAATCAAGGATATGATGCCTCGGACAACCAACCTTTCGAGCGAATCAGCGTTATCCAAGCTTACATCTTTTTTGACCGCGTTTAATATGTACCCGAAAGATCCAGATGACGCAGTCGTGAAACGCTTAAGGTACTTTAATGCCCTACGCAATTCGGTTGCGCATACTGGCTCGCTTCGCCTAAATGTTGCTGGCCCAGCTGATGTCACTGGCAGGGTTGCGGGCGCGGTTGCGATCCTTCTCCAGCACATTTGTCGGGTGTATGTTGCGAAGTACCTTTTACAAATCTCAGACGCAGAAATTGAAAGTGCCCAGAAAATGGTGTGGGAGTTCTTTGTGCAAGGAACTTTGCTGGGTCAGGATATTCTCGCAGAGGACTACGATACTTACCGGCAGCGGCTTATCGATACTTACGAAATGTATGGAAGTCTAGATCTCTGATGCAGAGGGAGTTATAGGTGGTTGAAGTATTTTTCTTTTGAAAAAAAGTGGGAGGGTAAGTGGGGCTGCGTGGAAACGGGGTGGATCTGTTTTTAATAGACCTGTCTCCCTTTGTTTTCCTCGCCTAGCTCCCTTACGTAACCCATATCAGAGGGAGGGGGTAGAAGCTGGAGAAAAGCTGAGTGAAAGCTTTTAGAGGGTAGTACAATATTTTGCTGAAGCCTATCTAAAGGCTCCAGCGCTTCGGGCCGATGATGACTATCTAGAACCGCTTTGCTACAGCGGCAACTTCTTTTGCTGTTTTGGCTTCTGTTGTGGAGTCACCAGTTCGCCAATATAGATGCTCGTTGTAATAAGAGACATCCTGTTGTGGTGGTATTGTTATGACAATAATCCCAAGTCCAAAATAAGGATTGTAGTCGATGTGAGAAAGAACCGATGTTTTTAATGGTTCGGAAAGAGCTGCTTGCTTAATAGACTCCTTGATTTTTATAAAGTAATCCTCCGTGCTGATGTTGAGGATTCGTGCTTCCCGATTTATTCCTACTACGTCCCGCTTGCCTACTTTTTTGGCTGAGACCTTATCCAATCTAGCGACTCTTTCTGTGTCAGCTGGCTTGTCGCTCACACCTATTATGAGCTTTCCTGTTCGTTGGGGGCCGTTATTTGCGATGGCGCATAAGGTTTCGTGGATTTTTTGCAATATTCCTGGATCAATTTTCCTATCGGGACTAAGGCTCAAAATCCCTTGCTTGAATTCAAAGTCAGATTGCTCAACCTCCGAACGACGGAGCAGAGAGTCGATATCAGCGATTGCGTGATTTCCATAAATTGGCGGCGCAGGTTGGGCAGGAGTAAAGAATTCCGAGATCAAGCCTTTAACAGAATTAATATTTTTGCGACGTTGTGCTGCAGAAGTAGCGCCTTGCCCTTTACCGATTCGCTCAGTGAGATCAAATATCGCCTCACGAATACCGTTGTAATCGGTAATTATCATGTTGTCTTTGACGATGATCTCGTGAAATGCAATCAGTACGACAGCGAAGGCCGCTGGGAATGGGTTTGTTGATTTCGTTTTAAAGATGATGTTGCGCAGTTTTTCAGGCTTAGGTTTTTCGGGGTTTCCAGATGCACAAACTTCGAGTATTTGGGCTATACAGTATTTCAGTTCATCTGATAGACGTTCAGCTCCATAAACTTCGAGGGCTGCAAGGATCCTGTCTGATTCCGGCGAGTCAGAAGTGTAGATTACATCGAGAGCTTCCTTGGAACGTTCTATAAGTTGGCCGCCTACAATACATGCTGCAATATCTGCGATACATTGCTCATCGATGCTGTCACGAAGCTCTGTCGATCTGAGAATTCCATGCTCCACCCAAAATACTTCATCAGCCTGAACTAGGTAGCCATGCTTGGTCTTTGGTAAGTCGATACTAATCGATGGCATTAAATTTAGGGGCAATATTTCATGGGATTCATCGCCCCTCAACGTACAGGCTATGGATCTGACGAGTTCCGAAAAAGAGTTTTGAATGCCCGCTTGACGGCGCTCTTGATCACTTAGTCGGTGGCCATAAGTATTTATGCGGCCAAAGACGTCGTTAATCTCATCTTCGGTTGCACCGCGCATTACAGACATTGCAAAAGGGTAATCTAGTATCGTGCCAACTTCCCTTTGTGTCAGATATATCTCGGACTCGTTGGGTGTAAACGCACCTTCGTCAGCACGGCGTTTTGCTGAAGGAAAGTGTTCAAGTGAAAACATACTTCCACGCGTGTCCGAAAAAGATGTTTCGATAAAAGACATAATGGCGTGAAGTCGCTGAAGTCCGTCGATGATTTCGTAAGTGCCAGGCGACTCCTCTCGCTCTGCGATTAGAATTGCAGGTATTGGATACTTTTTGAGAATGGATTCAATAAGTTTTTGTTTTTCTTCAAGTGTCCATACCAGTTTTCTTTGATAACGGCGATTTACGTATAAAAGGTTGTCGCTATACATGGCGTAGAGCGACTGAATTGTGGTCGGTTGTGAGGTCAGCTCTGCCATGCGTAACTCCTGTAATTTTGGAGTATCAGTCTCGCTAAGATCGCACCGTTGATCAAGAGACTCTAGAGAGGATCGCAACGTTTATTTTTCGAAGGGGGGACTCGACGAGTCTACATCTCCGTGCCATTGCAGAGGCTTTGCCTTCATCCCAGTTCTTGTGTTTTGGGGAGTAAGACCGGATTTCTTTGGAGGACAGAGCGGCACGAAGCGGTACTTGGTGAGCGCGTCCGCATTTGGCTGAACGCAGACGCTCCCCAATCAAAAAGAACTCTCCCGGCCCCCAACCTCAACCCCCCCACCCCCCAACCGCTCTCCATTCACCATCACCTCCACCCCATGCCACCCCGCATAATGCTTACGCGTCGTGAAATCCTTGATCTGCTGCCGCCGCACCACCTCAACCTCCCCAAACCCCGCCAAATCCAACCCCTTCAACTTGAACACCTTGCGCGACGTCCCGCCGTTTGCCTTCACGTAGTCGATCGCGTAATCGATCACCAACCGCTGTACCTCGGGCACGGTGGACTTTACGGTGAACGACAGTGTGATCGTGTCCCCCAGCCGTACCACTGCCGGTTCCACCTTCACGTCCAGCAACTCGACCTCGGCCTTCGCGCCGGCGCCGATGAGGCTCAGGGCGCGGGGGTTGCCTTGTTTGATCAGGTTGCGCAGGGCGTGTTTGGCGATCCAGGCGGTGTGTTTGTTGTCCAGCGACCAGCCTTCGACGGTGTCGAGCACCCAGTGCGGGTGTTCCTTGGTGATGTCGTTGAGGTGGTTGGCCACGGATTTGCGCACGTAGAGGCTGTCGTCGGCCTTGAGCCGGTCGAGGATGCCGGCCGCCAGTTGCGGGTCGGCCTGCACCGGTTCGAGGCGGAACGACCAGGGCAGGCGCGGGCGGCTGCCTTCGCTGGCGAGGCGGCGGACGTGGTGGTTGTCGTCGCGGGCCCAGTCGTGCATGCGTTCCAGGGTGCGGGCCAGGTCGCTGCGCAGGAAGTGGCGGATGGCGAATTCAGAGGAGCCGAACGCGGTGAAGTAGTGGAGCGCGTCCAGCGAGGTGTCGAACGCGTGGCCGCCGTAGCTCGCGACGTAGTGCGGCAGGGTCATGCCGACGAAGGCGCTGTTGAGCCGGGGCGCGAGGTCGCGCAGGACGGCGAGCGAGTCTTCATAGCTCAGCGGCAGCACGGCGTGCAGGCATTCGCTGACGCGGGCCATGCGTTGCATCACCGAGAGCTCGTCGAGGCCGTCGTTGGCCTGTTTGAGGAAGGCCTTGGCCTTGAACGCCGGGTACACGGCGCTCATCTCGTCGGCGATGTGCCGCAGGCGTTCGGCGTTGAAGATTTCCTTGAGCGCCGGGGCGGCGGTGGCGGGGGTGCTCATGGTCAGTTCATCGGCGTGCGGGCGAAGGCGTCGAGGCCTTCGGCGTACGCGGTGTAATGGGCGATGTGCGGGAAGCGGGCGGCGTCGATCCGGTCGGGCACCACCAGGCCGGTGAAGCTCCAGGCGACGGCCAGGGTGATGCCGTCCTGCATCAGTGCGCCGTCGGTGGGCAGCGGTTGCCGTTGCAGTTCGAGTTCAAGGGCGGTGAAGGCGGCGGCGAGTTGGCCTTCGACCCGCTCGACCCACGGCTGGTACTGGATTTCCGCCGGGCGCAGGTTGCGTTCGTAATAGAGCTGCACGGCTTTTTCGCATGCGGCCAAACCCAGGCCGATGAGGTGCAGGGCGCGTACGCGCGCGGCGAGGTGGGCGGGCAGCAGGGATTGGCCGGAGAGGGTTTCGAGGTGGTCGATGATCAGGGTCGAGTCGATCAGCGTCTGGCCGTCGTCGAGGATCAGGGTAGGGGCCTTGACCACCGGGTTGATCTGTTGGAAGCGCTCGAAATGGCGGAACACCGACACCGGTTCGTGCGCAAGCTCGATGCCCAGGCACTGGGCGGAGATGGCCACGCGGCGGACATAGGGTGAGTCGAGCATTCCGATCAGTTTCATGTGCAGCTCCCTGGGTGTTTGTTATGGGTGTCGAATGTAGCGGTTCGGTCTGGCGGTTGACTACACCCGCATGCCGTAACGGGGATGAAACACCCGAAAATAAAGGGCTTCGCTGGCCTTGCCGGGGGTGGTTCCGGTTCTATAGTCAAAGTGCCAGCATCGGCCAGGGATGGTAAAAGCAGACAAGTTCAGACCCACTGATTCAGTACTTGTCGGCATGTGTCCCTTGCAGTCCAAGGCCTTGCGAACGTGGAGGCCTTGGAAGGTGCGAACGCATCAGGTCGTGCTTTACGGACAGCAAGGGGGGCGGGACATGTACGGTTATAGATTCACGGTGTTGTGTCTTGTGGGCATGGGACTGACCGGATGTGGCAGTTCAAAGCCCGAGCCGGGCGTTGTTGCCGAGAATTGGACACTCAATACGGAGCAACTGGGTATCAAGGCGATCTATCCGCCCCGTAGCAATGTTGAAGTGGGTGACCTGTTTATTGCGCGTGCGGCAAAGGCGGGCGAGAAACTTTCCACCGGCGACTACGTCCTCGCTTCGACGAAATTCGATTACATCGATATCGATGCGCAGATTGTCGAATCCGCGCGCAAACACACGTTCACGTCGTTGGCCACCTATGACGACGGTTCGGGAAACGGCTCGGTGCAGGCCCGGGCGCTCATCCCCATGGAAATCGATGGCACACAGGTCAACAGTCTGGTGGCGTTTCCTGGGTTTACCTTTGCCTCACTGGCCGAGAGCGACATCGGGGTCAACGTTACCAGCAGCGCCATCGCGTCCGCCCTGGGGTTTGGGCGCCGTTCTCAATACAGCGTTTCGTATTCGGTTCCCAGCGCTGAAACGTATGGGGCCAGGTATCTGCTGGCGAGAAAGCGATTCGACGAAGAGACGTCCACCCGTTACACGGAAGATGATCTTCGCAGAATGCGCGAGGCGGCTGATCAACTGCAGGCAACTCAGATGAAAACGGCAAACGCCGCTGCCCCGATACTGGTGTTTGTCACGGATGTCTATTTGGCCCGTGCCCTTGATGTGGTGGTGACCTCAGAGGAGGGTATGAGCGGCACGTTCAAGGCTGTGACCTTGGCGATGGTCGATTTAAGCGACAAGAAAAAATCCCTTGAGGCACAACTGGGCAAGTTGACCGGGGAAGCGGCAGCGAAGCCTCAAGCACCTGCGGAGGCGCCCAAACCCAAACCGGAGGATCCCAAACCCGCTGTCGCAGGCGAGAAGCCTAAGGAAGACAAGCCCCCCAAAGAAGGTTCAACGCCGCCTAAACCGCCGGCCAAGCAAGCCGAGATCGATCGGGTCAAGTCCGAGTTGGCACAGGTTAACGATCAGCTGAGGGAGAAGGTCAGCCAGATCGTGCCGGACTTGCCCGGGGTCACCGGATCGGTGGTCCGGTCATCGGCGTTGGGCATCACGTTGCGGCAAGCCTTTGCGGAACCTGTCGCCATCGGATATCGAGGCATCCATTTCAAAATTGCGGCGCTCAAGCCTTCTGGTGCAACTGGCAAGCCTTTTGAGCCAGATTCCGTCGGTGATCCTGGGCCGTTGCTGCGCATACTTCCGGGGGTCAAGATCAAAGGCATAGGCCAGTAACACCGAATCTGGCCCTCAACAGGTGGCGAGTGCACCGCACTCGCCACCTGCTCACTAGTCCTCAAACCCCACCTGCTCCTGCATCTCCTCCACCTTCAACCCCAACCGGTACGCCAGCGCAATGAACAACGCCTGGCACAGGCACAACGTCGCGCTCAACGAGCGGAACGCGAACGAACGCCCCTCGTTGACCAGCAGCACCGCGCCGGCGCCCTTGGTCAGCGGCGAGAGGTGGCTGTCGGTGATGACCAGGGTGTTGGCCTGCTGCTGCCGGGCCAGGCGCAGGCAGTGCTGGGTTTCCTTGGCGTAGGGGGTGTAGCTGATGGCGACCACCAGGTCGTTGGCGCGCACGCTGCGCATCTGTTCGCGGTAGCTGCCGCCCAGGCCGGAGATGAGCTGGATGCGCTTTTGGGTGTGGCGCAGGTTGTAGGCCAGGTAGTCGGCCGCGGCGAAGGAGCGGCGCACGCCGATGACGTGAATGTGGTCGGCGCCGGCCAGCAGGTCCACGGCCTTTTCGAACGCGGCGTCGTCCAGTTCCAGGCCCAGCCGTTCGATGCCGGAGAGGGTGGCGGCGATGCATTCGCGGGCCAGGTCGCTGTCGGTGGTGGGCCGGGACTTGTCGGCGATCAGCGTGCGGATGCGTTTCTGGTGGCTCTGCACCGGCGTGGTCTTGTGGGTGTAGGCCTCGCGAAACAGCGCCTGCATCTCGCTGAAGCCGCTGAAGCCGAAGCGCTGGCAGAAGCGCACGATGGCCGACGGGTGCACTTCGCACTCATGGGCGATGTCGCTGATGCGGTCGAGCATGATCCGCTCGCTTTGCTGGCTCATGTAGGCGGCGATGCGCTTGAGCTGGCGCGGCAGGGAGTCGTGTTCGTCGGTGATCCGCTGCAGCAGGCGCTCGGCGTTGACCGGCTGATCGGTGGACGGCATGGACAATCCTTCTGGCTGTTCTTTTATAAGGGCACGCGGCTGCGGCGAGGGGGCGCCGGCCTTGAGGATAGCCAGTCCGGGCGGCGTTTTGTGAAGCCTAAGTCCATGGTTTTGCTGCTGAATCGATGCACCGCGCCGGCCTGCGCGTTCAGGGTGGGGTGCGACAAAGCGCCACGCCCAATCGCCGTTTGTCTTCTATATACAGCCGCTGGACTGAATTTCTTGCTATAAACGCACTCCGATGGCCGCTGCGAACCCCGTCTGCGGGCGGTTTCCGGGCTTTGTCGGACAAATTCCCTGTATTTCCAGTTGCTGAGGCCTCAATCGGGCCTTAGACTGCCGCCCCTTCGTAAATTGAGTGCCGGGTGGCGTTTGCAATAAACGATGCCTTTCCGATGACCGCAGGCGGTTCGCCGGAACGCTCCCTAATTCGCCTTAATGCACGTTTTTTATTAGAGATATCAATGACAAAGGACAAGTTGCTGGCCATGCCGGCAGATGACTACATGAATGCCGAGCAGCACGCTTTCTTCACTGAGCTGCTGCAGAACATGAAAGTCGAAACCCACGAGCGCATTGAGCAGAACCGTATTGCCATCGAAAGCCTGGACACCCCGGCTGACCCGGCGGACGCCGCCTCGGTGGAAGAAGAGCGCACCTGGCTGGTGAACGCGATCGACCGCGACCAGCGCATGCTGCCGCAACTGGAACAAGCCCTTGAGCGCATCAAGGAAGACAGCTTCGGCTGGTGCGACGACAGCGGCGAGCCGATCGGCCTCAAGCGCCTGCTGATCAGCCCGACCACCAAATACTGCATCGAAGCCCAAGAGCGCCACGAGCAGATCGACAAGCACCAGCGCCAGGCCTGATTGCGCCGACGCGGTCATCGCGGGCAAGTCCGCCTCCACAAGGTTTACGGTGATACCCGGACCTTTGTGGGAGCGGGCTTGCCCGCGAAGCGTTTTGCCGTCCGTAACAATCCCGCCGTTCCATTGACCTGCCACAGACCCCACGACTAACGGACCATGGATAATGGCGTTGTAGTGGCGTTTAATGCGGCCACAACAATGAGAACACGCGTGGGGTTACGAAATGACGAGAGATGGATCTCTGGTTGAGGCTCTGCCTGCACCAGTTGTTTTGCCGAAGAACCGCTGGCTGTCGCCGACGCTGCAGAGCATCGCCCTGATGCTGTTGCTGGCGGGCATGGCGCTGGGGGGCTGGCCGCTGTACGCGGGCATGCCGCTGGCGGTGCTGATCGTATGGCTGCCGCGACTGCGTTCCCGCGCCACCCCTGAGGCCCGGCCTGTCGACACCGGCAGCGCGATGGCCGAACTGACCCGCGACCTTTCCTACACCACCAGCCATAACGCGCTGTCCGCCGCCGGCGTGGCGTTTTCGGTCAAGGCACTGGCCGGCAAGCTGCAATCCCAGCTCGATGCGGCGCAGCAGATCGTCAGCAACGCCGAGGTGATGATCGCCACCGAACAGGCCACGTCGCAGCTCAGCCGGCAGGCGTTGGGCGCCGCCAGCGAGGCGCACCACAGCAGCGCGGCGGGGCATACCGTGCTGGTCGATTCCATTTCGCGCATGCATCAGCTCAGCCAGCGCGCCAACGACAGCCGCGAGCTGATCGAAGCCCTGAGCCAGCGCAGCGACGACATTCAGCGCGTCACGCTGGTGATCCAGTCCATCGCCAGCCAGACCAACCTGCTGGCGCTCAACGCCGCCATCGAGGCGGCCCGCGCCGGCGAGCACGGGCGCGGGTTTGCGGTGGTGGCGGACGAGGTGCGCGGTCTTGCGGCGCGCACGGCGTCGGCCACCGACGAGGTCGGCGAAATGGTCGCCGACATCCAGCAACGCACCGCACAGGTGGTGGAGCAGATCCGCCAGCTCTCCGATGACCTGCACACAGGCGTGGAGCAGGTCGAGCTCACCGGCCAGCACCTGGAAAACATCGCCCGGCTGGCCGCCGGGGTGGAAACCCAAGTGGGCGAGATCGCCCAGGGCGCCGAGACCAACCGCGAGCAGCTCGACAGCCTGTTCACCGCCATCGAGCAGATGCGCGCCGACCTGGCCATCAGCGACCAGCAGACCCGCCGCCTCGCCGAAGCCGCCGTGCAGATGGAAGGCCAGGCCGAGACCATCAGCGAACGGCTGGCCGAGGTCGGGCTGGATGACTACCACCAGCGCATCTACGACCTGGCCCGCGAAGGGGCCGAACAGATCGCCGCGCGCTTCGAGGCCGATGTCGATCAAGGCCGGATCAGCCTCGACGACCTGTTCGACCGTCACTACCAGCCGATCCCCGGCACGCGGCCGGAGAAGTATCAGACCCGGTTCGACCGCTACACCGACCAGGTGCTGCCGGCGATCCAGGAACCCTTGCTGCCGCGGCACGAAGGTTTGGTGTTCGCCATCGCCTGCACCCAGCAGGGTTACGTGCCGACCCACAACCAAGTGTTCAGCCAGCCGCTGACCGGCGACGAGCAGGCGGACACCGTCAACAACCGCACCAAACGCAAGTTCGCCGACCGCACCGGCATCCGCTGCGGCAGCCACCAGCAGCCGGTGCTGTTGCAGACCTACACCCGCGACACCGGCGAGCTGATGCACGACCTGTCGGTGCCGATCACCGTCAAGGGCCGGCATTGGGGCGGATTGCGCCTGGGCTACAAGCCTGAGGCGCCGCGCTGAGGATTGTTGCCGCACCTGCAATGAAGCTGTGCATCCCGGCGGCTGTTTCCCTGGGGCCTGAGTCATTACTCTGCCTGCATAGTTAGGTAGCTAATGGTCTCGGGAGGTCAGCATGCAATGCAGGGTCGATGTGGCGGCGGTGATCGGCAGTGCCGTGCCCGCCGGCTTGCGGGCGCGGGGGCAGCGCGTGTGCTGGGTGGTGCTGCTCAACGGCGAGCCCCGGGGGACGGCGTTCGCCAGCCGCGACGAGGCGGAAGAGTGCAGGGCCGCTTGGCTGGCGCAGTTGAGTGCCGGGCTTGAAGGCCACCTGCACTGACCGGCTCAGAGGCCCATTTGCGCTTCCAGTGATCGGGCGAGGACGCAGGCTTGGTTGTGATCCTTGCGGAATCCTCTCACACGTCCTGTCGACGTTTCCTTGATGTGAAAGAACCCGTTACCGGCCGGCACCACGCGATAGCGCGGCCCGTCGGTAACGGGTTCATTGCGTTGCAGGCCGTAGCCGTCCGCCGTCGGCGGGAATGGGAGGGCGTCGGGACGGGCTTGGGCGGGCAGGGCGAAGTGGGTCAGGTTGCACATGTGAAGTCCTTTTCGTGGTCGGATCGGCATTGGTTTACCGTTGCGGGTAGTCGTATCGAGCATCGGTGCTCTAGAATCGCCAGTGCCTGTTGGCGAACGTTGTTTATCTAAAGCAATTTTTTACCGGCGATATGTCGGAAAAATGCTTTTTTTAGTAAGTTTTTTCCCTAAAGTTCGTAGTCGGTTTTGTCCGGCCCATGACGAGGCGTTTTCCTTCAACGTCCGGCGAACTTCAGGGCAGATTCCGCGAGCGGCATTCCGTTAGTCTTACCGAACCTCGCGATGAAGGGGCCGCTGCCCCGCTCAGGCTTTCACCTGATTCATTCGGCAATACCGTCGGCCCGGCCGTCACTTTTTTGCCGTGCGCGTTTTCCGGCGCGCGGCACTCTTTTCCAGTGTGGGGATGTTTCTTTGGCAGTCAGTAACCTCGATATGCATGCCTTGTTCGTGTTGGGCGATTTGCGGGCAAAGCTGGTCAAGCAGTTCCAATCGCGTTTCGTGTATGTCACCGAACAGAACGCCGAAGGCATTTACGTGGCGGAGATCGACACCGAAAGCGCCTTGGTGGTGGACGACAAGCCGGGGCTCAAGCTCAAGGTCGGCGACCATTTCAGCGCGTCGGTGCTGCCCAGCCGCGAAGGCGGCAAGTTCGACATCCGCTTTCGTGACATCAAGCTGGTGGTCTACGGCCTGGGCGACTACGCCTTCGTCACCACCGCCGACGGCCATGCCATCGTGTTCAAGGAAGGCCACAACGTGGTGACGGTGTTCGCCGCACACGCGCAGTTGACCGAAGGCCTGACCAAGACCCTCAAGGCCGTCACCGCCAAGGCCGCCAAGTGGCGCAAGGGCGAGCTGGTGACGTTCAAGGCCAGCGAGTGAGCCGCGCCGACTTTCATGGGCAGCACCTCGACCGCGCCCGTGAGGAGGCCCGCAGGCTCTACGCCGCGAAGGCCGAGCTGAAAGGCGCCTGGCTCGGTTGGGTGGCCTCGCAGATCTACGGCCTGCGCCCGGCGGAATACGCCAGCATGGTCAGACGCGAGCTGCAGCGCTTGCAGGAAATGTCTGAAAACTGATCTTCGTCCGTGTCATGCCCTGAAAAAGCAGGAACCTCGTCTACAGTCAGTTGACTGAGTATTCAGAGGCTTGCGGTCTTCTGTCAGGCCGTCCTGCTATTGCTGCGAACAGCACGAGGTGCAACGCATGAACGGATTACGACAGTGGTTTTTCGCCTGCCTGAGCGCATGGGCCCTGCTGGCGACGCCGGCGGCGAACGCTGCGCAAAAGCCCATCCATTTCGCCGACCTTAACTGGGAGAGCGGCAGCCTGATCACCGACGTGCTGCGGATCATCGTCGAGAAGGGCTACGGCCTACCCACCGACACCTTGCCGGGCACCACCATCACCCTGGAGACGGCGCTGGCCAACAACGACATCCAGGTCATCGGCGAAGAGTGGGCCGGCCGCAGCCCGGTGTGGGTCAAGGCCGAGGCCGAAGGCAAGGTCGCCAGCCTCGGCGACACGGTCAAGGGCGCCACTGAGGGCTGGTGGGTGCCGGAGTACGTGGTCAAGGGCGACCCGGCCAAAGGCATCAAGCCGCTGGCGCCGGACCTGCGCAGCGTCAGCGACCTGATCAAGTACAAGGATGTGTTCAAGGATCCGGAGAACCCGGCCAAGGGGCGCTTCCTCAACAGCCCGATCGGCTGGACTTCGGAGGTGGTGAACAAGCAGAAGCTGATCGCCTACGGATTGCAGGATGCCTACACCAACTTTCGCAGTGGCTCCGGTGCGGCCCTGGATGCGGAAATCAGTTCATCGATCCGCCGGGGCAAGCCGGTGCTGTTCTATTACTGGTCGCCGACGCCGCTGCTCGGCAAATTCAAGCTGATCCAGTTGCAAGAGCCACCCTTCGACGCCGAGGCCTGGAAAACCCTGACCGACGCCGACAACCCCAACCCGAAACCGACCCGTTCGCTGGCCTCGAAGCTGTCGATCGGCGTGTCGGCGCCGTTCCAGAAGGAATACCCGGAGATCGCGGCGTTCTTCGCCAAGGTCGATTTCCCCATCGACGCGCTGAACAAGGCTTTGGCCGGCATGAGCGAGAAACACACACCGCCGCGGGAGGCGGCGGTGGCGTTCATGAAGGATCACCCGCAGGTGTGGCAGGCTTGGTTGCCCAAGGACGTGGCGGACAAAGTGGCCGCCGGCCTGTGACCAAGGCCGGCGCCTTCAATGGTCAACCGCTCTGGTCGCGCCCTCAGAACCGCGTCTGCACCGCCAGCTCGAAGGTGCGCGGCGTGCCCAGGTAGTACGCGGGCGACACATGGGCGAACTCGGCATACACCTCGTTGGTCAGGTTGCGCACCCGGCCGGTGACGGTGGTGTGCGCATCGACCTTGTAGCTCAGGAAGCTGCCGAACAGCGTGTACGACGGCACGGTCATGGTGTTGGCCGTGTCGGCGTACACCGACGCCACGTACCGCGCATCGACCCCGCCTTGCCATTGCGGCGAGAAGTCATAGGTCAGCCACAGGTTGCCCACGCGGTCCGGCACGTTGGTCGGCGTGTTGCCCTTGCGCGAGACCACCACGCCGGCGGCGTTCTTCTCCGTGAAGTCGTCGTATTGGGCATCGACCCAGGCGAAGTTGCCCTCGGCCAGCAACCGGTCGGTGATGCGCAGCGAACTGGCGACCTCGATGCCTTTGGAGGTCTGCTGGCCCACCGGGATGCTTAGGGTCGGGTCCAGCGGATCGGTCACGGCGAAGTCCTTGCGCTCGATCGTGTAGGCCGCCACTGTCGCCGAGCCACGTCCGTTCAGGTAGTCGAACTTGCTGCCGATCTCCCACTGCTTGCCCGTCGAGACGTCAAAGTCCTGGGTGCCGTTCGGCTGTTCGGCGGCGGTGCTGTACTGCACGTAGACGTTGGCCGACGGAATGAATTGGTAGGTCAGCCCGACGCGGCCGGTGACCGGTTCCCAGCTGCGTTTGAGGTGCTTGGGGTTGCTGGCGGTCACGGTGCGGTGGTTGGTCACGTCCAGGTCGATGTCGTCGTAGCGCAGCCCGGTGAGCAACGCCAGCTTGTCGGTCAGCGCCAGACGGTTTTCGGCGAACAGGGCCTTGGTGGTGACCTCGTTGGTCTTGTCGCTGACGAAGCCAGGCTTGGTGCCGGGAATGTCGTAGAAGTGCCCGGGCCGGTAGTTGTCGGGGTCGACCGTGCTCGCGCCCTTGACGTTGAGCGGCGAGTTGGTGGTCTGGTTGACCTTGTACTCGAAGCCGCCGGACCACGTGGTGTCGAGGCCGAACAGGGTGTTGTCGTGGCGCAGTTCGAACTGGTTGCCGTTCTGTTCGCCCTGGTGCCGCACCTGATACGCGGTGGAGCGGTTCACCGCGCTGTTGTCGGCGTTGTACTGGTAAGTCTCCAGGTTGCGGTAGTCGCGCTGGCTGTCCAGGTGGTAGAGGGTGTTGCGCAGGGTGGTGCTGTCGTTGATCCGGTAGTCGATGATCGAGCGCACCCAGATCGTACGCTGCTCGTAGCGGCCGTCCTCGACGTTGTAGTTGTTGAAGCGGTTGTGCTTGTCGATCTTCAGCTCGCCCGCCTTGGGGTTGAGCACCGGCGTGCCCCAGTACGGGCTGTCTTCGTGCTCGTCCTGGTATTCCAGGGCCAGGGTGTGCGACAGGTCGGGCGTCAGGTCGCTGAGCAGGGAGAACGCCACGCTCCAGGCGTCCCGCTCCTGGCGGTCGATGTAGCCGTTGCCGGTGTTGTGGCTGACGTCCAGCCGCGCGTAGTGCTGCACGTCGGCGCCGGGTTCGCTCAGGGCATGGTTGAGGCCGAAGGCGGTTTCGACGGTGTCGAAGGTGCCGTAGCTGACCCGGCCTTCGACGGCCTGCTCGTCGCGGGTGGCGAGCTTGGTCACGTAGTTGAGCGAGCCGCCGACCGAACCTGCGCCGTTGATCAGCGACGACGGGCCGCCGACCAGTTCGACCCGGTCGTAGATCCACGCATCGACCGGCCGCGCCAGCCCGCCGGAGACGTTGACGCCGTTGAACATCTGGGTGATCTGGCTGCTGGTGAAGCCGCGGTAGGACACGAACCCGCCGAAGCCCGGCGGGGCGCTGGCGTTGACGCCGGGCAGGGTGTTGGCGGCGTCCTGGAAGTTCTGCGCGCCGTGGCGTTCGATGTCGTTGCGGTTCGCCACCGCCACCGAGGCCGGCGTGTCGCGCACGCTCAGGCCCAGGCGCGAGGCCATGCCGCTGGAGCCGTCCAGGCTCAGGCCCGGTTCGGCGGCGGACTCGCCGTCGATGGTGATCGGCGCCAGGTCCACGGCCGATTGCGCCCAGGCGTTGACGGACAGGCAGCCGCACAGGCTCGCCAGCAAAGTGAGTTGTTTCATCGTTTGAATCCTGAATGCTTGTCTAGGAATCAGCGCACAGGCGAACGCCGCGCGTTGGCGCAGTGGGCTGACGAATCAAAAAGGCAAGGGCACTCAGGCGAGCGGCGGGGCGCGGGGGTTGGCCGAAGGCCAGGTGAAGCGGGCGGGGAGGTCGGCGCTGACGATGGCCGGCCGCGGCGGGCTGTGCTGTTCCGGCAGGATCGCCAGGGTCAGGCTGGAGTTGAACGCCGGCCCCATGCCGCCGGTGGAGCACAGCGGGCAGCCGAAGGCCTTGGCCAGGGTCGGCAGTTTTTCTTCGGAAGGGGTGGCGGCGAGCGGCGCCTGGGTGGCCGGATCGACCGCGCAGAACTGGCCGCCGAGGCCGTTGAGCTGCATCCCGACCATTTGCCCGTGACCGATGCTGCAGGCGAACACGTTGAACAGGACGCAGCAATAGAGCATCCAGGCCAGCAGTGAGCGATCGGAACGGGTGAATTTCATGGGCGGCACTTTACCCAAGGTCGAACGGTCGTGCACATGGAAAAATGCCGTCTAGGATGATTTTGTTCAAATCGAAAACAAGGAACCGCGACCATGACGTTTGTCTTGGCTCGAGGGTTGGTCACGGTGTTCGCGGTGATCAGCCTGGTGCATGTGTATTGGGCCCTGGGCGGGCAGTGGGCGGCGGCTGCGGTGGTTCCGCACGTGCCCGTGGCCGAAGGCGCGGCGACGTTGCGGCCGGCGTTCAAGCCGTCGGGCTGGCTGACGTTGCTGGTGGCGGCGGCGCTGCTGTCGGTGGCCGCGCTGGTGTGCCTGCGGGTGGGGTGGTGGTTGCCGACGGTGCAGCACTGGTCGCTGCAATGGGTGATCAGCGCGATTGCGCTGCTGATGTTCGCCCGGGCCATCGGCGACTCGGAGCTGGTGGGCTTCTTCAAGGAGGTGAAGGCCTCGCGGTTCGCCTGGCTCGACACCTGGTTCTACTCGCCGCTGTGCACGGTGTTGGGGGCGGGGTTGCTGGCGGTGGCCTGGGTTTGAGGTGGCCTGTGCCGGCCTCATCGCCAGCAGGATCGGAATCAGCCAGGCGTGCACCACCGGCCCTTCGCTGAACGCGGAAAAACACAGGATCGACGCCAGCGCCACGCACCACGAACCC
>NZ_NEIZ01000039.1:1775-3329 GCF_002113645.1 Pseudomonas sp. B35(2017) | reverse complement strand
GTGGGAGCTGGCTTGCCAGCGATGAGGCCCTTACAGGCTCGGCAGCAGTTTGGCAGGCACCAACGCGCTCAGGCACCGCGACGCCAGCAGCCCGGTCGCCGCGTCGATGTCCGGCGCGAAGAAACGGTCCTTCTCATAGAACGGCACCTCGGCGCGCAGGGCCGCGCGGGCCTGCTCCAGCGCCGGCGAGCTCTTCAGGCCGTCGCGCAGGTCCAACCCCTGGGCCGCCGCCAGCCATTCCACCGCGAGGATCCCCCGGGTGTTCTCGGCCATTTCCCACAGGCGCTTGCCGGCGGCCGGGGCCATCGACACGTGGTCTTCCTGGTTGGCGGAGGTCGGCAGGCTGTCCACCGAGTGCGGATGGGCCAGCGCCTTGTTCTCGCTGGCCAGCGCCGCGGCCGTCACCTGGGCGATCATGAAGCCGGAGTTCACCCCGCCGTTGGCCACCAGGAACGGCGGCAGCTGCGACATGTGCTTGTCCATCATCAGCGAGATGCGCCGCTCGCTCAGGGAGCCGATCTCGGCGATGGCCAGGGCCATGTTGTCGGCGGCCATGGCCACCGGCTCGGCGTGGAAGTTGCCGCCGGAGATCACGTCGCCCTCGGCGGCGAACACCAGCGGGTTGTCGGATACGGCGTTGGCCTCCACCGCCAGCACCTCGGCGGCCTGGCGGAACTGGGTCAGGCACGCGCCCATGACCTGCGGCTGGCAGCGCAGGGAGTACGGATCCTGCACCTTCTCGCAGTTCTGGTGCGAGTCGGACACCTCGCTGCGCTCGCCCAGCAGGTGGCGGTAAGCAGCAGCCGCATCGATCTGGCCTTTCTGGCCACGGGCGGCGTGGATGCGCGCGTCGAACGGCGAACGCGAGCCGAGCACCGCCTCGACGGTCAGGCCGCCCACGGCCAGCGCGCCGGCGAACAGGTCCTCGCCCTCGAACAGCCCGCGCAACGCGAACGCGGTGGACACCTGGGTGCCGTTGAGCAGCGCCAGGCCCTCCTTCGCCGCCAGGGTCAGCGGCTTGAGGCCGGCGACCTTCAGGGCCTCGACGGCCGGCAGCCATTCGCCCTTGTGGCGCGCCTTGCCCTCGCCCAGCAGCACCAGCGACATGTGCGCCAGCGGCGCCAGGTCGCCGGAGGCGCCGACCGAGCCCTTGAGCGGGATGTGCGGGTAGACCTCGGCGTTGACCAGCGCGATCAGCGCGTCGATCACCTGCCGGCGGATGCCGGAGAAGCCGCGGCTCAGGCTGTTGACCTTGAGCACCATGATCAGGCGGCACAGCGCGTCGCTGACCGGCTCGCCGACGCCGGCGGCGTGGGACAGCACCAGGGACCGCTGGAGGTTCTCAAGATCGGCGCTGGCGATGCGGGTCGAGGCCAGCAGGCCGAAACCGGTGTTGATGCCGTAGGCGGTGCGGTTCTCGGCGATGATCCGCTCGACGCAGGCGACGCTGGCGTCGATCGGCGCCGAGGCGCTGTCGTCGAGGGTCAGCGTGACGGGGCTCTGGTAGACGTCACGCAGTTGGGCCAGGGTCAGTTGGCCGGGAATCAGGTTCAG
>NZ_NEIZ01000039.1:0-1649 GCF_002113645.1 Pseudomonas sp. B35(2017) | reverse complement strand
TTAGTGATCATCGGCAGGTTCAGGCCCTGCTCTTTGGCGCAGTCGATCGCAATCTGGTAACCGGCATCGGCGTGACGCATCACCCCGGTGCCCGGGTCGTTGTGCAGCACGCGGGCGATGCGTTCGGCCGCCTCGTCGGTGCCGTCGCAGACGATCACCATCCCCGAGTGCTGCGAGAAGCCCATGCCCACCCCGCCGCCGTGGTGCAGCGACACCCAGGTCGCGCCGCTCGCGGTGTTGAGCAGGGCGTTGAGCAGCGGCCAGTCGGACACGGCGTCGGAGCCGTCCTGCATCGATTCGGTCTCGCGGTTCGGGCTCGACACCGAACCGGAGTCCAGGTGGTCGCGGCCGATCACGATCGGCGCCGACAGCTCGCCGCTGCGCACCATCTCGTTGAACGCCAGGCCGAGCTTGGCGCGCAGGCCCAGGCCGACCCAGCAGATGCGCGCCGGCAGGCCCTGGAAGCTGATGCGCTCGCGCGCCATGTCCAGCCAGTTGTGCAGGTGCGCGTCGTCCGGGATCAGCTCCTTGACCTTGGCGTCGGTCTTGTAGATGTCCTGCGGGTCGCCCGACAGCGCCGCCCAGCGGAACGGGCCGATGCCACGGCAGAACAGCGGACGGATGTAGGCCGGCACGAAGCCGGGGAAGTCGAAGGCGTTCGCCACGCCCTCTTCCTGGGCCATCTGGCGGATGTTGTTGCCGTAGTCGAAGGTCGGCACGCCCATCTTCTGGAAGTCCAGCATCGCCTTCACGTGCACCGCCATCGACTGCTTGGCGGCCTTCACCACCGCCGCCGGCTCGGTCTTGGCGCGGGCGCGGTACTCGTCCCAGGTCCAGCCGGCCGGCAGGTAGCCGTTGAGCGGGTCGTGGGCGCTGGTCTGGTCGGTGACCATGTCCGGACGCACGCCGCGGCGCACCAACTCCGGCAGGATCTCGGCGGCGTTGCCGCACAGGGCGATGGAGATGGCGCGGCCTTCGGCGGTGTACTTGGCGATGCGCGCCAGGGCGTCATCCAGGTTCTTGGCCTGCTCGTCGACGTAGCGGGTCTTGAGGCGGAAGTCGATGCTCACCTGCTGGCATTCGATGTTCAGCGAGCAGGCGCCGGCCAGGGTCGCCGCCAGCGGCTGCGCGCCGCCCATGCCGCCCAGGCCTGCGGTCAGCACCCACTTGCCGGTGAGGTTGTCGTTGTAGTGCTGGCGGCCGGCCTCGACGAAGGTCTCGTAGGTGCCCTGGACGATGCCCTGGCTGCCGATGTAGATCCAGCTGCCGGCGGTCATCTGGCCGTACATGGCCAGGCCCTTGGCGTCCAGTTCGTTGAAGTGCTCCCAGGTCGCCCAGTGCGGCACCAGGTTGGAGTTGGCGATCAGCACGCGCGGGGCGTTGGCGTGGGTCTTGAACACGCCGACCGGCTTGCCCGACTGCACCAGCAGGGTCTCGTCGTCGTTGAGGTTGGTCAGGCTCTCGACGATCTTGTCGTAGCACTCCCAGTTGCGCGCCGCACGGCCGATGCCGCCGTAGACCACCAGCTCTTTCGGGTTCTCGGCCACTTGCGGGTCGAGGTTGTTCATCAGCATGCGCAGCGGCGCTTCGGTCAGCCAGCTCTTGGCGGTCAGCTGGTTGCCGCGGGGGGCGCGGATTTCGACGTCGCG
>NZ_NEIZ01000038.1:0-3338 GCF_002113645.1 Pseudomonas sp. B35(2017) | reverse complement strand
CCTGCGCAGCCTCACCCAAGTGAAGATGCCGGACGGGACCGAGGTGTTCTTCCGCTTCTGGGACGGCCGGCACATCCACCCGATCCTCAAGGGGCTGGGTGAAGCGGCCGGGGAACTGCTGCCGGTGTTCGGGCGCTACCTGATCAACGGCCAGAGCCTGGAGGTCGGGCCGCGGGTGGTGAGGAAGGCGAAGGACTGGCCGTGGTGGGAGGTGCCGAAGGGGTTGTTGGATGGGCTGGCCAAGGACAATCCGACCACGCTGATCAGCAACCTCATGCAATGGCTGGAGGAGGAACGCCCGGACCTCTACACCGCCTGGCCCGAGAACAACCTGAAACACAAGATCGCCCGTTTCGTACGTCGCCCGGATGCTCCGGACAACCTTAAAGAAGCACTGTTAAACCACCTGATTCTGGAGCAAGGCTGATGATCGCAAAGGAACGCATTGAGTTCATTGACGGACAACTCAACTCCTTCAAAGACAGCCTGAAGCTGTACCAGGAGCAAACCAAGACCTGGTATGCAAGAGCTGCAGACAAGGGCAGCCGAGCTGCTGACCTGCCGTCCCTGCTCGGCATGGAACGAGTGATCAAAGTCGGCAACACCAGCAAGTCGGTGAGCATGACAGATGGCGACTTCACCTCAAACGTCGCTCAGTGCCCGCTCAAAGGGCCGTTGCTCATCGAGAGCAAATTCGAATCGGTATACGACATTCCGGTGGGTGATATCGAAGTCGAAATCGTCGCCGTGGAGGGTGGTGCCGTCAGCAAAGTCAAACTGGACGCCAAAGGAAAGGCCAGCTGGACGGGAGGCATTCCTGGCAAGTACTACAAGATCCGGGTTCACAATGAAGTGACTCCAGCGCAAATCGATGCCTTGTTCAACTCCTACAAGGGCATCACGGCTGATCTGGAAGGTTTTCTGCGCAAGGAATGGGCCGGCTTCAAACCGCAATGGTCAACCCTATCGGCATCCACCATGGTGATGTCTGTCGGTAAAGGCATCCTTGAAGGTGGCTGGGAGGCCATCAAGGGCGTGTGGGATGGCATCAGCCTGGTTCTGGACATCCTTCAGGATCCAGGAAAGTTCAAGGAAGATCTCGGCGCCGGCACCCAAAAGCTGATTGACTTGGCCAAGCAGTCACCAGAGGTCATGAAGAAGGCCATGTTGCTGGCCAGCGATGAGGCGGCATTGTTTCTGCTGGTTCGGAGTGCCGTGATCTGGTTGGCAGGTTTGCCGCCGACCAAACTGGCAGGCGAGTCGGCGAAGATGACTACCGCTGCGGTCGTCGGCATTGCCATCGACATCGTGATCGGGATCGTACTGACCATCGCGGCCGAAGGCACAGGGATTATCTATCTCGTCGCGCGACTGAAGAAGTACGGCGAAATTCTCGTCAAGGCCGTGATTGGCTTTGTCGAGTCCGTGTTCAAGATCATCAAAGGCTTCATGGAGTATGTCGCCAAGTACACGGCCGTGGCGGCGCGTGGTGTGACGGCGAAGGTGAGAAACGGCATTTCTGAACTGCGTTTTGATGGAAAGAGAAACGCGACGCTCGGCAGAGGCAAAGCCGGTGACGATGCTGCCAAACAGGCGAAGACACCTGCCGACAAGAGCGCAGAGCCAGCTGCCGGAACCTGCACTGATGGATGTCCGGTATCGATGGTCACCGGTGAAGAACTGCTGACGCTTACCGACGGCCACCTCGACGGGCTGCTGCCGTTTGAATGGACACGCCTGTACCGAACCAGCGCAGTGGAAATCGATTGTGGCCTGGGCCATGGCTGGAGCCATGCACTCGCGCACCGGATCGAAATCGTGGGCGACGAGGTCATCTGGACTGACCATGAAAACCGTTCCACGCCTTTCCCGCTCCCAAGCGAACAGCGTCCGGCCATCACCAACAGCCTTTCGCGGGCAGCCATTTTCCTGGGTGACGATCCGTCCGAACTGATTCTGGCCCAGGCAAGCAAGCGCCCGACGTTCTACCACTTCCGCTTCAACAGCAAAGGCGCAACCCTGATCGCCATCAGCGACAGCTACGGCAATCGGCTGCACATCACGCGGGACATCCACGGACGCATCAAACGCCTCGACAACGGCGCGGGCCGTGCCCTGCTGCTGCGTTACGACCGCAAGCACATCGTCGCAATCGACTATCAGCAGTTCCTTCCGGCGGACAACCTCGAAGACGCCTGGAGCACCGTCCAGACGCTGGTCTCCTACAGCTACGACGCTCAAAACCGGCTGATTGAGGCGAAGAACACTGCAGGGGAAGCCGAACGTTATCGCTACAACGATCAACATGTGATCCTGGAAAGGCAACTGGCTGGCGGAGCGGCCTTCTTTTGGGAGTGGGAGCACGAAGGCAAGCTCGCTCGCTGTATCCATCACTGGGCGAATTTCTCGCAGATGGATACGCACTACGCCTGGGATGACAAAGGCACCGTCACCGTCACCAACGCCGATAGCAGCGAAGAAATCTACACCCACGACGACAAGGCCCGCCTGGTCAGCAAGGTCGATCCGGACGGTGCCGAGCATCTGAAGGTTTACAACGACAAAGGCCAGCTGATCGCCGAAAAGGATCCGCTGGGCGCCGTGACCGAGTACCGGTACGACGATGAGGGGTTGATGACTGCGGTCATCCCTCCTGAAGATGAAGCCATCACCTACGAATACAGCAATGGCTTCGTCAGCGACGTGCATCGCGGGAAGGCCAGCTGGAAGTATCAGCGCAACAAGCAAGGCGACGTCACCCGGCAAATAGATCCGGACGGTCATGCCACGCTCTACAGCTACGACCGACAAGGCCGATTGCTGGAAATCACGCATCCCGACGGCAGCCGCCACCAGTTGGGTTGGAACAACCTTGGCCAACTGCTGGAAGAGCGCCTGCCCGACGGCGGGCAACGCAAGTACCGTTACGATGCCATGGGCCGCCAGATCACCCGTCAGGAAGAGTCCGGCGCCATCACCCAGTACCAGTGGGACAACGCCAATCGCCTGTCGCAGGTGACGTTGCCCGGTGGCGCGACGCGCGCGTTCACCTACAACGCCTATGGCAACGTGACAGCCGAACGCGACGAACTCGGCCGCATCACCCGCTACGAGTACGCCGACAACCTGCACCTGGTCAGCCGCCGCATCAACCCGGACGGCAGCCAGTTGCGCTACCGCTACGACAATGCCGGCCTGCTGCTCACCGACATCGAAAACGAACGCGGCGAGCACTACCACCTCGACTACTACAGCAACGGCCTGATCCAGCAGGAAACCGGCTTCGACGGCCGCCGCACCGCCTACGAATACGACCTCAACGGCCAACTGCTGAAGAA
>NZ_NEIZ01000037.1:0-3976 GCF_002113645.1 Pseudomonas sp. B35(2017) | reverse complement strand
CCTGCGCAGCCTCACCCAAGTGAAGATGCCGGACGGGACCGAGGTGTTCTTCCGCTTCTGGGACGGCCGGCACATCCACCCGATCCTCAAGGGGCTGGGCGAGGCGGCCGGGGAACTGCTGCCGGTGTTCGAGCGCTACCTGATCAACGGGCAGAGCCTGGAGGTCGGGCCGCGGGTGGTGAGGAAGGCGAAGGACTGGCCGTGGTGGGAGGTGCCACAAAAACTCCTGAGCTCGCTAGCGGAAAAAGATCCCACCACTGTCGTCGAGAATCTGATGCAGTGGTTGTCTGAGGACTGTCCAGAGCTGTACTTCGAATTCCCAGAAGCCAACCTGCGTAGAAAGGTCGAGCGCTTCGTACGTCAAAACCCAAACACAGAAGAAATGGCAGAGCGTCTTGCTGCTGAGCTGACAAAGGAAGTCACGTCATGAATACCCCTATTGGCACATTGGTTCTGCGCGTGCTGGACGCCAAAACACCTGACGTGGACCTGATTCTCAAAGACTTCAAAAACTGCCTAAGTAATTACAAGGAATGGGCTGACGGTTTCTGGACAGGCTGGGCACTTGATGTCGACCAGACCTTCAAGGTCGGAAATGAAGTCAGCGTGACCAAACGCAAAACCAAAACCGGAGCCGTGGAAACTTATGCGACCTGTCCGCTGGTGGGTGACTTCACGCTGATTCACATGTTCGAATCTGCGCGATTCGTGCCCATTGGCAACACTCCGGTAAAACTGGAGCCGGTGACCAAAGGGACGTTCTACGACGATGTTACCGGACCGGTTATTGAAACCATGATTGGCCCAAGTGGCATCAAAGTGGTGGAAGGTTGCAAAAAGGGACAGATGTATCGCATCACTTTCTTTCCCAACGTTTCCCAGAGCGACGTCAAGGCGCTCTATGACTCTTATCAAGGCGTCATCGGAAAACTTGATGGTTGGTTGAAAAGCGAATGGTCGAGCAAGTTTAAACCACAATGGGCAAGCTACTCCGCGGCAGATCGCGCAGGTCGCTCGATCATACTGCTCAAGCGGGCTCTGGACGGTTTTGAAAAAGCTCTGTTGCAGCTGTGGGATGACATCAAAAGTCTGTTCGAACTACTGGCCAACCCGAGAAAAAACTACGCGAAGCTGAAAAAGTATCTGTCGGATGTCGAGATAGACAAGCTCTATGCTGCTTCTAAGGAGTCGATCGCCTCAGGGTTGTTGATCCTGAGTGATGAACCGCTAATGTTCATCTACGTTTCGGCCATTGTGGCCTGGGTCGGCATGCTACCGCCCCAGGTCATCGTTGATGTTATGACCGCGATCGCGTCGGAGTTCCTGATCAACGTTCTGGTGGGCATCTGCCTGACTGGTGGCGCGGGACTGGCTGTAAGAGCAGGGACAAAAGTACTTTCCACCGTCAAATCCGGAGAAGCGCTCAAATACCTTGAAGACCTCGCCTCGACCCTGATGACACTCAGCAACAAGCACGCTCTACCAGCGCATGCAGAGGTGTCGAAGCCGATCATTGCCAGTTCCACAAACGTACCGATGAAGCCTGCAAAGACCGCAGTGCTTAAGATCGATGAGGCTGCCACCGAGGCCCCCAAGCCCAAACCTCAGCCGCCGAAAGGTGAGCCCAAAAGTCAGGTCGCCCAGCCACCCGCCAAGCCCCCTCTACCAAAAACTGCAGATACACCGAAACAGGAGGTCAAAGACGCTTCATCGTTTCCCCGGGACAAAAAGCAAAATCAAACCTCGCTCCACCAAAAGGAAAAGGTCGACGACGTACCTGATCAATCCAAGACGCCCGACGACAAAAGCGCCACCTGCGCAAAGAAAACCTGCACCAATGGCTGCCCTGTATCGATGGTGACAGGGGAAGAACTGTTGACGATAAACGACGGTGAGCTGGGCGGCCTGCTTCCGTTTACCTGGGCTCGTCTCTACCGTACCAGCGCCGCGGAGATCGACTGTGGCCTAGGCTACGGCTGGAGTCACGCCCTTGCCCAACGAGTAGACATTAATGGCAACGAGGTCGTCTGGACCGACCATGAAAACCGTGTCACGACCTTTCCTATGCCGAGCGAGCAGCGCCCGGCGATCACCAATAGCCTTTCGGAAGCCGCGATTTTCATCGGCAATGATCCTTCCGAACTTGTCTTCACACAGGCTGGTGAACGTAAGCAGTTCTATCACTTCCGCTTCAACAATAAAGGCGCGACGCTGATCGCCATCAGTGATAACTACGACAATCGACTGCACATCACCCGTGACATCCACGGTCGAATCAAGCGTGTGGATAACGGGGCCGGTCGAGGACTTCTGGTCCGATACGACCGCAAGCACATCGTCGCCATCGACTATCAGCAATTCGTCCCGGCAGACAATCTGGAAGATGCATGGAACACCGTCCAGACATTGGTCACCTACACCTACGATGCTCAACAACGCCTGATCAAAGCCACGAACGCTGCCGGCGAGTCAGAGCGGTACACCTACAATGAGAGGAACGTCATTCTCGAGCGGCAGCTCGCCGGCGGCGCCAGTTTCTACTGGGAATGGGAAAAGGAAGGTAAGTCAGCGCGTTGCACCCATCACTGGGCCAACTTCTCGCAGATGGACGCGCACTACTCCTGGGATGACAAAGGTAGCGTTACAGTTACCAACGCCGATGGCAGCGAAGAGATCTACATCCACGATGACAAGGCCAGACTCGTCGCCAAGGTCGACCCGGATGGCGCGGAGCATCTTAAAGCTTATGACGATCAAGGCCGGTTGATTGCCGAAAAGGATCCGCTCGGTGCGGTCACTGAATATAAATACAATGAAGCGGGTCGACTGGTCGCGATAATCCCCCCGGAAGACGTGCCGACCTCCTACGAGTATTACAACGGTTACGTCCGTGTGGTTAACCGTGGCTCAGCCAAGTGGATCTATTGGCGTAACGACCAGGGCGATATCACCGAGCAAGTTGATCCGGATGGCAACTCGACGCACTACAGCTACGACCGCCAGGGACGTTTACTGGAGATCAGACACCCTGATGGAAGCCGTCATCAACTGGGTTGGAACAATCTTGGCCAATTGCTGGAGGAACGCTTACCCAGCGGCGGTCAGCGCAAATATCGTTACGACGCACTCGGTCGGCAGATCACGCGTCAGGCTGAGACCGGTGCAGTCACTCACTATCAGTGGGATGCTGTAAACCGCCTATCAAAGATTACTCTGCCCGGCGGTGCAACCCGCGAGTTTACCTACAACCCTTACGGCCGCGTCACCGCCGAATGCGACGAACTCGGCCGCATCACCCGCTACGAGTACGCCGACAACCTGCACCTGGTCAGCCGCCGCATCAACCCGGACGGCAGCCAACTGCGCTACCGCTACGACAACTCGCGCCTGCTGCTCACCGACATCGAAAACGAACGCGGCGAGCACTACCGCCTCGACTACTACAGCAACGGCCTGATCCAGCAGGAAACCGGCTTCGACGGCCGCCGCACCGCCTACGAATACGACCTCAACGGCCAACTGCTGAAGAAGACCGAGTTCGGCGACGACGCCAGCGAGCTGGTGACCGAGTACCAGCGCGACGCCGCCGGCCGCCTGCTGGTGAAGACCCTGCCCGACGGCGAGGAAATCCACTACAGCTACGACGCCCTCGGCCGCCTGGTCAGCGTCGACGACGGCCACTGGCCCCTCGCCTACGAATACGACCTGCAGGATCGCCTGACCACCGAGCACCAAGGCTGGGGCACCCTGCGCTACGAATACGACAGCGTCGGCCAGCTCAAGCATTGCCGCCTCCCCGACGGCAGCACGCTCGACTACCGCCATCTGCCCGGCGGCCAGCTCAGCGGCATCGACCTCAACGGCTCGCGCCTGACCAGCCACCAGTTCAGCGCCGGCCGCGAACAGCAACGCCAGCAAGGCCTGCTGCTCAGCCAATACCAATACGACGAACAAGGGCGGCTGCAGGCCCACAGCG
>NZ_NEIZ01000036.1:0-5196 GCF_002113645.1 Pseudomonas sp. B35(2017) | reverse complement strand
GCGGCGGCCACGGCGTCGGGCCGTTGCGCGGCCTGGGCCTCGAAGCGTTGCTGGGTGGTGA
This sequence comes from Pseudomonas sp. B35(2017), assembly GCF_002113645.1. NCBI lineage: Bacteria > Pseudomonadati > Pseudomonadota > Gammaproteobacteria > Pseudomonadales > Pseudomonadaceae > Pseudomonas > Pseudomonas sp. B35(2017). The sequence goes on along the minus strand of NZ_NEIZ01000036.1, from coordinate 5,135 downwards.
GGCCTTGCGGGTAGTCGGCGGCGGTGGCGTTGAAGCCGTGCAGCACTTGCTCGCGTTCCGCCGCCGTCAGGATCGTCAGTTGATCGATCGGCAGGTTCGGCGACTGCTCCAACGCAAGCGCCAGGCGCTCCAGCGCGCCGTGCATGTATCCGCAGATCCGCCGGGCCTCGATCCCCGCCCCGGTCAACGCCGTCAGGCTGAAATCCTCGCCCAGGTCATCGACGCTGAGGGTCACGGGATAGTTGGTGTGTTCCTCGGCCTCCAGCAATCGCATGCCCTGCCAGGCGCGCTCCGCCTCGGCGGAGGCTGCACCCTGCGGTGCGCTGTGGCGGTAATTGAGCAACGTGCCGAACAGCGGCGTGCCCGGCGCCATGGCGCTGCAATGCTGCACCAGCGCCAGTTGCACGTGTTCATGCTCCAGCAGTTGGTTCAAGCGTTGCTGGACGGCCAGCGCGGCGGCCTTCACGGTTTGCCCGGTCAGGCCGATGCGCAACGGCAAGGTATTGACGAACACCCCCGGCGACCGCTCGACACCCTCGCCACCGTGCAGGCGGCCGAGCAGGACGGTGCCAAATACCACGTCGTCGCGGCCCGCCAGTTGCCCCAGCACCTGAGCCCAGGCCAGGTGCATCAGGCTGGCGACGCTGATGCCCAGGCGTCGGGCCTGGCGCCGCAGCGTACGGCTGAGCGGATTGTCCAGCGTCAGGTGCGCCCGCGCCGTCTCGCCGCCCTGGGCGGCATGGCGGCCATAGGGCACGGTCGCTTCCTCGACATCGCCAAGCATCGCCCGGAAGAACGCCTCGTGCGCCCGGTCGTCGAGGCCCGAATGCGCGCGGGCCACGTGGTTGCGGTACGGCACCGGTTCCGCCAAGCGCTGCTCGTGACCGAGCAGCACGGCGTTCATCTCGTGTTGCAGCACCTCAAGCGCTACGTGATCCATCACCAGGTGATGGAACAGCAGCAGCGCCACCACGCGCCGGTTGTCCGCATCCCAGGCATGCACCACACGCAGCAACGGTGCCTGATCCACGGCCATGCGGTAATGCCGGACATTGAACCGCGCGCGCAACTGCGTCAGCGCGTCCCCCGCCTCCGCGTCCAGCTCCAGCGTTTCGCTCACCAGCGACGCCTGGCGCCAGACCACCTGCACCGGTTCGTCCAGCCCTTCGTAGTAGAACGAGGTGCGCAGGATGTCGTGACGGTCGATCACATGCTGCAAGGCCTCGGCGAACGCGTTCAGACGCTGCTCGTCGGCGAAGGCGAACTGCGCCTGCAGCACGTACGGATCGCCCTCGGTGGCCGTCAGGTGATGGAACAGGATCCCGGCCTGCAACGGCGCCAGCGGGTAAATGTCCTGCACGTTGGCCGCGCCGCCAGGGATGCCGGCGACGATGCGGTCGATGTCGGCCTGCTCCAGCGCAACCAGCGGCAACAGCTCAGGCGTGATCCGCCGGCAGTCCGGCGCGATGCGGTTGGCCGGCACTTCGGCTTCCGGCGCCCCGCCGACGGCGGCCGCCAGTGCGGCGAGGGTCGGCTGGTTGAACAGCACGCGCACGTCTGCCGTCAGGCCGGCGCGGCGCATGCGGGCGACCAGATTGACCGCCAGCAGCGAGTGCCCGCCCAGTTCGAAGAAATGATCATGACGCCCGACCCGCTCGACGTTGAGCAGCTCGGACCACAGTTGCGCAAGGGTGATTTCCGTCTCGCCGACCGGGGCCTCGTACTGGCGCACGCTCGCCGCAGCCTGATCCGGCGCCGGCAACGCCTTGCGGTCGAGCTTGCCGTTGGGGCTCAGCGGCCAGGCGTCCAGATGCACGAACAGCGCCGGCACCATGTAGTCCGGCAGGTGTTCGAGCAGCCGTGTGCGCAGGTCCTCCACCGATTGCGCTGTGCCGGTGTAGTACGCCACCAGCCGCTTGTCCCCCGGCACGTCCTCCCGGGCCAGCACCGCCGCTTCCTGCACGCCGTCCAGGGCGCTCAGGCGCGACTGGATCTCGCCCAGCTCGATGCGCAGGCCGCGGATCTTCACCTGGTCGTCGTTGCGGCCCAGGTATTCGATGTTGCCGTCGGCCAGCCAGCGGGCGACGTCGCCGGTGCGGTACATCCGGCCCTGCGGCCGGAACGGATCCTCCAGGAACCGTTCGGCGCTGAGCGGCGCACGGTTGAGGTAACCCCGCGCCACTTGCACGCCGCCGATGTACAGCTCGCCGACCACGCCCAGCGGCACCGGTTGCCGTTGCCCGTCGAGGATGTACATCCGAGTGTTGGCGATCGGTTTGCCGATGGGGGTGTTGTCCGGCGTGGTGTCGAGGGGGCCCGCGCAGTCCCACGCGGTGACGTCCACCGCCGCTTCGGTCGGGCCGTACAGGTTGTGCAGGCCGATACCCGGCAACTGCCGCTTGAAGCGCCGCACCAGGCTGCCCGGCAGCGCCTCGCCGCTGCACATCACCTGACGCAGGTCGGCGCAGCGGGCGGTGTCGCCATGGGCGAGGAACACGTCGAGCATCGACGGCACGAAGTGCAGCGTGGTGACGCGCTCCGCCGCGATGATGTCGCTCAGGTACTGCGGATCCTTGTGGCCCTCGGGCCGGGCCATGACCAGCCGCGCCCCGGTCATCAGCGGCCAGAAGAACTCCCACACCGACACGTCGAAGCTGAACGGGGTCTTTTGCAGCACCGTGTCCTTGGCGCTCAGGCGGTAGGCGTCCTGCATCCACAGCAGGCGGTTGACCACACCGGAATGCTCGTTGATCACGCCCTTGGGTTGGCCGGTGGAGCCGGAGGTGTAGATCACGTAGGCCATGTGCTGCGGGGTCAGGCCCTGCGCCGGCAGGTTGTCGGCAGGTTGCGATGCCCAAACCGCTTCGTCCAGGTCGACCACCTGGGCGGCGGATTCGCCGAGCACACTGCGGGTCGCGCCGTGCACCAGCACCGCCAGCGGGGCGCTGTCGTCCAGCATGTAGGCCAGGCGTTCCGCCGGGTAGGCCGGGTCCAACGGCACGTAGCCGCCGCCGGCCTTGAGGATCGCCAGCAGGCCCACCACCATCTCCGGGCTGCGCTCGACGCAGATCCCCACCCGCGCATCCGGGCCCACGCCCAAGCCGCGCAAGTGACGGGCCAGGCGGTTGGCCTGGCGGTTCAGCTCGGCGTAGCTCAAGGAACGGTCGCCGCTCTTGACCGCCACGGCCTGCGGCGTGCGCAAGGCCTGGGCCTCGAACAGGCCATGGATCGTCTGTTGCAGGTCGTAGTCGACGTCGGTGGCGTTGAGATCGAACAGCAACGCCTGCCGTTCGTCTTCCGCCAGCATCGGCACCTGCTCCAGCACCGCGTGGTCATCACTGGCCATCGCTTGCAGCAGCCGCTGCAGGTAACCGAAGTAACGCACGACCGTCGCTTCGTCGAACAACGCCGTGGCGTACTCCAGCGTGCCGCGAAGCTCGCCTTGCGCCTCGCGCAGGGTCAGCGACAGGTCGAACTTGGCGAAGTGGCTGGGCTCGGCGACGCCTTCGAGCGCCAGGTTGTCGAGGACCAGGCGTTCGCCCTGACGGCTCTCCCAACTGAACAGGGTCTGGAACAACGGGCTGTGGGCCAGGCTGCGCTCCGGCTTGACGATGTCCACCACTTGCTCGAACGGCAGGTCCTGGTGGGCCTGGGCTTCCAGCGTGCGGGCCTTGACCTGGGCCAGCAGCGCTTCGGTGCTCAGCTCGCCCGAGGTGTCGATGCGCAGCGCCAGGGTGTTGACGAACATGCCGATCAGGTCTTCGATCTCGGCCCGGCCACGGTTGGCCACCGGCGAGCCGATCACCACGTCCGCTTGGCCGGACAGGCGCGCCATCAGCATCGCCCACGCGCCCGTCAGAGCCATGTACAGCGTCACGCCGTGGCGCTGGCACAACGCGTTGAGGCCGGCGGTCAGGCGTTCATCCAAGGTGATTTCGATCTGGCGGCCGGCGTAGTCCTGCTGCGCCGGCCGCGGCCGGTCGGTGGGCAAGGCCAGCAAAGCCGGCGCGCCGCTCAGGGTCTGGCGCCAGTAGTCGCTCTGGCGTTGCAGCACCTCGCCGCTGAGCCAGCGGCGTTGCCACACGGCGTAGTCGGTGTACTGCAAGGCCAGCGGCGGCAGCGGATCGGGCTCGCCGTGGCTGAAGGCCTGGTAAAGCGCCATCAGCTCGCGGGTCAGCACGCCCATGGACCAACCGTCGGTGACGATGTGGTGCAAGGTCAGCAGCAAGACGTGGTGATCATCGGCCATGCGCACCAGCCGTCCGCGGATCAGCGGATCGCCCTCCAGGTCGAACGGGGCCGACGCTTCGCCCTCGATCAACGCCAGCAACGCGTCTTCGGCCTGCGGGTGGCGGCGCAGGTCTTCAGCCTGCAACGGCAAGCCGCTGTCCACCGGGGCGATCAGCACCTCGGCTTCGTCATTGAACTGGGCGAAGCGGCTGCGCAGGGTTTCGTGGCGGGCGACAATCCGCGCCAATGAGCGCTGCAGCGCGTCTTCGTCGAGGCGCCCGCGCAGGCGCAGGGCGATCGGGATGTTGTACGCCGTGTTGGCCCCTTCCATCTGCGACAGGAACCACAACCGCTGCTGGGCGAACGACAGCGGCAGCGCCTGGTCGCGGGGCGCCGGCACGATGTCCGGCAGCGTGCTGCGGCCCGCGCGGGACAGCACCTCGGCCACGGCGGCCAGTTCGGCGTTGGCGAACAGGTCGCTCAGTGCCAGTTCCACGCCCAGGCGCTGGCGCACCTGGGACACCATGCGCATCGCCAGCAGCGAGTGGCCGCCCAGTTCGAAGAAGTGATCGTGGCGCCCTACCCGCTCCACCTGCAATACCTCGGCCCAGACCTGCGCCAATGCGTTCTCCAGCTCGCCCTGGGGCGCCTCGTACTCGCGGGTGAACAACGCGCTGCGCTCGGGTTTCGGCAAGGCCTTGCGGTCGAGCTTGCCGTTGGCGGTCAGCGGCAAGGCGTCGAGCCGGACAAACGCCGACGGCACCATGTATTCCGGCAGTTGGCTCAGCAGGTGCGTGCGCAGTTCGCCCACCTCCAGCGGCTCGACTTGTGCCTGGGCGGTGAAGTACGCCACCAGGCGCACTTGGCCGGGTTCATCCTCCCGGGCCAGCAGCACCGCTTCCTGG
>NZ_NEIZ01000035.1:0-3313 GCF_002113645.1 Pseudomonas sp. B35(2017) | reverse complement strand
TGGTGAATGTTGATTTCTGACCTTTGTCAGATCGTTCTTTAAAAATTTGGGTATGTGATAGAAAGACTGATGAAGCACTTTCACTGGTGCGGATTCAGGCTAAGGTAAAATTTGTGAGTTGCTCTTGGAGCAATGCGAATTTTCGGCGAATGTCGTCTTCACAGTATAACCAGATTGCTTGGGGTTATATGGTCAAGTGAAGAAGCGCATACGGTGGATGCCTTGGCAGTCAGAGGCGATGAAAGACGCGGTAGCCTGCGATAAGCTTCGGGGAGTCGGCAAACAGACTTTGATCCGGAGATCTCTGAATGGGGGAACCCAGCCAGCACAAGCTGGTTATCTTGCACTGAATACATAGGTGCAAGAGGCGAACCAGGGGAACTGAAACATCTAAGTACCCTGAGGAAAAGAAATCAACCGAGATTCCCTTAGTAGTGGCGAGCGAACGGGGACTAGCCCTTAAGTGGCTTTGAGATTAGCGGAACGCTCTGGAAAGTGCGGCCATAGTGGGTGATAGCCCTGTACGCGAAAATCTCTTGGCCATGAAATCGAGTAGGACGGAGCACGAGAAACTTTGTCTGAACATGGGGGGACCATCCTCCAAGGCTAAATACTACTGACTGACCGATAGTGAACCAGTACCGTGAGGGAAAGGCGAAAAGAACCCCGGAGAGGGGAGTGAAATAGATCCTGAAACCGTATGCGTACAAGCAGTGGGAGCAGACTTTGTTCTGTGACTGCGTACCTTTTGTATAATGGGTCAGCGACTTATATTCAGTGGCGAGCTTAACCGAATAGGGGAGGCGTAGCGAAAGCGAGTCTTAATAGGGCGTTTAGTCGCTGGGTATAGACCCGAAACCGGGCGATCTATCCATGGGCAGGTTGAAGGTTAGGTAACACTGACTGGAGGACCGAACCGACTACCGTTGAAAAGTTAGCGGATGACCTGTGGATCGGAGTGAAAGGCTAATCAAGCTCGGAGATAGCTGGTTCTCCTCGAAAGCTATTTAGGTAGCGCCTCATGTATCACTGTAGGGGGTAGAGCACTGTTTCGGCTAGGGGGTCATCCCGACTTACCAAACCGATGCAAACTCCGAATACCTACAAGTGCCGAGCATGGGAGACACACGGCGGGTGCTAACGTCCGTCGTGAAAAGGGAAACAACCCAGACCGTCAGCTAAGGTCCCAAAGTTATGGTTAAGTGGGAAACGATGTGGGAAGGCTTAGACAGCTAGGAGGTTGGCTTAGAAGCAGCCACCCTTTAAAGAAAGCGTAATAGCTCACTAGTCGAGTCGGCCTGCGCGGAAGATGTAACGGGGCTCAAACCATACACCGAAGCTACGGGTATCACGCAAGTGATGCGGTAGAGGAGCGTTCTGTAAGCCTGTGAAGGTGAGTTGAGAAGCTTGCTGGAGGTATCAGAAGTGCGAATGCTGACATGAGTAACGACAATGGGTGTGAAAAACACCCACGCCGAAAGACCAAGGTTTCCTGCGCAACGTTAATCGACGCAGGGTTAGTCGGTCCCTAAGGCGAGGCTGAAAAGCGTAGTCGATGGAAAACAGGTTAATATTCCTGTACTTCCGGTTATTGCGATGGAGGGACGGAGAAGGCTAGGCCAGCTTGGCGTTGGTTGTCCAAGTTTAAGGTGGTAGGCTGGGATCTTAGGTAAATCCGGGATCCCAAGGCCGAGAGCTGATGACGAGTTGCCTTTAGGCGACGAAGTGGTTGATGCCATGCTTCCAAGAAAAGCTTCTAAGCTTCAGATAACCGGGAACCGTACCCCAAACCGACACAGGTGGTTGGGTAGAGAATACCAAGGCGCTTGAGAGAACTCGGGTGAAGGAACTAGGCAAAATGGCACCGTAACTTCGGGAGAAGGTGCGCCGGTGAGGGTGAAGCACTTGCTGCGTAAGCCCACGCCGGTCGAAGATACCAGGCCGCTGCGACTGTTTATTAAAAACACAGCACTCTGCAAACACGAAAGTGGACGTATAGGGTGTGACGCCTGCCCGGTGCCGGAAGGTTAATTGATGGGGTTAGCTAACGCGAAGCTCTTGATCGAAGCCCCGGTAAACGGCGGCCGTAACTATAACGGTCCTAAGGTAGCGAAATTCCTTGTCGGGTAAGTTCCGACCTGCACGAATGGCGTAACGATGGCGGCGCTGTCTCCACCCGAGACTCAGTGAAATTGAAATCGCTGTGAAGATGCAGTGTATCCGCGGCTAGACGGAAAGACCCCGTGAACCTTTACTATAGCTTTGCACTGGACTTTGAATTTGCTTGTGTAGGATAGGTGGGAGGCTTTGAAGCGTGGACGCCAGTTCGCGTGGAGCCATCCTTGAAATACCACCCTGGCAACTTTGAGGTTCTAACTCAGGTCCGTCATCCGGATCGAGGACAGTGTATGGTGGGTAGTTTGACTGGGGCGGTCTCCTCCTAAAGAGTAACGGAGGAGTACGAAGGTGCGCTCAGACCGGTCGGAAATCGGTCGCAGAGTATAAAGGCAAAAGCGCGCTTGACTGCGAGACAGACACGTCGAGCAGGTACGAAAGTAGGTCTTAGTGATCCGGTGGTTCTGTATGGAAGGGCCATCGCTCAACGGATAAAAGGTACTCCGGGGATAACAGGCTGATACCGCCCAAGAGTTCATATCGACGGCGGTGTTTGGCACCTCGATGTCGGCTCATCACATCCTGGGGCTGAAGCCGGTCCCAAGGGTATGGCTGTTCGCCATTTAAAGTGGTACGCGAGCTGGGTTTAGAACGTCGTGAGACAGTTCGGTCCCTATCTGCCGTGGACGTTTGAGATTTGAGAGGGGCTGCTCCTAGTACGAGAGGACCGGAGTGGACGAACCTCTGGTGTTCCGGTTGTCACGCCAGTGGCATTGCCGGGTAGCTATGTTCGGAAAAGATAACCGCTGAAAGCATCTAAGCGGGAAACTTGCCTCAAGATGAGATCTCACTGGAGCCTTGAGCTCCCTGAAGGGCCGTCGAAGACTACGACGTTGATAGGTCGGGTGTGTAAGCGCTGTGAGGCGTTGAGCTAACCGATACTAATTGCCCGTGAGGCTTGACCATATAACACCCAAGCAATTTGCGAACCCGGAAGGGGCCAGATTGCGGTGTGTGGAGACGCCAGAACCGAAAGTTCGCGAAACGCACAAAGCTGTCACATACCCGATTCGCCGAAGCGTCGAAAGACGGTGCGGCACACAGAATTTCTTGACGACCATAGAGCGTTGGAACCACCTGATCCCATCCCGAACTCAGAAGTGAAACGATGCATCGCCGATGGTAGTGTGGGGTTTCC
>NZ_NEIZ01000034.1:0-6435 GCF_002113645.1 Pseudomonas sp. B35(2017) | reverse complement strand
CGATCGGCGCCGAGGCGCTGTCGTCGAGGGTCAGCGTGACGGGGCTCTGGTAGACGTCACGCAGTTGGGCCAGGGTCAGTTGGCCGGGAATCAGGTTCAGCGCGGTCATGCTTGTGCTCCTTTTGAGAGGTTCTTGTTCATTCACCAGACGCTCCGGAGAGTTCCGTTGTCCGTCGCTTCCCGCCTTGTGGGCGGGCTGGCGCCTTGGCACGCTGGTTTGCGGGGGAATCAGTTCACGTCGGGCAAGGCCTTGCGCAACAGTTCCGGGGCTTTCAGGACACCGGCCGCACGGGCAATGTCCGGCGCCAGCCAACGATCCTGGTCGTAGGCCGGCACGTGCTCGCGCAGCAACCGCCAGGCCTTGCCGGTGCCGGCGCCGAAGCGCTGTTCTTTCAGGAACTCGAAGGCCTGGGCGGCCAGCAGGTACTCGATGGCGAGGATCTGCGTGCAGTTCTCCAGTGCGCGGTGCAGCTTGAGCGCGGCGTTGGTGCCCATGCTCAGGTGGTCTTCCTGAAGGCCCGAAGTCACATAGTTGTCGAGCACCGCCGGTTGCGCCAACTGGCGGTTCTCCGCGCACAGCGACGCGGCGACGTACTGCACGATCATCATCCCGGAGTTCACCCCAGGGTTGGCCACCAGGAACGCCGGCAGACCGCTGACGTGCGGGTTGACCAGACGATCCAGACGCCGCTCGGCGATCGAGCCGACCTCGGCCATGGCGATGGCCAGCAGGTCCGCCGCCAGCGCCACCGACTGCCCGTGCGGGTTGGCCTGGGACATCACCCGGAAATCGTCCGGCGTGCCCAGCAGCAACGGGTTGTCGGTGCAGCCGTTGAGTTCGGTCTCCACCTGGCGGACCGCGTGCGCCAACTGGTCGCGCGCCGCGCCGTGCACCTGGGGAATCGAACGGATGCTCAAGGCGTCCTGGGTGCGGATGCCCTTGCTCGACGCGATCACCTCGCTGCCGTCGAGCAGCGCCCGCAGGTTGACGCCCACCTGCTGCATGCCGGGGTGCGGCTTGAGCGCGATGATCTCGGCGTCGAACGCGGCGATCTGGCCGCGCTGGGCCTCGAAGCTCATGGCGCCGATCACGTCGGCCCATTGCACCAGACGCGTGGCGTCGGCGATGGCCAGGCAGCTCAGGCCGGTCATGCACGGCGTGCCGTTGACCAGGCACAGCCCGTCCTTCGCCCCCAACTGCACCGGCTGCAGGCCCTCTTCGGCCAGCGCCTGCTGCGCGGCGACGATCTGCCCGCGGTAGCTGACGTTGCCCACGCCCAGCAGCGCGATGCCGATGTGGGCCATGTGGGTCAGGTAGCCCACCGAGCCCTGGGACGGCACCTGCGGGGTGATGCCGCGGTTGAGCAGCGCCAGCAGCGCCTCGACCACCCGGCGGTGCACGCCGGACTTGCCCTGGCTGAAGTTGCGGATGGCCGCGCACAGGATCGCCCGCGTCTGCTCGTCGGCCAGCACCGGGCCGACGCCGCAGGCATGGCTGAGCAGGGTGTTGCGCGACAGCTGGCTGAGCTGTTCGTCCTTGAGCGACACGTTGCACAGCGCACCGAGGCCAGTGTTCACGCCATAGGCGCGTTCGCCGCTTTCGACGATGCGCTGGACGATGGCCTGGGCGTTCTCGATGCGTGCCCAGGCGCTGGCCGACAACTCGAGCGGCGCACCGTGACGGGCCACGGCGACCACATCCTGCCAACGCATCGGGGCGTCGGCGATAACGATTTTTTCAGCCTGGGACATCTAAAACCTCAACCTTGATAGGGATGCAGCGCTACTGGCCTCATCGCTGGCAAGCCAGCTCCCACAGGGATCGTGTGACCACTGAGAGATCTGTGGGAGCTGGCTTGCCGACGACGGGGCCCGTCAGACCACCGCAAAATTCAGATCAGACCACCGCCGCCCGCCGCTGCACGAAGCGGTCCACGTATTCGTCCGCCGGCGAGTGCAGGATTTCCTTCGGCGTGCCGACCTGGATCAGGCGGCCGTCCTTGAGGATCGCGATGCGGTTGCCGATGCGCACGGCCTCGTCGAGGTCGTGGGTGATGAACACGATGGTCTTGTGCAGGGTCTTCTGCAGCTCCAGCAACTGGTCCTGCATCTCGGCGCGGATCAGCGGATCGAGGGCGCTGAACGCCTCGTCCATCAGGATGATGTCGGTGTCCGCCGCCAACGCCCGGGCCAGGCCGACGCGCTGGCGCATGCCGCCGGAGAGCTGGTGCGGGTATTTGTTTTCGTAGCCCTTGAGGCCCACGGTGTTGATCCAGTGCAGCGCGCGCTCGGTGCACAGCTGCTTGCTTTCGCCGCGCACCTTCAGGCCGTAGGCGACGTTGTCCAGCACGCTCTTGTGCGGCAGCAGGCCGAAGCTCTGGAACACCATGCTGATCTTGTGCCGGCGAAATTCGCGCAAGGCGTCCATGTCGTACTGCAGGATGTCCACGCCGTCCACCAGGATCGCGCCGCTGGTGGGGTCGATCAGGCGGTTGAAGTGGCGCACCAGGGTCGACTTGCCGGAGCCGGACAGCCCCATGATCACGAAGATCTCGCCGGTGCCGATGCTCAGGGACAAGTCGTTGACCCCGACCACGCAACCGGTCTCGTTGAGCACCTGCTCCTTGGTCTTGCCCTGGCCGACCATGGCCAGCGCATCCTTGGCGCGGTTGCCGAAAATCTTGAAGACGTTCTTGACTTCGATCTTGCTCACGGTTGCGTTGCTCATTTGCTCACCTCATGCCGCGCACGACCGTAGGCCTGGGTAATGCGGTCGATGACCACAGCGAGAATCACGATGGCCAGACCGGCTTCGAGGCCGCGTCCGACGTTGAGGGTCTGGATGCCCACCAGCACGTCTTCGCCAAGGCCGCGGGCGCCGATCATCGAGGCGATCACCACCATCGACAGGGCCATCATCGTGGTCTGGTTGATCCCGGCCATGATGCTGGGCAGGGCCAGCGGCAGCTGCACGCCGAACAGTTGCTGCCAGCGGTTGGCGCCGAAGGCGTTGATCGCCTCCATCACTTCGCCGTCGACCTGGCGGATGCCAAGGTCGGTCAGGCGGATCAGCGGCGGCGCGGCGTAGATCACGGTGGCGAAGATCGCCGGCACCTTGCCCAGGCCGAACAGCATCAGCACCGGGATCAGGTACACGAAGCTGGGCATGGTCTGCATGATGTCGAGCAGCGGCATCAGCACCGAGCGCAGACGGTCGCTGCGCGCCGAGAGGATCCCCAGCGGCACGCCGATCAGCACCGAGATCAGCGTCGCCACCAGCATCAGCGCCAGGGTCTGCATGAGCTTGTCCCACAGGCCGACGGCACCGACCAGGAACAGCAGGCCGACGATCACGCCGGTGGTGACCACCTTGCGGGTGGCGTGCCAGGCGATGCCGGCGACGATGGCCAGCATCAGCCACCACGGCACGGCGCGCAGCAGGCCCTCAAGGTTGACGATGGCCCAGAGCAGGGTGTCGGAGATGTGGCGGAACACGTCGCCGTAGTTGGTGACCAGTTTGTCGACCCAACCGTTGACCCAGTCGGCGATGGAAAAGGTAAAGCTTTCGGGAAACATAAGCGGCTCTCAATCAGAAAACTCAGTCAAGCGATTGCGGCGAACACCCCGGCCAGCCTCTCGGTTGGCCGGGAGGAATTCGACCTACAGCGCCGCGTCGATTTTCTTGGCAGCGTCTTCACTGACCCACGCGTGCCAGACTTCAGGATGTTCCTTGAGGAAGATTTTCGCCAGCTTCGGCGACTCGATGCGTTCCTTCGCCATGCGGCCCAGGTTCTGGTTCAGCAGGTCGATCGGCAGGTTGACCTTCTCCAGCACGGACACCAGCTCCGGCGCCTCGTCGTGGAAGGTCTTGGACAGGCCGACCTTGATGGTCACGCTCTTGTCGACGCCGGCCTTCTCTTCCAGCTTCACCGCGTCGATCTGGCCCATCAGCGGGGTCGGCGACCAGTAGTAGAACAGGATCGGCTCGCCGCGCTTGTAGCTCGACAGCACCGCCGCATCCAGCGCGGGACCGGTGCCCGGGCGGAAGTTGGTGTAGCTGCTCTCCAGGCCGTAGCTCTTGAGCATCTCGGTGTTGTCCAGCTCGCAGGTCCAGCCGGCGGGGCAGTTGTAGAAGCGGCCCTTGGACGGTTCTTCGGCGTCCTTGAAGATCGCCGAGTACTTGCCAAGGTCAGCGATGTGCTTGAGGTCCGGCGCCTTGGCTTCGAGCTTGCGCTTGGCGTCGCCCTCGATCACGTAGCGCGGCACGTACCAGCCTTCGATGGCGCCCACCACAGGGGCACCGACGCCGACGACCTTGCCGGCCTTCTCAGCCTTGTTCCAGACCTCGCTGCGGCCGACCCACTCCTCGGCGAAGATCTGGATATCGTTGCTGCTCAGGGCGTTCTCCATGGTGATGGAGTTGCCCGGCAGGCTGTCGGTCTTGCAGTCGTAGCCTTTCTCCAGCACCACTTGCAGCACGTCGGTCAGCAGCATGCCGCTTTCCCAGTTCAGGCCGGCGAACTTCACCGGTTTGCCGGATTCGCACCAGCCGGCGGCCTGGGTGGCGCCGGCGCTGGCCAGAAGGCCCATGGAAAGCAGAGTGGTCAGCAGGGTCTTGTTCGATTTCATTGTTGTGACGCTCCTAATCATGAATTGGCTTACGGCAGTCAAGAGGCATCCAGCCCTGTCCACGTCCAAATCAGGCCTGCGCCGCAGCGCGACCGGCCCCGCTTGTTTTAGGTTGTACGGCGCTGTTCTGCTCGAGGGGCAGAATCAGGCGATCGGGCACTGCACCGTGCCACTTCTTGGCACACACATAGTAGAGGCCGGCGGGAAGCACCAGGCCGATGATCCAGGAAATGTCCACATCGCCCAGGGCGGCCACCAGCGGGCCGGTGTAGAACTTGGTCGAGATGAACGGCAGCTGCACCAGCACGCCGAACACATAGACGCTGATGCCCAGCACGTTCCAGCGGCCGTAGCGGCCGTTCGGATCGGCCAGCGCCGGCACGTCGTAGCGCTCGCGGGTGATGCAGTAGTAGTCCACCAGGTTGATGGCGCTCCAGGGCGTGAAGAACGCCAGCAGGAACAGGATGAACGACTTGAACGCCCCCAGGAACGAATGCTGGCCGAGCAGCGCGATCAGGGTCGCGGCGCCGACGATCACCAGCACGAACACCAGGCGCTGCATGCGGGTGACCGTCAGGTGGCCGCGGAAGCCGCTGATGATGGTCGCGATGCACATGAAGCTGCCGTAGGAGTTCAGCGTGGAGATGGTGACCTTGCCGAACGCGATGCTGAAGTACAGCAGCGCGGCGGTGGCACCGGTCCCGCCCAGACCGACGATGTAGGCGACTTCATGACCGGCGAATTGCCCGTTGGCCGAAGCGGCCGCGAACACACCGAGGATCATCGCAACCTGCGCGCCGATCACCGAACCTGCACCGGCGGCGAAGAAGGTCTTCACCGAAGACACCTTGCTCGGCAGGTAGCGCGAGTAGTCCGCCACGTACGGCCCGAAAGCGATCTGCCAGGAGGCCGCGAGCGACACCGCCAGCAGGAAACTGCTCCAGCTGAAGTGGCGGATTTCAAGAAGCGCGCCGACGTCCACCTGACTCATCAGACGGCTGAACAGATAAACGAAAGCGATCACGCCAATGGCGCTGGCGATGCGGCCGATCCAGTGAATCACCCGATAGCCGAGCACCGTGACCACGACGATGACGCTGGCGAAAAGCAGGATGCCGACGGTGTCGCTGACCCCGAACAACTGGCCCAGCGCCTGACCGGACAACACGGTCCCGGTGGCGGTGAAGCCGAGGTACATCAGGCACACCAGCACGATCGGAATCGCCGCGCCGTAGACGCCGAACTGCACCCGGCTGGAAATCATCTGCGGCAGGCCGAGCTTGGGCCCTTGCGCCGCGTGCAGCGCCATCACCCCGCCGCCCAGCAGTTGACCGATCAGCAGACCGATCAAAGACCAGAACACATCGCCGCCCAGCACCACGGCCAGGGCCCCGGTGACAATCGCGGTGATTTGCAGGTTGGCACCCATCCACAGGGTGAACTGACTGAACAGACGACCGTGTCTTTCCGCTTCCGGGATGTAGTCGATCGAACGCCTTTCGATCAACGGTTTGTTGCCTGCACGATCGGTGTTGCCTGCCATGATTCAACCTCTGTGGATTGTTTTAATTGTTCTGTCGGGCTTACTCGATTCCTGTGGGAGCTGGCTTGCCAGCGATGACGTAGGCACTTTAAACATCAATTCCAGCAGTGCCGCCGCAATCGCTGGCAAGCCAGCTCCCACAGGGATTTGCGTTACTTGCCGCCAGTGATCATCGGCAGGTTCAGGCCCTGCTCTTTGGCGCAGTCGATCGCAATCTGGTAACCGGCATCGGCGTGACGCATCACCCCGGTGCCCGGGTCGTT